>NZ_JBFUFR010000001.1:0-343025 GCF_056403315.1 Roseateles sp. P2_H4 | reverse complement strand
CGCTGGCGCAGCCCCGCCGCGGCCAGCACCGTCGGCGGGCCGGAGGCCAGCGCCGATGCCAGCCGCGCATCGCCCTCGCGCGGTCCGGAGAAGACGATGTCGATGACGACGAGGCGGGCGCCGGCCTGGCCGAGGTAGTCCAGCATCAGCGCATGAACCTCGCGCGAGTACGGCCACTCGCCCAGCGGCTCGCGCAGCGCGCGCAAGGACGCGTCGTCGATGTCGACCACGACGCTGGTGGGTGCAGCCGCAGGCGGCGCCGCGGCGCGCACCAGCAGGTCGCCGATGGCGCGGTCGATGCGCGGCTGGGCGCCGGTCAGGCTCAGCAATGCCCAGAGCAGCAGGGCTGCGGGCAGGGCGAGCCAGGGCCAGCGTTTCAAGGCAGCGGTTTCACAGCAACGGCACCAGCAGCAGCGGCAGCAACCAGAGCCAGCGCGGATAGGCCTGCTCGATCATCTGCGTCTGGCCCCAGGGGCTGGCCGCGCCGGTGGCGTTGAAGGCCCGGGCGCGCAGGAAGTATTTGCCCGGCGAGGGCTTGGGCAGCGTGACCTCGGCCTTGTCGGTCGCGAAGCGCTGCACGTCGGCCCCGTCGAAGGCCTCGTTCTTGCTCCACTCCAGCTCATAGCGCGCGACGCCGGCGTCGGCGCGCCAGCGCAGCTTGAGCTCGTCGCCACTGACCTCGGGCTCGGCCGGCGGCGGCGCGGGCGGCGGCGGCACGAGGAAGAAGCGCTGCGCGTCGCTGAAGGGCCCGACGCGCCCCCCTGCCTCCACCGCCGCGATGCGCCAGTGGTATTCGCCGTAGGGCAGGTCGAGCTGATTGCCGTTGTCGTCCAGCGGCGGCGTGTCGAGCACGACGTCGCGGAACGCGGCGTCACGCGCCACCTGCAGTCGCACGCGAGGCGCCGCGGTGTTGCGCGCCCAGACCACGATGACAGTGCCATTGCTGCTGCCGCTGCCGCTGTAGACCACGGCGTTGGGCGGCGGCGCCTGGATGAAGGGCGGCTCGGGCCGCGCCTGCAGGCGGATGTTCACGTCAGCCGCGGCGCCCTCCTGGCCGCGCGCGTCGATGGCACGCACGCGCAGCGTGTAGTCGCCGTCGGCCAGTTCGCGGGCCTCGGGCCAGGTCGCCGCCGGTTCGCCGAACTTGCCATCCAGCAGCAGGCGATCGAAGTCGCCCTGCACAAAGAGCTGGGCGCGCCAGGTGGCGGCGCCTGCCGGGCCGCCGACCCAGGCCAGATGCAGGGGCAGCCTTTCCGCCACGGGGGTCAGGCCGCCCAGGTCGGGCGCCGGCAGCAGCGGCGCGACCGAGCGTGCCGCACCTTCGGCCAACAGGCCCTGGCCGCTGGCCACGTCGGGGCCGAGGCCATCGGCGTGCACGRCGCCGGACAGCACCTGCATGCGGCTGGCGCCAGCGGCCGTCTGCACGCGGAACTCGGTGCCGCGCACGCCCAGGTTCACGTGGGGTGTGCGCACTTCGTAAAGGGGCACGCGCTGGGCGTTGGGCGCGACGCGGCTGTCCGCGCCGCCCTGCTGCACGCCGATGCGCACGGCGGGGATGGCGCCGCGGCCGAGCACCAGCAGCTGTTCCAGCGTGATGTCGCTTTCCGGCGGAATCAGCAGCCGCGAGCCGTCGGCGAAGCGCAGGCTGGCGCTGGACTGGGCACCGGTCCTGATCCGGTCACCGCTCTGCAGCGTGGCGCCCGCCAGCAGTGCCTCGCTGGCGCTGCCGCGCTGGCGCGTGACCTGGCCGCGCGCGAACACGGCCTCGGCGACGCTGGCCTCGCGCTTTAGCCATGCCACGGGCATGCGCAGCGTCGAGCCGGGCATGAGGCGCAGCGGGTCAGGCACGCGGTTGAGCTTTTGCAGGTCGCGCCAGGTCTTGGGCGGCGCCAGCCAGGCATCGGTCAGCGTGATCAGGGTGTCACCCGGCTGGATGCGGTAGCGCCAGTCCGCATCGACCGCGTCGGTCTGCGCCCTCGCCCAGGCACAGGCAAGCAGCAGACTCATGGCGAGCCAGATTCTCATTGCACTCATCGGCGCCTCCCCTTCCCTCGCAGGAGCTTGGATCCTAGCGATGACTGAGAATGCCGAACACAGGAGGAGTACGCGCAATGCTCACGATTTCGGGCTTCGTCGGCTGGCTGCGCCGCCACCGGATCGCCTGCTTCAGCATCATGGTGCTGAGCTTCATCGCCTTCGGGCTGCTGACGCTGGACCTGGTGCGGCTGGTGAGCGCCAACGCGGCCCTGCTGTCGGAGTACGGCTGGCAAGGGCTGCAGGACGGCGGCCTGCGGCAGTTGCTGGAGCTGCTGGGCTCGACCCTGGCGGCGATGGCGGCCTGGCTGTTGTTCAAGGTCTGCGAGACAGTGCTTGTGCAGGCCTGGACCCGTTAGACCTGGCCCAGCGCCTCTTGCAGCTGGCCACGCAGCCGACGCAGCTTCTGCAGTTCCTGGTCCGGCGCCTGCAGGGCCGGCCACAGCAGGGCGACGAGGTCGCGGGCGCTCATCTCCACATCGATCTGGCGGCCGGTGATGACCACCTCCCACAGCATGTGCTCCATCGGCCCGAAGACGAGGGAGCGCAGCAGGCGCAGCGGGATGTCGCGCCTGACCTCGCCGGCCTCCTGGCCGCGGGACAGCAGGTCCATCAGCGGCGCGGTGTAGCGGCGCTGCAGCTCGACAAAGCCTTCGCCCAGATCCTGGCCCTTGGTGCGCCCCTCCGACAGCACCAGCGCACACAGCCCCGTGCCCTGGATCAGGAAGAGGCGCAGATGCGTCAGCACGACGAACTCGAGCTGCTCGCGCACCGAAGCCTCACGCGGCAGGCCGGCTCGAATAGCGTCGATGATCTCGTCATACCAGTCCTGGATGACGCGCATGCAGAGCTCGCGCTTGCCGCGGAAATAGGTGAAGACGGTGGCTTCCGAGATGGCCAGGCGCTGGGCGATCTCGGTCGTCGTGGCGCGCTCGTAGCCGCGCTCGGCAAACACCTCGCGGCCGACGCGCAGGATGTCGCGCACGCGCTGCTCGGCCTTGGGGCCGGCGGGGGATCTGCGCTGAGGCACTGCGGTGGCGGCGGTCGTCATCGAGGCCGCATTCTGCGCAATTCTTGAGTAATACTCAAGTCGGCATTGCATCCGTGTTCACCCTGGATTATTCTGGCGGACCTTACGCGGCTCACAAGGCCGCTCACACTAAGTTGAGCCTTGCTTAATCCTGGATTCGGCAGCGCTCGCCGGGAGACACCATGCCGGTTTTGAACACCCAGCTCAACCCCCGCTCGGCCGACTTCAAGGCCAATGCCGAGGCCATGCGCGGCCACCTCGACGACCTGAACGCCAAGCTGGCGCAGATCGCGCTGGGCGGTGGCGACGCCGCGCGCGCCAAGCACACCGCGCGCGGCAAGCTGCTGCCGCGCGACCGCGTCGAGATGCTGCTGGACCCGGGCACGCCCTTCCTGGAGCTGGCGCCGCTGGCCGGCCTGAACCTGTATGACAACGCCGCGCCGGGCGGCGGCGTCATCGCCGGCATCGGCCGCGTGTCGGGCGTCGACTGCGTCATCGTCTGCAACGACGCGACCGTGAAGGGCGGCACCTACTACCCCATCACCGTCAAGAAGCATCTGCGCGCCCAGGAGATCGCCCAGCAGAACCGCCTGCCCTGCATCTACCTGGTGGACAGCGGCGGCGCCAACCTGCCCAACCAGGACGAGGTCTTCCCCGACCGCGACCACTTCGGCCGCATCTTCTTCAACCAGGCCAATCTGAGCGCCGAAGGCATCCCGCAGATCGCCGTCGTGATGGGCTCCTGCACGGCCGGCGGCGCCTATGTGCCGGCGATGAGCGACGAGACCATCATCGTCAAGAACCAGGGCACCATCTTCCTGGGCGGCCCGCCGCTGGTGAAGGCCGCCACCGGCGAGGTCGTCACGGCCGAGGACCTGGGCGGCGGTGATGTGCACACCCGCCTGTCGGGCGTGGCCGACCACCTCGCCAACAACGACACGCATGCGCTGGCCATTGCGCGCCAGTCGGTCGCGCGGCTGAACTGGTCGAAGGCGAATCCGCTGGCGATGCAGGAGCCCAAGGCTCCCGCCCACGACCCGGCCGAACTGCACGGCGTCATCCCCACCGACACGCGCAAGCCCTTCGACATCCGCGAGATCATTGCCCGCATCGTCGACGGCTCGGAGTTCGACGAATTCAAGGCCCGCTACGGCGCCACGCTGGTCTGCGGCTTCGCCCACATCGAGGGCATGCCGGTCGGCATCGTCGCCAACAACGGCATCCTGTTCGCCGAGAGCGCCAACAAGGGCGCCCACTTCATCGAGCTGTGCTGCCAGCGCAAGATCCCGCTGGTCTTCCTGCAGAACATCACCGGCTTCATGGTCGGCCGCAAATACGAGAACGACGGCATCGCCCGCGCCGGCGCCAAGATGGTGACGGCCGTGGCCTGCGCCCAGGTGCCCAAGTTCACCGTCATCATTGGTGGCAGCTTCGGCGCCGGCAACTACGGCATGTGCGGCCGCGCCTACAGCCCGCGCTTCCTGTGGATGTGGCCGAACGCGCGCATCTCGGTGATGGGCGGCGAGCAGGCCGCCAGCGTGTTGTCGACCATCCGCCGCGATGCCATCGAGGCCAAGGGCGGCGCCTGGAGCGCCGACGAGGAAGAAGCCTTCAAGGCACCGCTGCGCCAGCAGTACGAGGACCAGGGCCATCCTTACTACGCGTCGGCACGCCTGTGGGACGACGGCGTCATCGACCCGGCCGACACGCGCCGCGTGCTGGCGCTGGGGCTGTCGGCGTCGCTGAACGCACCGATTCCCGAGACCAGGTTCGGCGTGTTCCGGATGTGATGGCGATGCATCTGCCTTCCTGGTCTCGCCTGGCCCCTGTGCTGGCAGCCGCTGCGCTGGGGCTCGGCCAGCCCGCCATGGCCCGCAACGACGCCATCATCCATCCCATCGCGCCGGTGCTGAACGCGGATGGGCGCGCCCTGATGGGCGATCTGCATGTCGCCTTCGGTGCCTCGACAGCGGGCGAGGGCACAGCCCTCACCGCGGGCGTCGAAGTGCACGGCATTGGCTCGACCCAGGACATCGGCTACCGCAAGCCGACCGACGCCGAGGTCTGCGATCGCGCGCTGCTCGATGCGCTGAACAAGCTCGCGCTCGCCGCCCGCAAGGCCGGCGCCAACGGCATCGTCGGCATCGTCTCCCACTACCAGGGCCGCAGCTTGGACGATCCGAACCACGTCGAGTGCCGCGCCGGCACCATCAAGTCGCATGTGCTGCTGAAAGCCAATCTCGTGCGCCTTGGCACCGCCCAGACAGCAACCCCATGAGCCATGCCTGACATCAGCATCCGCCCCCTGTCCGCCGCCGACTGCCTGCAGACGCTGACCCATCTGCTGCATGCGTCCTACGCCAGCCTGGCCGCCCAGGGCTGGAACTTCACCGCGGTGGATCAGAGCGTGGAAGTCACGCGAGACCGTCTGGCCGGCGCCCAGGGCTTTGTCGCCGAGCTGGGCGGCCGGCTCGTGGGCACCGTTGCCGTGCGCGGCCCCAAGCCTGCCGATGAGGCCTATATCGCCGACCCGCCCCCGCCGCTGTACACCCGGCCCGGCACCGCCATCTTGTCGCAGCTGGCGGTCCACCCCGATTGCCGTGGCCAAGGCCTGGCCGAGCAACTCATTGCGGCAGCCGAAGCCTGGGCCCAGGCCGAGGGCCACCAACAGATCGCGCTGGATACGGCCGAGCCCGCCCTCGCCCTGCGCGCCCGCTATGCCCGCCGCGGCTATGCCGAGGTCGGCGCCGTGCAGTGGCAGGGCAAGACCTACCGTTCCGTGCTGATGTGCAAGCCGCTGGCCGCGGCCCAACCCGAGCCGACCTCCCCATGAGCAGCTGCCTGACCGTCACGACCGCGGGCCATGTCGCCCGCGTCACGCTGAACCGCCCCGAAGTCCGTAACGCCTTCAACGAGGTGTTGATCAAGGAGCTGACCGAGGCCTTCACCGAACTGGGCCGGCGCGACGACCTGCGCGCCATCGTGCTGGCCGCCGAGGGCAAGGCCTTCTGCGCCGGTGCCGACCTGAACTGGATGAAGGCCATGGCCGGCTACTCCTGGGACGAGAACCATGCCGACGCCACCAAGCTGGCCGAGATGCTTTGGGCGATCTATTCCTGCCCGGTGCCGGTGATTGCGCGCGTGCAGGGCGACGTCTATGCCGGTGGCGTGGGCCTGGTGGCCTGCGCCGACATCGTCGTCGCGGTGGATGCCGCGGGCTTCTGCCTCAGCGAGGCCAAGCTGGGCCTGCTGCCGGCCACCATCGGCCCCTATGTCGTCAAGGCCCTGGGCGAGCAGGCGTCGCGGCGCTATTTCGTGACGGCCGAGCGCTTTGCTGCCGCCGAGGCCAAGACGCTGGGCCTCGTGCACGAGGTCGTCGCGGCCGATGCGCTGGACAGCAAGGTCGATGAACTCGTCGCCGCCGTCGCCGCCAACGGCCCCGCCGCCGCGCGCGCCTGCAAGCAACTCGTCAAGGACGTGGCCAGCCGCGAGATCACACCCGCGCTGCGCGACATGACCGCGCGCCGCATCGCCGACATCCGCGCCAGCGCCGAAGGGCGTGAAGGGGTGCAGAGCTTCCTCAACAAGGCCAAGCCGAGTTGGCTGGCAGGCTGAGACCCCTTGATGAACGCAGTTTCGTCAGCGCCGGCAGAGCCGAGAAGCCTTGAAAAAAAGCGCGAAAGCCTGGACGCGCAGAAGGTGCTTCGTCTGCTAGCCAAAGGCCTGGCGCCGCTCGCCTTCACGCGAACCAAGCCGTCCTTCTTTACGCGCCCTGGCGAACTGGTTGTGGAGTTTGTCCATATCCACAAGTACACCTTCGGGCCGATGTTTCGCATGCACCTCGGAATTCGCGTGTTGAACGACACGAAAAAAGACGGCATGCACCTGAACGGTCCG
This sequence comes from Roseateles sp. P2_H4, assembly GCF_056403315.1. NCBI lineage: Bacteria > Pseudomonadati > Pseudomonadota > Betaproteobacteria > Burkholderiales > Sphaerotilaceae > Roseateles > Roseateles sp. P2_H4. Next base: position 336,064 of record NZ_JBFUFR010000001.1, on the reverse strand, counting down.
CAAATAGACGGTTGCCTGGACGCTGCCGCTTCGCGCTACACGGCCCGATTCGAATACGGTCAGGACGCCGAATCCATCGCCGCGTGCGCGGCACTCATGACCGAGGTCATTCACCTGCAGGCCGAACCATGGTTTGCATCGATGCGCCCGGCGCACCAGCTTCTGGACTCGCCGGAGTCTCCGCTTCGATCACAAAGCAAGGACGCCCTGCGCGCGGCCCTGTCGGGCACCTTCAACGCTGAGGCCATCGCGAGATCGCGCAGCAGACTCGGCTTGAGCGCATGAAGCTCGACGCCCTCCAGCTGCTCGCCCTGGCCGCCGCACTCGGTTGGGCCAGCGGGCTGCGCCTGTATCTGACGGTGCTGCTCGTCGGCATCGCCGGGCATTGGGGCTGGATCGCGCTGCCGCCGAGCCTGCTAGTGCTGGCCTCGCCGCTGGTGATGGGCGCCGCCGCGGTGCTGGCCTTCATCGAATTCCTGGCCGACAAGATTCCTCTTGTCGACAGCGCCTGGGATGCATTGCACACCCTGATCCGCATTCCCGCCGGCGCGGCGCTGGTGGCCGGCCTCGTCAGCGGTTGGGCGGGCGACCATGGCCAGGCCTGGGGCATCGTCGCGGCGCTGCTGGGCGGCGGCCTCGCGGCCACGGCACACACCGCCAAGGCCAGCACGCGCGCGGCGGCCAACACCTCACCCGAGCCCTTCTCCAACATCGGCCTGTCGCTGCTGGGCGATGTGGCCGTGCCCGCGATGCTTTGGCTCGCGGTGGCCCATCCCTTCGTCTTTTTCCCGCTGCTGGCCCTGGCGCTCATCGTCATGGGCGCACTGATCTGGCTGTGCTTCAAATTCCTGCGCGCTCTGATTCAACGCGTGCGCCAACTGTCTCCCGCATGACCTCCTCCCTCGCCATCCGCAGCCGCGCCGCCGTCTGGCACCCCTGCACGCAGATGGCGCGTCTCGTCGACGTACCGCCCCTGCCCATCGCGCGTGGCGACGGCCCCTGGCTGTTCGATACCGACGGCCGGCGCTATTTCGATGCGAATTCCTCCTGGTGGGTCAACCTCTTCGGCCACAGCGACAAGGCCCTGCACGATGCCATCAAGGCCCAGCTCGACACCCTGCCCCATGTGATGCTGGCCGGCTGCACGCACGAGCCCGCCGTGCGGCTGGCCGAGCGGCTGTCGGCGCGCACCGGCGGCGCGCTCGGGCATGTGTTCTTCGGCAGCGATGGCGCCAGCGCCGTCGAGATCGCGCTGAAGCAGAGCTTCCATTCGTGGAAGAACCGCGGCCTGACGACCAAGCGCGAGTTCGTCTGCCTGAAGAACAGCTATCACGGCGAGACGCTGGGCGCCTTGAGCGTGACCGACGTGCAGGTCTTCCGCGACGCCTACGACGCGCTGCTGATGCGCGCCCACATCGTCGCGTCACCCGACGCGCGCCTGGGCAACGAGGCCGAGGCGCTGGCCGCGATGCGCGCGCTGCTGGCCGAACGGCACGCCTCAATAGCCTGCGTCATCGTCGAGCCGCTGATCCAGGGCGCGGCCGGCATGGTCATGTACTCGCCGGCCTATCTGAAGGGCCTGCGCGAGTTGACGCGCGAGTTCGGCGTGCACCTGATCGCCGACGAGATCGCCGTCGGTTGTGGCCGCACGGGCACTTTCTTCGCGTGGGAACAAACCGGCGCCGATTGGCCTGACTTCATGCTGCTGTCCAAGGGCATCACCGGCGGGACCATGCCGCTGTCCCTCGTGCTGACGACGGACGACGTGTTCGCCGCCTTCTGGAGCGAGGACGTCACGCGCGGCTTCCTGCATTCGCACTCCTACACCGGCAACCCGCTGGCCTGTGCGGCCGCCAATGCGGTGCTGGACCGCTTCGACGCCGGCCAGCTCGACGCCAACCGCGCCCAGGCCGAACGCCTGACCCGCGCCTTTGCGCCTCTGGCTCAATCCACCCCGCGTGTGAAGCATCTGCGCCAACGCGGCATGATCCTGGCCTTCGATGTGCAAGAGGCGCCACCGCGCTTCGCCGAGCGCTTCCACCTCGCGGCGCGCGCACACGAACTGCTGATCCGACCGATCGGCGGCACCGTCTACCTGATGCCCCCTTATTTGATCGACGACGCGACCGCGGCCTTCCTGGCCCAGGCCGTGACGGCGACCTTGAACGATGTCCTTGCTTGATCATCTGAGCGCCAAGCTCGCCACCATCTCGGCGCAGAGCCTGACGCGCAAACTGCGTACCGCCGACAACGGCACCGCGCCCCGCCAAAGCATCAACGGCCGCGAGCTGCTGATGTTCTGCTCCAACGACTACCTGGGCCTGGCTGCGGAGCCTGCGATTGCCGACGCCATCTCTGAAGGCGCCCGCCTGTGGGGCGGCGGCTCCGGCGCCTCGCCCCTCGTCAGCGGCCACAGCGCCGCACACGAGGCCGTCAGCGAGACGCTGGCGCGTTGGTACGCGCCGCACATCCCGCAGGCCCGCGCCATCGGTTTCTGCACCGGCTATATGGCGAATCTCGCCGTCGTCACCGCCCTGGGCGATGAGCACACCGAGATCTTCTCGGAGCAGCTCAACCACGCCTCGCTGATCGACGCGGCCCGCCTGGCCAAGGCCAAGGTGACGCGCTATGGCCATGCCGACGTGGCCGGCCTGCGCGCCTTGCTGGCGGCCAGCACGGCCCAGGTGAGGCTCATCGTCACCGACGCCGTCTTCAGCATGGACGGCGACCTGGCGCCGCTGCCCGAGCTGCTCGCTCTCGCGAACGAATTCGACGCCTGGCTCATCGTCGACGACGCCCACGGCTTCGGCGTGCTGGGCGACAAGGGCCGCGGCTCGCTCGAGCACTTCGGCCTGCACAGCGAGCGCCTCATCCTGGTCGGCACGCTGGGCAAGGCCGCCGGCCTCGCGGGCGCCTTTGTGGCGGCCCACGCCACCATCGTCGACTACCTGCTGCAGGCCGCGCGCAACTTCATCTTCTCGACCGCCTCGCCGCCGGCCATCGAGCACGCGCTGCTGACCAGCTTCGAGCTGATCGAAGGCCCGCTCGGCGCCACGCGCCGCGCCAACCTCGTCGCGCTGCAAGCCCAGCTGCGAACAGGCCTGATCGCGCTGATAGCCCGCCATCCGCGCCTGGGCTGGTCACTCACTGACGCGGCAACGCCCATCCAGCCCCTCATCGTCGGCGGCAATGCCGAGGTCATGGCGCTGGCTGCGGAGCTGGAGGCCGCCGGCCTGCGTGTGCCCGGCATCCGCCCGCCCACGGTCGCGGCGGGCACGGCGCGCCTGCGCATCACGCTGTGCGCGACGCACAGCGCAGTCGACGTGGACGCGCTGCTGCAAGCGCTGGAGCGCGCCGCCCTCACTGGCGACGCACGGCAGGACGCTCACATGGACGAAAGCTTGGCGAAGGCCTTCTCGTATGCAGGTTGAGTCTTGATCGCGCCATCCATGGCCCGCTTGGCCTTCATGTACGCAGCCTGGATGGGCTTGAGGTCGTCCTTGCCGACCTTGATGTCGCCCTTGGTCAGCTTGGCCAATTCCTTCAGGGCGACGTCGAGTTCGTCGGTGAAGCCCTTCATGATCGCGTTGATGCGCGCGAAATCGGTCAGCTTGGCCACCATCGCCGGGTCACCGGCGCCCAGCTTGATCGCGCCCTCGGCACCCTGTTCCAGGTCGGTGACGAGTTTCACGAAGGCCGTGATGCCGGCGATGAAGCCTTTCTCTGCGACCGGGTCCAGCGTGGCCTTGTACTTGTTGAGGTCGATGCGCAGCGCCGCGATGCCGGCCTTGATCTTGCCCAGTTCGGGCGTCTTGCTCTTCATCGCGGCTTCAAGGCTTTTGATGAGGGGCTCGAAGCCCATCTTGCCGCCGGGCTTCTTGCCACCACGGGCCTTCTCGGCGTCCACCTTGATCTTCTGCCAGACGGAAACGAGCGTCGCGCCCTTGTCGAAAATGCCCATGCTGACTCCTGTTGCTGATTGCAGCCGCTGGTTCGGCCGACGGCACAACCGCCACGGCCACCTGCGCTTGTGTGGCCGCCAGGGCCCAATAAGTTCCCCATCCCGCTGACATGAGCCGCGCCTACTTCATCACCGGCACCGACACCGAGATCGGCAAGACCTTCGTCACCGCCGCGCTGACCCGCGCGCTGTCGGCGCGTGGCCTGCGCGTCGCGCCCATCAAGTCGCTGGCGGCTGGCCAGGAACTCGTCGACGGCCGCTGGGTCAACGAGGACGTCGCCACGCTGCTCGCGGCGCAGAACCTGGGCCTGAGCGACACCGAAGTCGGTCCGCTGCAGTTCCGCGAACCCTGCGCGCCGCACATCGCCGCCAGGCTCGAGGGCGGCGTGATCGACCGCGACGCCTTGTTGACGGCCATCCGCACAACCGCGGGGAAAGCCGACATCGCCCTCGTTGAAGGCGTCGGCGGCTTTCGCGTGCCGCTGACCGACAGCTGGGACACCGCCGACCTCGCCGTCGACCTGGGCCTGCCCGTCATCCTCGTCGTCGGCCTGCGCCTGGGTTGCATCAACCATGCGCTGCTGACGGCTGAAGCCATCCGCGCCCGCGGCCTGACGCTGGCCGCCTGGGTCGCCAACACGGTAGACCCGCAGCAACCCCATGTCGCCGACAATCTGGCGGCCCTGCAAGCCGGCCTGAAGGCGCCCTGCCTTGGCCATCTGCCCCGACTTTCCGACCCGCTGGCAGCCCCTGCCAGTCTCGACATCTCTGCACTGATCTCCGCATGAACCAGATCCAGACCCTCACCCCGACCACCGACGCTGACCGCCGCCAGGCCAAGCCCTGGACCGTGGCCGAGATCGCCGCGCTGTTCGAGCTGCCCTTCAACGACCTGCTGTTCCGCGCCCAGCAGGTGCACCGCGAGCATTTCGATGCGAATGCCGTGCAGCTGTCCACGCTGCTGTCCATCAAGACCGGCGGCTGCGAGGAAGACTGCGCCTACTGCCCGCAGTCGGCCCATTTCGACACCGGGCTCAAGGCCGAGAAGCTGATCCCGCTTCAGGAGGTCATGGAAGCCGCCCGCGCCGCCAAGCAGAACGGCGCGACGCGCTTCTGCATGGGCGCTGCCTGGCGCTCGCCGAAGCCGCGCCACCTGGAGGCCATCGGCGAGATGATTGCCGAGGTCAAGGCCCTGGGCCTGGAGACCTGCCTGACGGCCGGCATGCTGGAAGACGGCCAGGCCGAACAGCTGAAAACTGCCGGCCTCGACTACTACAACCACAACCTCGACACCGCGCCCGAGTTCTACGGCCAAATCATCACGACGCGCACCTACCAGGACCGCCTGGACACGCTGGAGCGCGTTCGCCAGCAGGGGCTCAAGGTCTGCTCGGGCGGCATCGTCGGCATGGGCGAGACGCGCCGCCAGCGCGCCGGCCTGATCGCCCAGCTCGCCAACCTCGACCCCTACCCCGAGAGCGTGCCCATCAACAACCTCGTGCAGGTCGAAGGCACGCCGCTGGCCGGCACCGCGCCGCTGGACCCGCTGGAATTCATCCGCACCATCGCCGTCGCCCGCATCACCATGCCGCGCGCCATGGTGCGCCTGTCCGCCGGCCGCGAGGAGATGCCGGAGACGATGCAGGCTCTCTGTTTCCTCGCCGGTGCCAACTCGATGTTCTATGGCGACAAGCTGCTGACGACGAGCAACCCGCAGGCCGAGAAGGACCGCGAGCTGCTGGCGCGCCTGGGCATGCGCTGCTCGACCGAGGCCGAGCTGACGCCGTCCGACGCTGCCGCCAAGGTGCAGGTCTGCACGCACTGACATGAAGACCGTTCTGCTGCTCATCGCCACGCTGGCCCTGTCCGGCTGCGCCTTCGTCTACGACCAGGTGCAGGACATCGCGCAGACCCAGTGCGCCAGCAACGGCAGCAACGCCCAGGACCGCCGCGCCTGCGAAAAGCGCAACGCGCCGGTCTATGACGACTACGAGGCGCGGCGCAAGCGCATGCAGCAAGGCCAGCCTGGCTGAGACCCTGCCCGCCTCATCACCGCCAGCGACCCTGGCACCGCCTGAACACCGTGTAGAAGGTTCACGAGACCGGAGACAAGAAGAAATGTTCAAGAAGATCCTGATCGCCAACCGAGGTGAAATCGCCTGCCGCGTTGCGGCCACCGCACGCCGCCTCGGTATCCAGACCGTTGCCGTCTACTCCGACGCCGATCGCGACGCGCAGCACGTCAGCGCCTGCGACGAAGCCGTTCACATCGGCGGTCCGGCGCCGCGCGACTCCTATCTGCAGTGGCAGCGCATCCTCGAGGCCGCCAAGGCCACCGGCGCGCAGGCCGTCCATCCCGGCTATGGCTTCTTGAGTGAGAACGAAGCGTTCGCGCAAGCCTGCGCCGACGCTGGCCTGGTCTTCATCGGTCCGCCGCCGAGCGCCATCCTCGCGATGGGCCTGAAGGCCGAATCCAAGCGCCTGATGGAAGCGGCGAATGTGCCGCTGGTGCCGGGCTATCACGGCGCCGACCAGGACCCCGCCCTGCTCAAGCGTGAAGCCGACCGCATCGGCTACCCGGTGCTGATCAAGGCCAGCGCCGGCGGCGGCGGCAAGGGCATGCGTGCCGTCTACAACGCGGACGAATTCGACGCGTCCCTCGCTTCCTGCAAGCGCGAGGCCATCAACAGCTTCGGCGACGACGCGGTGCTGATCGAGCGCTATGTGCAGAAGCCCCGCCACATCGAGATCCAGGTCTTCGGTGATTCGCAGGGCGACTGCGTCTACCTGTTCGAGCGCGACTGCTCCGTGCAGCGCCGCCACCAGAAGGTGCTGGAAGAAGCCCCGGCCCCCGGCATGACGCCCGAGCGCCGCGCCCAGATGGGCGAGGCCGCCGTCGCGGCCGCCAAGGCGGTCGGCTATGTCGGTGCCGGCACGGTCGAGTTCATCGCCGAGCAGGATGGCCGCTTCTATTTCATGGAGATGAACACGCGGCTGCAGGTCGAACACCCGGTCACCGAGGCCATCACGGGCCAGGACCTGGTGGAGTGGCAATTGCGCGTGGCCTCGGGCGAGCCGCTGCCGCTCAAGCAATCGGAGCTGCGCATGCATGGCCATGCCATCGAGGCCCGCATCTGCGCCGAGAACCCCGACGGCGGCTTCCTGCCCGCCACCGGCTCGCTGGACGTGGCCCGCTGGCCGGCCCATGTGGCCTTCCAGCGCGGCAATGTCCGCATCGACGCCGGCGTGCGCGAGGGCGATGCCATCAGCCCCTACTACGACTCGATGATCGCCAAGCTCATCGTCTGGGGCGAGGACCGCGCCCAGGCGTTGGCCCGCCTGGACCTGGCGCTGCGCGACACCCATATCGTCGGCCTGCAGACCAATGTCGCCTTCCTGCGCCGCTGCGCCGCCACCGCGTCGTTCTCGAACGCCGACCTGGACACCGGCCTGATCGAACGCGAGAAGGCGGTGCTGTTCGACCAGCCCGGCCTGGCGCTGCGCGTCAGCGCGGCTGCCGTCGTCGCCCACACGCTGGCGGTCGAAGGCGCGACCCAGGGCCGCGACCCCTGGAGCGCCCGCGACGGCTGGCGCATGTTCGGCTCGGCCACGCGCCGCTTCGACCTCGAGACCGGCGGCAGCCATCACGAGGTGCTGCTGTCGCGCCATCATCGCGGCGGCATGACGCTGACGGTGGAGGGCGAAGCCATCGAGTTCGCCGTGCAGTCGGCCGACGCCGAGACGCATGAACTCTTCCTCGGCACGGAGCGTGTCGCTGTGAAGACCTATGCCCAGGGTGAGCGCGTCGCCGTGTTCGCGGCGAATGGCTCAGCCGTGCTGACCGAAGTGGACGTTATCGCCCACGCCGGCGACTCGCCCAGCGAAGGCGGCCGACTGACCGCGCCCATGCCCGGCAAGCTGGTGGCCTTCCTCGCCAAGGCCGGCGACACCGTCACCAAGGGCCAGCCCCTGGCCGTCATGGAGGCGATGAAGATGGAGCACACCATCTCGTCACCGCGCGACGGCAAGGTGGCGGAGCTGCTGTTCGCCGTGGGCGACCAAGTGGGTGATGGCGCCGAGCTGCTGAAGCTGGAGGCTTGAAGACCATGGCCCTGCCCTCGCACGTCAAGATCCTCGACGTCGGCCCGCGCGACGGGCTGCAGAACGAGAAGGAGAACGTCTCCACCGAGCACAAGGCCAAGCTGGTCTCGATGCTGCAGGACGCCGGGCTCAAGGAGATCGAGGTCACCAGCTTCGTCAGCCCGAAGTGGGTGCCGCAGATGGGTGACAACACGGCCGTGATGGCGGCCATAGCCCGCCGCGCCGGGGTGCGCTATTCGGTGCTGGTGCCCAACCTCAAGGGCCTGGAGCCGGCGCTGGCGACCCAGCCCGACGAGATCCTCGTCTTCACGGCGGCCAGCGAGGCCTTCACGCAGAAGAACATCAATTGCTCCATCGCCGAGAGCCTGGAGCGCTTCGCGCCAGTGATTGAAGGCGCGCATGCAGCCGGCATCAAGGTGCGCGCGGCGCTGTCCTGCTCGCTCGGCTGCCCTTATGAGGGCGAGATCACCGCCGACCAGGTCGAGGCCGTCGTGAAGCCGCTGCGCGAGCTGGGCGTGGACGCCATCGACATCGCCGACACCATCGGCGTCGGCACGCCGCGCAAGGTGCAGGCGGCGATGGAGAGGGCGTTGAAGCACTTCCCGCTGGCCGAGGTGTCGGGCCATTTCCACGACACCTACGGCCAGGCGCTGACCAATATCTACGCCAGCATGGAGCTGGGCCTGTACAGCTTCCACGCCAGCGTGGCCGGCCTGGGCGGCTGCCCCTATGCCAAGGGGGCGACGGGCAATGTCGCGACGGAGGACGTCGTCTTCATGCTGAACGGCCTCGGCATTGAAACCGGCATCGACCTCGACCGGCTCGTCGATGCAGGCGCCTTCATCTCGAACGTGCTGGGCCGCCCGCCGGTGTCGCGCGTGGCGCGGGCGGTGCTCGCCAAGCGCGCCGGGTAAAACTGAAACAGGCTTTCACCCCGATGGCAACGGGCCTGGCGGCCCGTGACGTTCGTTTACACCGGCGCTCCCGTGTCGGTTGTCACGGTCCGCCTTACGGAAAACTTACCCACCGGCGACCGACCCCGGCTGTAATCGCCCCCGTCATAAATACAAGGACGTTGGGTTGGCCGGGGCGCATTGGAGACGATGCGGGCCACTCACGGTAGGCCATGAACTTTCAGCCTCTGAGTCTGCACAAGACCCGCTTTCATGCGGGCAAGCCCACGCCGTTCGGCATCTTCGACGGCAGCGGGCGCCTGCTGCTGGCACGCGGCCATCAATTCGAGAGCGTCGATCAGCTCGAGAAGCTGATCGAACGCGAAGCGACGGTGGACGTGCGCGAATTCGACGATACGGCGCGCCGGATCGCCAACGCGCGGCGCGACCAGCTGCCGGCGTATTGGGACGAAAGCATGGGCGAGGTCGGGCGGCTGCTGCGCGCCAGCCCGACGAGCGACTTCACGCAGTCACTCGACCAGGCCTCCCGTCCCTTGATGGCCCTCATCGAGCGCGACCCCGACCTGGCCATCCTGCAGGCGGTGCGGGCCGAGGCCGTCGAAGGCGGCCCGACCGCCTATGCCAGCCGGCATGCCGTGCACACGGCCACCGCCGCCTGCCTGGCGGCGAGCCGGCTGGGCTGGTCGACAGCGCAGAAGCAATGCGTGCTGCGCACCGCGCTGACGATGAACATCGCCATGGCGGAGCTGCAGAACAAGCTGGTGACCCAGGTGTCGCCGGTCACGCCGCTGCAGCGCGCCGAGATCGAGTCCCACCCCGAGCGCAGCGCGGCCATGCTGGAGATGGCCGGCGTGACGGACACCGACTGGCTGGAGGCGGTGCGCCAGCACCATGAAGAGCACGACGGCACGGGCTATCCGCATCGTCCGGCCCAGGTCAACGCGGTGGCGCAGCTGGTGCACAGCGCCGACTGCTTCACCGCCAAGCTCAGCCCGCGCCTGAAACGCCCGCCCCTGCTGGCCGATGCCGCGGCGCGGCTGCAATACCAATGCGCCAAGGGCGATCCGCTGACCGCCGCCCTCATCAAGGAGTTCGGCCTCTACCCGCCGGGCTGCACGGTGCGCTTGAAGTCCGGCGAAGTGGGCATGGTGATGAAGCGCGGCGAAAGCGCCAGCACGCCTCTCGTGGCCGTGCTGACGGACCGCCAGGGCAATCTGCGCATCGAACCGGCCAAACGCGACACGGCCAAACCGGAGTTCGGCATCGCGGCCGTGGTGCCGCTAGCAGGGTTGAAAGTACGTGTCGGCCTGGAGAAGTTGATCCAGGCCGTGCCTGACTAAGCCCTCAGCTCCCACAAGACATTGACGATGCGCCAGCGGCCCTCAACCTGGGCCATGTGCATGTAGTCGATCCAGGCCTCGGCATCGACGCGCACGCTGGCGGTGCGGCCGAAGACGTCGAGGATCTTCACGTCGGCGCGCTTGCCGGTTTCGGGCTTGTGGCTGCGCGTGTACTGCACCAGCGTCATCGCGCCCATGTTCTGCAGCTCGCCGCGGCCGTCGGGCAGGCGCTTGACGATGCGCTTGGCCAGCTCAGGATGCAGTGAGCGCTCCATGCGTGCCGCGTCGCCGGCATACCAGCCCTCGATGTAGTCGCGCGCGCAGGCCTCGATGGCGGCGGCCTCAGGTTCGGCGGCACTCGCCGCCGTGGCAGCCGCGGCCAGGGCCGCGCTGCTCATGAAGATGCGTCTTTGCAAGATGGGCTCCGTCCGGGATGGCGAACGGCGCGCAGCATCGCAGCAAGCAGGGCTGCGCGGAAGTGACTTCCGGCTAGCCGAGCTTGTCCAAGGCATTCTCGATCTGCCCCCGCTCATGATCACCCAAGCCGCGGCCGGCGCGGCGCAGGCGCTCGACGAGGCTGGCGTCGACCGGTTTGGCCTGGCCGAGCTTCTCCGCCACGCGCAGCAGCACCTGCAGGCGCTCGAAGCCGCCCTCCATGCTCTCGGCGCTGGTGAGAACGCGCTCCAGGCCCGCGGGGCCCAGCTTGGGCCGGTCCAGCAGGCGGTTCAGGGCCTCGCGCCGTTCGAAGCCACCTGAGATGCCGCCGGCGGCGCGGGCATAGGCATCGACCAGTTCGGTCTCATCGCCCTGCATGCGTTGTGCGACGGCGCCCAGGGCCTCGCGCTTCTCGAAGTCGCCCTGGATGCGCGTCGCGGCCTGCACGGCAGCGGCGAGTACGGCGGGCTGGGGCGTGACGGACACCTGCTTGTCGATGGCCGAGCGCAATTCGAAGTCGCCACCGATACGGTCCAGCGCCGCGGTCCAGGCGGCCAGCACGGCAGGGCTGTCGAGCAGCCTGGGGGCCAGCGCGCCCAGCGCCTCGCGGCGCTCGAAGTCGCCGTCGATGCCGGCCGCGGCGGCCAGCCAGCTCAGTTGCTGCGGCTCGGCCAGCGGCTGGCGGGCGATGGCGCTGAGGGCCTCGCGACGCTCGAAGGCGCCCTGCAGGCCCGCGGATGCGGCGATGAGACGGTCCAGGGTCGCCGCGGGCATCGGCGCGCCGAGCCCGAGCGCGGCCTCGATGCGGCGACGGCGCTGGAAGTCCTCCTGGGCGCGCTCGACGTCGGCGATCACGGCGTCGATGCCGCCCTTGGCGAACAGCTTGCGGGCCCTCACCTGGGGGTCGGTCAGGCTCTCGGCCATGCGCTGCACGGCCTTGGCCCACCACTGGCGGCCGGCCTCGTCCATGGGCAGGCTGTGGCCGCCGACGCGGTACTCACGCTCGATGCGGCCCTCGCCCATGGACTTGAGCACCATCTCGCGCGTCAGCCCACCCTCGCGCTCCTTGACGGTCAGCGTGCCGGTCAGCGTCTGCACCTCGTCCTCGGCGTCGTTGAAGGCCGCCTTGCCATCCAAGGTCACCGCAAAGCTGCCGCCCGGATAGCGGCTGTAGATGCGCGTGCCGCGTACCGAGAAGGCCATGCTGTCGCCCAGGCCACCGAGGTCGAAGCGGTCCAGCAGACTGCGCCCGTCGGTGTGGCTGACGACGACGGCCGGCATCGCGACGAGGGCGGCCAGGATCACGGCCACCAGGCCCCAACGCAGGCCGCGGCGCTCGCGAGGCGTCTCGTCATCGCCCTTCAGCAGGCGGCGCACGCGGGCGAACAATGGCGAGCCCGCACTGGCGGCGCCACAGGCCAGGGCCGGGCCGTGCCGGCCGCCCTGGGCCTTCAGCGCCTCGGCGCAGCGCAGCAGGCTTTGCGCCAGCGCCAGGCGCTGGCCCGAGGGCGCCGCGGCGGCGGCGTCGCAGGCCAGCTCGGCCAGCAGATCCAGGCGCTGCAGCGCGACGCGGTTCAGCGCCTGCGGCCACAGCAAGGCCTTCATGACGGCGGCCAGCAGGCGCCAGGCCGGGTCGCCACGGCGCAGATGGGCCAATTCGTGGCCAAGCACGGCGCGGGCTTCGTCGTCGGGCAGGTCCAGACACCAAGCGGGCAGGCAGAGCACGCGCCCTGGCGCCAGCAAGGGGCTGGCCCAGCCCGGGCGGGCATGGCGCAGTGCCGGCAGGGGCAGGCCGAGGTCGGCCGCGAGGCGGCCCGCCAGCGCACGCCAACGCACATCGGCCAGTGCGGGCAGGCGCCGCACGGCGCGGCGCAGCCAGGCCCATTGCAGGGCGAGGCCCAACAGCATCAGCACGGCGCCGGCCAGCCACAGCGCCACGAAGCCGACGGCGACGTCATGGGCCTTGGGCGCCAGCGGGGTCGCGATCGGCAAGGCGCCGAGCTGGGCGCTGGGCCGTGCCGCCAGCGGCGCTTCGACGACGACCGACTGGACATCGGCCGGCGTCTGCACGCGATCACGCGCGGGCTCATGCGCAACGAAAGTGGCTGGCGCGACATCGGCCGGCGCGGCTTGCGGCAGCGCAGGCAGCAGCGGCAGGCTGGCGCTGACCAGGCCACCCAGCAGGGCCAGGCGCCACAGCGTCTCCTGCGTGGACGTGGCCAGGCGGGCCAACAGCTGCGCGCGCTCGGCGGCCCACAAGGCGCCGATCAACAGGCTGCTGTGCAGCAGATAGCTGCACAGCCAGGTCAGCAGCACATCGGTCATCGCGCATCTCCCTTGCGTTGTTTCAGCAGTGCCTGCAGTTCGGCCAGCTCCTTGGCATCGACGCCGCGGGCGTCCAGCAGATGGCTGACGAGGGCGCTGGCACGGCCGGCGAACAGGCTGTCGACCAGGCTGCCGACCATGGAGCGCTGCACATCAGCCTGGGTCACCAGCGCTTGGTAGAGCAGCGCCCGGCCCTCACGGCGGCTGCTCAGCAGGCCGCGCTTCTCGAGCCGGGTCAGCAAGGTCGCCACCGTCGTGTGCGCCAGGTCGCGCTCGCCACGCAGAGCCTCGGCCACCTCCGCCGTGCTGGCCTCGCCGCGTGCCCAGAGCACGCGCATGAGGCTCAGTTGCAGATCACTCAGCGAGACCTCGCCCGCGCCGATTTCCTCGTCCATGACATTCTTCTACAGTTGTCGTACTACAAATGTAGAAGATTCAATCGTCGGCTGGCAAGTGCCTTTCGGCAGGGGTCAGGCCCCGGGGTTGCGCAGGCGCTGGCTGAACCACCACAGATGGCCGTCGGGGTCGATACAGCCATAGCTGCGGTCGGTCCAGTATTCAGGGCCGTAGTCGTTGTTGGTCAGCTCATAGGTCACGCGGGCGCCGGCGGCCTGGGCCTGCGCGCAGTGGGCATCCGCATCGTCCACATAGAGGAACAGGCTCTGGGTGTTGGCGCCGCCAGCGGCCTTGGGCGAACGCAGCGGCGCACCGAAGCGCACCTCGCGCTCGGCACTGCCCTCCGCCACCATCAGGATGGCCTCGCCGTAGCGCAGCTCGCTGTGCATGACGCTGCCGTCGGGGTCGTCCACGACGATGACGACCTCGAAGCCGAAGGCCTTCTGGTACCAGGCGATGGCTTCGCGCGCGTTCTCGCAGTAGATGGCCGAGGACAGGCGCGGCCAGCCGGGTGGGGTGGGTTTCATCGCGGTCTCGCAGGAGCTTGGGTGCGGTTCAATCCTCGCATTCCGACTGCCGTGTCGCCACACCATGAAACGAATCGCCGCCTGCACCCTCGCCCTGCTCTGTGCCTTCAGCGCACACGCCCAGGAGGCCGCGCCCGCCTATGACGCCGCCAAGGCCCAGGCCTGGGGCGCCAACGACCAGGGCCTGCGCCCCTATGTCCTCGTGCTGCTGAAGACCGGCCCCAAGCGCATGCCCGACGGCCCCGAGCGCGACGCGATGTTCAAGGGCCATTTCGCCAATATGCAGCGCCTGGCCAAGGAAGGCTTGCTCGTCTATGCGGGCCCGCTGGATGGCCAGAACGAGCTGCGCGGCTTGTTCATCTTCGCCACCAAGGACCCCGACGTCGCCCGCAAGGCCGTCGACACCGATCCCGTCATCATCAATGGCGAGATGGTGGCCGATGTGCACCGCCACTTCGGTTCGGCGGCGCTGATGGCGGTCAACGACTGGCATACCAAGCTGATCAAGCCCAAGCCCTGAGCCAGGCCATAAGCCGCTAAGCTGCCGCCCGTATTCACGGGAGGCTTACAAAATGATCCTGGGCATCGACCTGGGCACCACGCACAGCGCGGCCGCCATTTTTCGCGACGGCGCGCCGGTGCTGATCCCCAATGCCCACGGGGACTATCTGACGCCATCGGCCGTCAGCCTGGACGAGCAGGGCCACACCCTCGTCGGCCTGGCCGCTCGCGAACGCGCCGGCCTGCATGCCCAGTCCACTGCCCTCGCCTTCAAGCGCTGGATGGGCAGTGACAAGCGCATCACGCTGCGCACCGGCCGGCACGAGAAATCACTGCGTGCCGAGGAGCTGTCGGCGCTGGTGCTGCAGTCGCTGAAGGCCGATGCCGAAGCCTTCCTGGGCGAGCCGGTCACCGAGGCCGTCATCACCGTGCCGGCCTATTTCAACGAAGCCCAGCGCCGCGCCACGCGCACAGCGGGCGAGATCGCCGGGCTCAAGGTCGAACGTCTGCTCAACGAGCCCACGGCCGCCGGCCTGGCCTATGGCCTGCAGGAACGCCCCGAGCACAGCAGCTTCCTGATCTTCGACCTCGGCGGCGGCACCTTCGACGTGTCGGTGCTGGAGTATTTCGAAGGGGTCGTCGAAGTGCGCGCCAGCGCCGGCGACACGCGCCTGGGCGGGGAAGACTTCAGCCGCGTCATCGCCCAGCTGTTCGCCAGACACTGCGCCGCGCTGAGCACCGAGGAGCGCCAGGCCTGGTTCGAGAGCGAGACCTGGTGGCGCCTGGCCGAGCAGGCCAAGCGCGACCTCGGCGAGCGGGACAGCGCCGAGGTCAGCACCGTCTGGCGCGACCGCCCTCTGAGCGCCACCTTGAGCCGCACCGATTTCGAGGCCGCGTCGCAGGAGCTGCTGCAGCGCCTGCGCCGCCCCATCGAACGCGCGCTGGCCGATGCCCAACTCGACCCGGGCGGCCTGGCCGAGGTCATCCTCGTCGGCGGCGCGGCGCGCATGCCCATGGTGCGCCAGCTCGTCGCGCGCCTGTTCCAGCGCCTGCCGCTGCGCAACCTCGACCCCGACCTCGCCATTGCGATGGGCGCCGGCGTGCAGGCCGGCCTGAAGGCGCGTGACGCGGCGCTGGACGACATCGTGCTGACCGATGTGATGCCCTACTCGCTGGGCATCATCGCGGCCACCGCCATAGGCGGCCGCATGGTCAACGACCGCTTCTCGCCCATCATCGAACGCAACACGCCGGTGCCGGTCTCACGCGTCGAGCAATACCGCACCCTCGCCGACCAGCAGCAGGTGATCCTCGTCGACGTGCGCCAGGGCGAGTCGCCGGTCGGGTCCGAGAACCTGTCCCTGGGCAAGCTCGAGATCCCCATCGCGCCCGCACCCGCCGGCGCAGGCGGCGTGGACGTGCGCTTCACCTATGACGCCAACGGCCTGCTCGAGGTCGAGGCCCACGATTTCCCCGGCGGCCAGCGCCACGAACTCGTCATCGAAAGCCAGGGCGCCCGCCTGAGCCCCGCCGAGATCGCCGCGACCCGCGAACGCCTGCAGGCCCTGAAGCGCCACCCGCGCGACGAGCAGGACAACCGCTACCAGATCGAACGCGCCAAGCGCCTGTTCGAGGATCGCCTGGGCAATGACCGCGTGATGCTGCAGGACTGGCTGGCCCAGTTCGAGCTGGTGCTGCAGACGCAGGACCAGCGCGCCATCCGTGCGGCGCGCCAGCAGTTCAAGGAAGCGCTGGACAGCATCGACACGTCCTTCAGGTTCTGACGCGATGCAGGAGCAAGACTGGGCCCTGCTGGAGCTGGAGCCGACGACAGACCTCGCGGCGATCAAGAAGGCCTATGCGCTGAAGCTGCGCGTCACGCGGCCGGATGACGATGCCGAGGCCTATCAGGCCTTGCGCTCGGCGTACGAGCGCGTACAGCAGTGGGCGAAATGGAGCAGCGAAGAAGCGCCGGCTCCCGAAGCCCCCACGGA
This sequence comes from Roseateles sp. P2_H4, assembly GCF_056403315.1. NCBI lineage: Bacteria > Pseudomonadati > Pseudomonadota > Betaproteobacteria > Burkholderiales > Sphaerotilaceae > Roseateles > Roseateles sp. P2_H4. Next base: position 319,570 of record NZ_JBFUFR010000001.1, on the reverse strand, counting down.
AGTCCCGACGGAACGCCTGGAAACGCCCGCCCCAGCCCCGTCCGAGGACCTGGCGCTGACCGCGCCCCGTGCCGACCCCGTCACGCTGGTGGAGCAGGCCGAGACCGTCTGGAACGAGCACGGGCACGAGGCCTTCGTGGCCCACTGGCCGTATCTGCGCGAGCAACTCGAGGCGTTGCCGCTCAGTGCCGCGGCCTCGGCGTCGCAGGCTTTTGCGGACTGGACGCTGCGGCACCCGGCCATGCCGGGTGCAATGCTGGCGCACTTGGAAACCTATTTCGGCTGGCGCGACGACTACCGCAGTGAGCAGCAGCTCGGTCCCGAACTCGCGCAGGCCTTGCATGCGCTGCTGGATGACGTGAGGCCACGCCTGCTGAACGACCCGGAGCTGCTCAGCCAGGCGGCGCCGCTGTTCAGCCTCGACACACTGAATGCCCACCCCCGCACCCGCTGGAAGGCATGGCTCGCCGGCGCCGCCAGCGCGCAGACGCTCGCGCGCATCAAGGCCGGCCTGGGCGAGCACCTGCTGACGCGCCTCGGTCTGCAGCCCACGTCCCAGAAGAGCCTGGACTTCCTGCTGCTGACCGGTCTGCTTCTGCGCTGGGCGCCGCTGCTGCTGCTCATCACCGCCGCGCTGTTCGTGGCCACTTCAGACCTGCAGTCGGCCAGCATGGCAGCCGTGGCCGTCGCGCTGAGCGTGATGGCCTGGCGGGGCGTGTCGTCCATTCTGGGCGCCTGCCTGCGGGATGGCCTGAAGGTGCTGGACCGCGCTGGCGGGGACGCGCCACCGCCCACTCTTGCGCCGGCCCACCGCACCTGGATCGGCCTGGGGCTGTTCGTAGCGGGTGCGCTGTTCGGCGTGTTCGCGGGCAAATGGCCAACACCCATCGGCGACGCGTGGGGCTTTCTGTGCACCGCGGCCGGCCTGCTCATGGGCCAGTGGGCGTTGACCGCCGACCGCAGCCGCGCGCTGGCCGCCTCGCTCATCGCCGCCCTCTTCGTCTTCCACGCCATGTTCGGCCAGTTGCTGGCGCCAGCCACCTGGGCGGGGCTGGCCTGCTTGTGGACGTGCGTCAGCAGCCTGGCCTTCGAAGAGCGCTTGCCCAGCGCAATCGTCGGCCCCGTGGCGACCGTGGGCCGTCCGATCGGCAACGCCCTATCCGTGAGCGACCACTGGGGCTCTTCGCTTGCCTGCTGGGTCCCGCTGGCGGTCGCTCTCAGCAGCTTTGCGCTGGATGGCCCGCGGCACGCGCTGATCATCTGGGGCTGCTGGAGCTTCGCCAGCTTCCTGCTCGTCAAGGCCCAGGCGGCCATCGACGAAGCCGTCCTGCGCTGGCTGTCGCGCAGCGCGAGCCAGGGCTGAGCCATGTGGGACCAGGACTGGGCCCTGCTGGGCATTGAGCCGACGACAGCGCTGGGGGCGATCAAGAAAGCCTATGCGCGGAAGCTGCGCGTGACACGGCCGGATGACGACGCCCAGGCCTACCAGGCGCTGCGCAGCGCGTACGAGCGGACACAGCAGTGGGCGAAGTCACAGGAGTTCCCGGCCCCCGACCCGGTGGATCCAGAACCGGAATCGGCCGTCGCCCCTGTGTCCGTCTCGCGCACGACGGCGGCCCAAGACGCAGCGCCTCCCGAACCTGAGTCACCTCACGACGTCGTCCAGAGCCTGCATGCGCTGTGGCAGCAGCAAGGGTCGCCGTCCCTGAAAGCCGCGTGGCCGGCTGTGCACGCCTTGCTGGAGGCCCAACCCCTGGCAAGCCATGCCGAGTGGTCGGCGCACTTCGCGCATTGGGTCATCCAGCACGACAACCTGCCGGACGACTTCGTGTTCGCGCTGAATCACTACTTCGATTGGCAGGGCGATTTTCGTGTCGAGCGCCAGATCGGCGCCCAGCTCGCCGCAGCCGTGCAGCAGACCCTGCACACGCGGCTGACGCGCCCCGCCATGCCCAGCGAGGAATTGAGGGAGAGGGTCAAGCCACTGCGGCAACTCGACAAGTTGCGCGGCCAGCGGGGCAGGGGCTTGTGGATCGCCACGCTGCTGCGGCCCGTGCTGATGCGAATGCTGTCCGGCATGGACCCTCGCACACTGGGGCAGTGCGGCATCGATCCGATGATGCGTCGATCCCTCGACAAGCAGTTGCAGGCGGCCTGGCTGTTGCGCGCCGGACTGCTGGGCGGGTTGGTGTTTGCGCTCTTCCTGCTGGCCTCCGACGACAGGGACCTGGCGACGCTGCGCATGACGATGTGGTGCCTGTGGGGCGCCGGCTGGCTTGCCGTCAGCCACATCTTCGGCCTCTTCATGCATCACGGCGTGGCACTGCAGCGCCCCGACAGGCCCGCACTCACCTTGCCGCTGCAGCGTTGGCGCCGACATCCGCGACAGCCAGCCATCGGCCTCGGCGTGGTCGCCGCCGCAGCCCTGCTGGCAGCGTTCGGCCAGGGGTGGGACCTCACGGCCATGGCGATGCCGGTTCCGGATCACATCGCCGCATTGCTGCAGATGCTGCTGGACGCGGCGCCCTGGCTCGTGCTGTGGATGGGCGCCTTGCTGGCCTGGCCTCTGCATCCGGTCTTCAGCGCGGCCTGCCTCGGCTTGCTCGTGCCGGTGGGCGCGTTGCTGTTCCGCTGGGCATCGCCCGCAGACCCCTGGGCCGCCGTGATCGCCATCGCCGTGCTCTACGTGCTGGTCGGTGCCGCACGATTCGAGAACAGGTTGGGTGGCAACTTCCTGCTGGATGCCGTCTGCCGTCCCGTCACGAACACATTGGCTTTGGCCGATCGCTGGGGCTGGTCCTTCGCCTTGCTGCCCAGCCTGCTCACGCTGGCCTATCTGTTCTCCGCCAAGCCGCACCCACCCGTGCCCAACCTCGTACTGGCTTGGATACTGTCAACACTGGCACTGCATCAGTTGCAGCAACGCGCGGAAGCATGGGCCTTGGCCCGCCTCAACCGCGCTTGAGCACCTTGGGCACCGGATTCGGCCTCAACCTGAACGCATCCGGCATGCCCGAACCCAGCAGCGGGCGCAGGTAGAGGCGGAAGGCATCGGTCACGTCGGTGCCACTGGCGCTGATGAACTCGTCTTCCATCGTGCGCGTCTTGCCGGCGACGGCGGTGAGGGGCAACAGTTCGTAGTCCACCGCGTAGTAGCCGACGCGCTTGATGGCGACCGAACCGTCGCGGTCGCCGTGGAAGGCGTACTGCACGGCCTTCTCGCCGACCTCGCGGGCTTCGCGCTGGTCGACGTCGCTGACGCAGCCCAGGAAGCTGCGCTGCAGATAGCCGAAGGTGTCGCCGCGCACGCGCTTGATGCCCAGCTTGCCCTTGATCTCCTCGCAGAGCAGGTCGGCCAGCGCGCCGGTGCCGCTGAGCTGCACATTGCCGTGGGCGTCGCGCTCGAGGTCACCCGCCAGCTTGGACAGCATGGGCGTGCCGGAGGCATCGTGGATGCCCTCGCTGACGGCGATGACGCAGCGGCCGAAGCGCTCGTAGGTGGCCTTCACGTCGCGCAGGAACTGCTCGTTGTCGAAGTGGCGCTCGGGCAGGTAGATGAGATGCGGGCCGTCGTCCTCGAACTTCTTGCCCAGGGCCGCGGCGGCCGTCAGGAAGCCGGCGTGGCGGCCCATGACGACGCCGACATAGACGCCGGGCAGGGCCGCGTTGTCGAGGTTGGCGCCTGCAAAGGCCTGGGCCACGAAGCGCGCCGCGGAGGCATAGCCGGGCGTGTGGTCGTTGCCGACGAGGTCGTTGTCGATGGTCTTGGGAATGTGGACGCAGCGCAGCGGGTAGCCCGCCGCCTGCGCCTCTTCCGACACGATGCGCACGGTGTCCGACGAGTCGTTGCCGCCAATGTAGAAGAAGTGCGTGATGCCATGGGCCTGCAGCACCGTGAAGATCTCGCGGCAGTAGGCGGCATCGGGCTTGTCGCGCGTGGAGCCCAGCGCCGAGGCCGGCGTGTTGGCGACCAGCTCGAGGTTGTGGCTGGTCTCCTGCGTCAGGTCGACGAAGTCCTCGTTGACGATGCCGCGCACGCCATGGCGGGCGCCGTAGACCTTGCCCACGCCGGCCTGGCGACGCGCCTCGAGCACGACGCCGACGAGGCTCTGGTTGATGACGGCGGTGGGACCGCCGCCCTGGGCGACGAGGATCTTGGCGAGACTCATGAACGCTCCTGGCTGTCGTCAATCGACGGCGCGGAGTTTAGGTGCGTCGGAGTTTCATCCCGGTTTCAACCGCGCAATGCGGCCACCTCGGCACGGTGTCGCTCGCCCCAGTCGCGCAGGCTCAACAGCACAGGCTTCAGGCTCTCGCCGAAGGGCGTGAGGCGGTACTCGACCCGTGGCGGCACTTCGGCGTAGACCGTGCGCACCACGATGCCATCGGCCTCCAGCTCGCGCAACTGCATGGTCAGCACGCGCTGCGTGACGGCGCCAAGTTCGCGCTGCAGCTCGTTGAAGCGGCGCATGCCGCTCAGCAGGTGGAAGAGGATGACGGCTTTCCAGCGGCCACCGATGACCTCCAGCGTGGTCGACACGGTACAGGCGCGCCAGGCCGGCGCGGCTTCGTCTTGCGGGGCGTCCAAGGTGTCCTCCGTGATACCGAGGCAGAAGATTGTGCGTACTTCACAGCGGCACCGCCGCGTGAGAGGCTGGCGGCCCCTATTGAGGAGTACCCAATGAGTTCCGACCTGCCGACGATGCGCGCAATCCGCTACGACCGCGCCGGCCCCGCCCGCGAGGTGCTGCGCCTGGTGGCGGTGCCCGTGCCCGAGCCCGGCCCGGGCGAGGTGCTCGTGCGCATCCACGCCTCGGGCGTCAACCCGTCCGATGTGAAAAGCCGCAGAGCGCCGCAGATGCGCCACCCGGAGGTGACGCCGCACAGCGACGGTGCCGGCGTCATCGAAGCCGTTGGTAAGGGCGTGCCGGCCGCACGGCTGGGCGAGCGCGTGTGGCTGTTCAACGGGCAATGGAAGCGGCCTTTCGGCACGGCCGCGGAGTGCGTGGCGTTGCCGGCCGGCCTCGCCGTGCCGCTACCCGACGGCGTGAGCTTCGAGACCGCCGCCTGCCTGGGCATCCCGGCGCTGACAGCCTGGGAGGCGGTGCATGGCGAGGATGCCGTCGAAGGCGAGACGCTGCTGATCCAGGGCGGCGCGGGTGCCGTCGGCCACTTGGCGGTGCAGTTCGCGGCGCAGGCCGGCAAGCGCGTCATCGCCAGCGTCAGCTCGGCCGACAAGGCGGCGCTGTCCCTCGCGGCGGGAGCCGACGCCGTCATCGACTACCGACAGGAGGACGTGGCCGCGCGCATCGCGGCGCTGACCGGGAGCTGCGGCGTGGACCGCGTCATCGAGGTCAATCTGTCAGCCAACGCGGCCAGCTACACGCGCACCATTCGGCCGGGTGGCCGCGCCACGGTCTATGGCTCGGATGACTGGCAGGCCGTGCTGCCGCTGAGGGACTACCTCGTGCACGGCCTGGCGCTGCGCTTTTTCATCGTCTACGAGCTGAACGCGCAACGGCTTGCCGCCGGCATCGCGGGCGTGCACGCGGCGCTGGCGCGCGGGTTGGACGTGAGGATCGCGGCGCGCTTCGGGCTGGCTGACACGGCCGCTGCCCACGAGATGGTCGAGGGCGGCCGTCAGCTGGGCAACGTGGTGGTGTTGCCGAACACCTGAAGGGTCAGGCCCGCGACGACATCCAGGTTTCAAGTTGATCGGCCGGCATGGGCCTGGCGAACAGCCAGCCCTGGCCTTCGTGGCAGCCCAGGCCGATCAGGTACTGGCGCTGCTCCTCGGTCTCGATGCCTTCGGCGATGACGGTCAGGCCCAGGCCGCGGCCCAGGTTGATGACCATCTGTGCGATGGTGGAGCCGGCGGACGAGGCCTGCGCCTCCTGCACGAAGGCGCGGTCGATCTTGAGGCGATCGACCTGCAACTGGCGCAACTGGCTGAGTGACGAGAAGCCGGTGCCGAAGTCGTCGATGGCGACGCTGAAGCCGAGCTGCTTGATGTCGGCCAGCACGCGCAGCACGAGGTCGGCGTCTTCCATGGCCATGGATTCGGTGATCTCGAGCTCGATGTTCTCGCCATGCACGCCACAGTCCTTCAGCGCCCGGCCCAGCATGTCGATGAAGCCGGGGTGGCGGAACTGGGCCATGGACACGTTGACGGCCATGCGGAAGTCGGCGTGGCCCAGGGCCTGCATCTTCTTGAGCTGGCCGCAGGCGGTGCGCATGACGAACTCGCCGATGGGGATGATGAGGCCKCTCTGCTCGGCCAGCGGGATGAACTGGTCGGGCGGGATGAAGCGGCCGTCCAGCGTGCGCCAGCGCAGCAGCGCCTCGCAGCCGATGACACGGCCGTTGCCGAGGTCGACCTGGGGCTGGTAGACGACGAAGAGCTGGCTTTCCTCGAAGCCGGTGCGCAGGCCCTTGAGCAGCTTGAAGCGCTCGCGTGCGTCGCTGCCCATCGCGGCGGAGAAGTATTGGGATGAGCCGCGCTGCTGCTGCTTGGCACGCTTCAGCGCGATCTGGGCATCGAGCAGCAGCTCGGAACCGACGGCCTTGGATTCGCCCAGGCGCACGAGGCCGGTGGTGGCCGACAGCTGCAGGCGTTCACCGGCGACGACGAAGGGATCGGCAAAGACGCTGTTGACGGTGTCGGGGCAGACCTTGGCATGCTCGCCGAGGACGCCGAAAGTGTCGGCGCCGACGCGGGCCATGGCCGTGTTCAGGCCCAGCATCTCGCTCATGCGGTGCACGACGGCCTGCAGCACCTGGTCACCGAAGTGGTGACCGAAGGCGTCGTTGATGTCGGAGAAGTCGTCGATGTCGATCAGCGCGAGGGTGACGCCCGACGGGTCCTTCAGGTTCTTGTCGAGCAGCTCGACGAAGCGGTTGCGGTTGGGCAGGCGCAGCAGCGGGTCGTTGTAGGCCTGGTCCAGCAGCTGGCTGTACAGCACGACGTTCTCGAAGCCGACCGCGATGTTGGAGCAGAAGGCCTTGAGCAGCTGCTGGTCGAGCTCGTCGAGCTCACGGCCGACATCCACCAGCGCGGCCATCGCGCGGCCCTGGCCCATGCCGAAGTAGAGGACCGTGCCGTCGTCGTAGAGATTGCGCTCCTCGGCCAGGCAGCGTTCCAGGCGGTCGCGCACGGTGGCGATCTTGACCTGGGCCAGCGGCCGGTCGATGAGGCCGCTGTACTGGCCGGCGGCCGCGACGATGCGGACTTCGTCGCCCGTCTCGCCGCCCACCTGGGCGCAGACCAGGCCCTCGGGCAGGATGCCGAGCAAGGCGCAGAGCTGGGTGACGACGCCTTCGGCGAAGCGCGACAGGCCGCGCATGCGCGACAGCGAGGTGCTGCTGTCGACGATCATCTCGAGGCCGCGGCGGTTGGCCTCCAGCGCGCAGATCTGGCGGTAGGAGCGCACGGCCGCGGTCAGCACCGTGTACAGCCGCGTGCGGGTCAGCTCCGACTTGGTCTTGTAGTCGTTGATGTCATAGGCCTGCACCGTCTCGATCTCGGGTGCATAGCCGGGCTGGCCGGTGCGCAGCACGATGCGCACGGCATTCAGGCGCAGCTCGTCGCGGATATGGCGCACCAGTTGCAGGCCGGCGTCTTCGCTTTCCATGACGACGTCGAGCAGCACGACGGCAAGGTCGTCCTCGCTGGCGAGCAGCTGGCGGGCCTGGGCGGCGGAGGAAGCGTGCAGGAAGACGAGGGGCTGGCCTTCGACGGTCAGGCCCTGCATGGCCAGTTCGGTGGCCTTGTGGACGTCACCGTCGTCGTCGACGATGAGGATGCGCCAGGGCCGGTTTTGCGGGCGATGCTCGCCTTCGGCATGCTCGGGTTCATCGAGCAGCTCGAGCAGGTCGTCGTCAACGGCGGGCGTTTCTTGCATGGGGGCGAGGGCTCCGGGGCTGGGGCATCACGGCGCGGCCGCGGCTCCTACTCGTCAAGTAGCCGCAAGCGTACGGCATCCTCGGCCTTGTAGTCACGAAAAGCAGGGGCAAAAGTCCTGCGAATCGCCTCAACGTTTTGCGGGTTTGCCCGGACGCGGCGCGCTGTTACGACTCGCGCCGGTTACACGCGGCGGCAGGCCGGTGTGCTGGGTCAAGAGCTGGCCCTTGCGTGGGGTGGCGGCTTTCATCGGCGCCTGGGCCGCAGGCTTGCCGGTGGTGGAGTTCTTGCGCCGCGCGCTCTCGTAACTGCCGTCGGTCAGCGGTTGATAGCTCGGGATCAGATGGTGCTTGCCGTTGCCGATCAGGTCGGCCCGGCCCATGGCCTTGAGGGCCTCGCGCAGCAGCGGCCAGTTGTTGGCGTCGTGATAGCGCAGGAAGGCCTTGTGCAGGCGGCGGCGGCGCTCGCCGCGCACGATGTCGACGCTCTCGCCGCGGGTCTCGTCGCGGCTGATGCCCTTGAGCGGGTTCTTGCCCGAGTGGTACATGGCCGTGGCCGTGGCCATCGGGCTGGGGTAGAAGGTCTGCACCTGGTCGGCGCGGAAGCCGTTCTTCTTCAGCCAGACGGCGAGGTTCATCATGTCCTCGTCGCTGGTGCCGGGGTGGGCGGCGATGAAGTAGGGGATCAGGTACTGCTTCTTGCCGGCTGCCGCACTCGCGGCTTCGAACATCTGCTTGAAGCGGTCATAGCTGCCGATGCCCGGCTTCATCATCTTGGACAGCGGACCGCCCTCGGTGTGCTCGGGCGCGATCTTCAGGTAGCCGCCGACGTGGTGGGTGACGAGTTCCTTCACGTACTCGGGCGACTCCACCGCCAGGTCGTAGCGCAGGCCGGAGCCGATCAGGATCTTCTTGACGCCCGGCAGCGCGCGGGCGCGGCGGTACATCTTGATCAGCGGGTCGTGGCTGGTGTTCAGGTTCGGGCAGATGCCCGGGTAGACGCAACTCGGCTTGCGGCAGGCGGCCTCGATCTCGGGGCTCTTGCAGCCGATGCGGTACATATTGGCCGTGGGGCCGCCCAGGTCGGACACGATGCCGGTGAAGCCCTTGACCTTGTCGCGCATCTCCTCGATCTCGCGGATCACGGAGTCTTCCGAGCGGCTCTGGATGATGCGGCCCTCGTGCTCGGTGATGGAGCAGAAGGTGCAACCGCCGAAGCAGCCGCGCATGATGTTGACGCTGAAGCGGATCATTTCCCAGGCCGGGATCTTGGTCGCGCCGTCGTGGCCGCCCTTGTCGTCCGCATAGCTGGGGTGCGGGCTGCGCGCGTAGGGCAGGTCGAAGACGTGGTCCATCTCCGGCGTCGTCAGCGGGATGGGCGGCGGGTTGATCCAGAGGTCGCGCTCGCCGTGGCGCTGCACCAGCGCGCGGGCGTTGCCGGGATTGGTCTCGAGGTGCAGCACGCGGTTGGCGTGGGCATACAGCACCGGGTCGCTCTTGACCTTTTCATAGGCCGGCAGGCGCACGACGGTGTGGTCGCGCGGCGGCATCTGGATGCGGCCGGTCTTGTGCAGGGTGATGGGCTTGGGCGCGCCCGGCTCGTCGTTGGACGCGCAGGCCTTGTTCTCTTCGATGATCTGGTAGGGGCTGATCAGCTCGTCGATGCGGCCCGGGCGGTCCACCTCGGTCGAATCGAGCTCGAACCAGCCCTCGGCCGTCGGGTCGTTGTCGCGACGCATGAAGGCGGTGCCGCGCACATCGGTCAGCGCCTCGATGGGCTCGCGGCGCGCCAGGCGGTGGGCGATCTCGACGATGGCGCGCTCGGCATTGCCATAGACCAGCAGGTCGGCCTTGCTGTCCACGAGGACGGAGCGGCGCACCTTGTCCTGCCAGTAGTCGTAGTGGGCGATGCGACGCAGAGACGCCTCGATGCCGCCGATGACGATGGGCACGTCCTTGAAGGCTTCCTGGCAGCGCTGGGTGTAGACCAGCGTTGCGCGGTCAGGGCGCTTGCCGCCTTCGCCGCCGGGCGTGTAGGCGTCGTCGCTGCGGATTTTTCGATCAGCCGTGTAGCGGTTGATCATGGAATCCATGTTGCCGGCCGCGACGCCGAAGAACAGATTGGGCTTGCCCAGCGCCTTGAAGGCGTCGGCGCTGCTCCAGTCCGGCTGGGCAATGATGCCGACGCGAAAGCCCTGCGCCTCCAGCGTGCGGCCGATGACGGCCATGCCGAAGCTGGCGTGGTCGACGTAGGCGTCACCGGTGACGATGATGATGTCGCAGGAATCCCAGCCGAGCTGCTCCATCTCCGCCCGGCTCATGGGCAGGAAGGGCGCGGGGCCGAAACGCTTGGCCCAGAAGGGGCGGTAAGCGGTCAGGGCCTTGGGGGCGGCAATGGGCAATGCGGACATAAGAGGTGGATTGTCGACGGCAGGCCCAGAAAGCACAAAGCCCGCGCAGGGCGCGGGCTCGGGGCACTAGGCCGGGGCGTGAATTACAGCGCGCGGATGTTCGCGGCTTGCAGGCCCTTGGGGCCCTGCTTCACTTCGAATTCGACTTGGGCGCCTTCGGCCAGCGTGCGGAAGCCGCCGTTGTTCTTGATTTCGCTGTGGTGGGCGAACAGGTCCTTGCTGCCGTCGGCCGGCGTGATGAAGCCGAAGCCCTTGCCGTCATCAAACCATTTGACGGTGCCGGTTTGCATGGTGCTCATGAGAATTTCCTTGGTGTCGTTGAATCAAATTCGCCTTCAGCCCGAGCGGCTGCGGCAAAACACAACACTCAAGATCAGACAGAACATACGCCGGTGGCGATTGCCAGCCGAAGCGCGGGATTGTAAGGGCAGCGAGGGCCGCCGCCCGGCAGGGTCAGGCCACCAGCATCAACTTGGCCGCGACAGCCATGCCGCGAGTACGCGGCGCGCCGCCTTCCACACGGCTTTCCTCGAAGACGGCGCAGGCGCAGTCACGGCAGGCACCGCAGGCCGTGGCCACGCGCAGGTCGTCCTGCAGGGCCTCGAAATTCGGGCAGCCGCTGGAGGCGGCAATCGCGATGTCGCGATCAGAGACTCGGTGGCAGACACAAACAATCATGGGTGCGAAGTCTAATGCGAATCGGTCTCATTTGCAAAAAGAGCGGTTTTGCCGAAGGGCTTTCGCTGGGGATACTGGCGTCAAATTTCACGAATCTGGAGCCCCCATGAAAGGCGACCCCCAAGTCATCGCCCACCTGAACGCCCAGCTCAAGCTGGAGCTGACCGCCATCAACCAGTACTTCCTGCATGCCCGCATGCTGAAGAACTGGGGGCTGATGAAGATGGCCAAGCACGAGTACGACGAGTCCATCGAGGAGATGAAGCACGCCGACAAGCTCATCGAGCGCGTGCTGACGCTGGACGGCCTGCCCAATCTGCAGGACCTCGGCAAGCTCTACATCGGCGAGAACGCCGTCGAGACGATGGAGTGCGACCTGAAGATCGAGAAGGCTGGCTACGCCCACCTGAAGGACGCCATCGCCTACTGTGAGAGCGTGCGCGACTACGTGTCCCGCGAACTGTTCGTCGCCATCCTGGACGACACCGAGGAGCATATTGACTACCTCGAGACGCAGCTGGAACTGGTCAACACCGTCGGCCAGCAGAACTATCTGCAGTCACAGATGAGCGAAGCGAGCTGAGCACCACGCACGCTCGCGTCGAAGCCGCCTTCCCAGGCGGCTTTTTCGCTTCTAGAGGAAGCGTTCCAGCAGCTTCTTGGACTGCTTGTCCAGCGCCCAGCGGTCCGGCACCTGCAACTGCACGCCGTGGCTGGACGCGATCAGCAGGCGCCCTTCTTCGAGGCGGCGGATGTCTTCCTCGCTCTTCAGCACGAAGTCGACCTCGCCGCGGTCGGTCTCGATGCGCCAGGTGCTGGGCGTCGCGAAGGTGTTGACCGAGATCAGGCGCTTGAGCGTCGGGTGGAATTCGCGGGCCGCCAGCTCGGCCTCCAGCAGGCGGCGCGGCCCCTCCGGCAGGGCCGACAGGCGCTCCACCCAGGCCAGCTCATGGCCGTGCGAGCCGACGAGAGACAGGCCCTCGTCCGGCGCCGAGATCGGGTGAGCGCGCACCGGCGTGACGCCGACATGGCTGTCGCCGTTCAGGTCGGTCAACAGCAGCTTGCCGAAGGCGTCCAGGCGCAGCTCGCGGAAGGGCAATGGGGACATTCAGGACTCCACGCTGGTGGCGATCAGGTCGACCTCGACCGCCGCGTTCTTGGGCAGCTGCAGCACGCCGACCGAGGTGCGCGTGTGCGCACCAGCCGTGCCCAGCACGCGCAAGATCAGGTCGGAAGCGCCGTCGGCCACCTCGCTTTGCTGGGTGAAGCCGGCGTCGCAATGCACGAAGACCGTCATCCTGAGCACGGCCTGCAGCCGGGCCAGGCTGCCGAGTTCCTGGCGCAGCAGGGTCAGCGCGCGCAGTGCACAGATGGCGGCGGCGCGCTTGGCGCGCTCCAGGCTGACGTCGGCGCCGACGATGCCGGTGACGGCGATGTGGTCGCCGATGCGGGGAATCTGGCCGCTCAGGTAGAGGGTTCGGCCATCGCGCACCAGCGAGGTGTAGCGGCCGCCGATCTGGAGGGGAACGGCGGGGTCGAAGCCGTGTTCCGCGCTGACGGCGTCCAGTTCGAGATCACGGTCGTTTGCGCTCATGTCGATCCTCCGGTTTTCGGGCCGAGCGCCGGGCCGCTCCCTAGCCGGCCCGGTTGGCGATGTGCTTGCGGCTCGACGCCGCAAGCATCGCCGTCCCCGCGGGGGACCGACCGGACGCGCCCGCGTTCAGCGGTGCGGGGCTGGGCGAGGGGCTTCAATTCAAGCATCGGCGGTATGGGCGCTGGGGTTGGGGGTCACGGCATGGTCCTCCAGGTCTTCCTGATCCACACGGCGGACCTGGGCCTCCCAGAGACGCCAGTAGTGTCCCTGGCGGGCGATCAGTTCGTCATGCGGCCCGAGTTCGACGATCTCGCCGCGGTCCATGACGACGAGGCGGTCGGCCTTGCGCAAGGTGGACAGGCGGTGGGCGATGGCGATCGTCGTACGGCCCTTGACGAGGTTGTCCAGCGCGCGCTGGATTTCCTTCTCGGTCTCGGTGTCGACCGCTGACGTGGCCTCGTCGAGGATGAGGATGGCCGGGTCGATCAGCAGCGCGCGGGCGATGGAGATGCGCTGGCGCTCGCCGCCCGACAGGCCCTGGCCACGCTCGCCGACGAGGCTGTCGTAGCCATGCGGCAGGCGCAGGATGAACTCGTGGGCATGGGCAGCCCGCGCGGCGGCGACGATCTCGTCGCGCGTCGCCTCGGGCTTGCCATAGGCGATGTTCTCGGCAATCGTGCCGAAGAACAAAAAGGGCTCCTGCAGCACCAGGCCGATGTGGCGCCGGTAGTCGGTCACCTTGATGCGCCGCAGGTCCACGCCGTCGACCTTGATGGCGCCCTCGGTCACGTCGTAGAAGCGGCAGATCAGGTTCACCAGCGTGCTCTTGCCCGAGCCGCTGTGGCCCACCAGGCCCACCATCTCGCCGGGGCGGATGTCCAGGTTGAGGTTGCGGATGACGGAGCGCGAGCCATAGCGGAAGTTCAGGTTCTGCATCGAGATCGCGCCGGTGACGTTCTCGAAGGGCTGCGGGTTGACCGGGTCGGGCACGTTGGAGACGTGGTCGAGGATGTCGAAGATGCGCTTGGCGCCGGCCGCGGCCTTCTGCGTGACGGAGACGATGCGGCTCATCGAGTCCAGCCGGCCGTAGAAGCGGCCGATGTAGGCCAGGAAGGCCGTCAGCGTGCCGACCGTGATGCTCTGGTGCGAGATCAGCCAGATGCCCACGCCCCAGACGACGAGCAGGCCCATCTCGGTCAGCAGCGAGACCGTGGGCCCGAACAGGCTCCAGGTCTTGTTGAGGCGGTCGTTCACGACCAGGTTCTTGGCGTTGGCCTCCCGAAAGCGCTGCGCCTCGCGCCTCTCCTGGGCAAAGGCCTTGACGACGCGGATGCCCGGGATGGTGTCGGCCAGGATGTTGGTGACCTCGCCCCAGACGCGGTCGATCTTCTCGAAGCCGGTGCGCAGCCGGTCGCGCACCAGGTGAATCATCCAGGCGATGAAGGGCAAGGGCACCAGCGTGGCCAGCGCCAGGCCCGGGTGGATGTTGAACAGGATCGCCGAGATCATCAGCAGCATCAGCACATCGGTGATGAAGTCCAGCGCATGCAGGCTCAGGAACACGCTGATGCGGTCGGTCTCGGAGCCGATGCGCGCCATCAGGTCGCCGGTGCGCTTGTTGCCGAAGTACTCCAGCGACAGGCCGAGCAGGTGGTCGAAGGTCGCCGTGCGCAGGTCGGCGGCAATGCGCTCGGACACCAGCGCCAGCAGATAGGTCTTGGCCCAGCCCAGCAGCCAGGAGAACAAGGCCGCACCCAGCAAGCCGCCCAGCAGCGACCCGACCAGCCTGGTGTCGATCGACTGGCCGTTCTGGAACGGGATCAGCACCCTGTCCATCAGCGGCATGCTCAGGTAAGGCGCCACCAGGGTCGCGCCAATCGAGCCGAGCATCAGCGAGAAGCCCAGCAAGAGCTGGCCCTGGTAGGGCCGCGCAAAGCGCCACAGCCGCAGCAGCACCCAGGTGCTGGGCGGCTTGCTGGCCTCGCCGAAATCGAAGGTCGAGTCTTCGCCCGTGTCGATCTCTTCGGGCGCGGCCTGGCCCGAGAGGCGCTGCACCTCGCGGTCGAAGGCGTCGACGAAGCGCACGGCGGCCGGGTTGCAGGCCAGCGTGAAGCGCCAGCGCGCCAGGCGGCGGGCGGCATCGAACAGCTCCATGAAGGCGAGGCCGCCGTGATCGCTGAGCTTGAGGCTCTGGCCCGGCGCCAGCGGGAACTCCGCCCAGCCGCCAGCGCCCGGCTCATGGGCCAGCAGACGTGAATTCGTCAGCGCAATCAGCCCCTGGCCGAAGCGGCCGTGGGCGTCCAGGTCAACCTCCAGCGTGGCCACCACGTTCTCGCCAGCCAGAAGCCGCCCCTGCAGGGCAGCCATTTGCGGATGAGGCGCGGTCGCGGGAGGATGGTCTTGCATGTTGTTGTTTGCTCTTACGGACGCCGCCGATTCTCCGCCATGACTTCAGCGCACAATTCCAAGCGCTTGCCGTGCCTACCCCCTACCTCATGAGCCCTAAAGAAGACATCCGCCTGCTGCGCATCAACTACCTGCGCGGGCCCAATATGTGGACCTACCGGCCGGTGCTGGAGGTCTGGCTCGATCTGGGCGAGCTGGAGGACCATCCCAGCCATCTGCTGCCCGGCTTCAACGACCGCCTGACGGCCTCCCTGCCCAACCTCGTCGAGCACCACTGCGGCGTCGGTGAGCGCGGCGGTTTCCTGGAGCGCCTGCGCGAAGGCACCTGGTGCGGCCATGTGCTGGAACACATCGTCATCGAGCTGCTCAACCTGGCGGGCATGCCCACCGGCTTCGGCCAGACGCGCTCGACCAGCCAGCGCGGCGTCTACCGCATGGTGTTCCGCGCCCGTGACGAGCAGGTCGCCCGTGCGGCATTGGCCGAGGGCCATGCCTTGATCATGGCGGTGATCAACGACACGGCATTTGACGTGCCCGCTGCCGTGGCCCGGGTGCGCGACAAGCTCGACGACTGCTACCTCGGCCCGTCCACCGCGGCCATCGTGGCGGCGGCCACCGACCGCCGCATTCCCCACATCCGCCTGAACGACGGCAACCTCGTGCAACTCGGCCACGGTGCGCGCCAACGCCGCATCTGGACGGCCGAGACCGACATGACCAGCGCCATCGCCGAGGGCATCGCCAGCGACAAGGACCTGACCAAGACGCTGCTGAAGGCCGTCGGCGTGCCGGTGCCCGCGGGCCAGGAGGTCAAGACCGCCGCCGAGGCCTGGGCTGCCGCGCAGGACCTGGGCCTGCCCGTCGTCGTCAAGCCCAGTGACGGCAACCACGGCCGCGGCGTGTCGCTGGACATCGCCACCCGGGAAGACTGCGACGCGGCCTTCGCGCTGGCCAACAACCATGGCTCCTCGGTGCTGGTGGAGCGCTACATCCCCGGCAACGAGCACCGTGTGCTGGTCGTCGGCGGCCA
Organism: Roseateles sp. P2_H4; assembly: GCF_056403315.1. Taxonomy (NCBI): domain Bacteria; kingdom Pseudomonadati; phylum Pseudomonadota; class Betaproteobacteria; order Burkholderiales; family Sphaerotilaceae; genus Roseateles; species Roseateles sp. P2_H4. The sequence continues at coordinate 303,552 of NZ_JBFUFR010000001.1, read as the reverse complement.
GGTGGTGGCCGCGGCACGCGGCGAGGCCGCCTGGGTGCATGGCGACGGCCGCCAGACCGTCACCCAGCTGGTCGACAGCCAGATCAACACCGACCCGCGCCGCGGCCTGACCGAGGACTTCCCGCTCAACCGCATCGTGCTGCACGAGGACGCCGTCGTGCTGCTGGACCTGCAGCGCCAGGGCCTCACGCCCGAGGCCGTGCCCGAGGCCGGCAAGGCAGTGCTGATCCAGCGCAATGGCAACGTCGCCATCGACTGCACGGCCGAAGTCCACCCCGAGGTCGCGCATGCCGTGTCGCTGGCCGCGCGCACCATCGGTCTGGACATCGCCGGTGTCGACCTCGTCACCGAGGACATCGCCAAGCCCCTCAGCGAGACCGGCGGCGCCATCGTCGAGGTGAACGCCGGCCCGGGCCTGCTGATGCACCTCAAGCCCGCCGGCGGCTCACCCCAGCCCGTCGGCCAGGCCATCATCGACCACCTCTTCGCCGAGGACGAGACCGGCCGCATCCCCATCGTCGGCGTGGCCGGCTCGCGCGGCGGCCACCAGGTCACCCGCCTGGTCGCCTGGCTGCTGCACCTGAACGGCCGCCACGTCGGCCTGGCCTGCCGCGACGGCCTGTTCCTGGGCACGCGCCGCGTCGAGAAGAAGAACAGCGCCCGCTGGGACGCCGCCCACCGCCTGTTGATGAACCGCGGCGTCAATGCCGTCGTCGTCGAGAACGACCCCGCCTCCGTGCTGCGTGACGGCCTCGCCTACGACCGTGCCTCGGTCGGTGTCGTGACCGACATGGACGGCATCGAGGCGCTGGCCGAGTTCGACGTGCAGGACGCCGACCAGCTCTACAAGGTGCTGCGCACCCAGATCGACGTCGTGCTCAGCGACGGCGCCAGCGTGCTGAATGCGGCTCACCCCCGCCTCGTCGACATGGCCGAACTCAGCGATGGCGAGGTCGTCTTCTATGCCGAGGACGGCGGCCTGGATGCCATCCAGCACCACCGCGACCGCGGTGGCCGCGCCGTCTTCCTGCGCGGCGGCGCCGCCGTGCTGGCGCAAGGGCCGGCCGAGACGCCCGGCGCCAACATCGAGGCCCTGCTGCGCCGCTTCGGCGCCCAGGCCGTCGACGCCTCCACGCTGCTGGCTGCCGTGGCCGCCGCCTGGGCCCTGGGCATCTCGCCCGAGCTCATCGCCGCCGGCCTCGACACCTTCGTTCCCGAACTCCATCTGGCCTAGGGTCTGTTGACGCTATGCCAAGGGGTCGCGTTGTGATCAGAAGGGGCGCAGGCAAGGCGCAAGCCGCAGCCGGGCTGGTTGCCCGGCGAGGATTTGCAACGCCGCATGCGCCTCTTCTGATCACAACCCTCCGGGAAGGCCCGCCGCCACGGGCCACTCGTTGTTGCGCCGCTTGCCCGCACATCAGTGCGGGCGGCGTGCCGCGCCTAGATTGGCCCGTGGCGGCGGGCCTTCGCGACCCCTTGGCATAGCGTCAACAGACCCCCAAAAACATGGACGTTTCCCGCACCCGCGCCCTGCGCGGCCCCAATATGTGGAGCCGCCACACGGCCATCGAGGCCGTCGTGCATTGCAACGAGGCCGAGCGCTCGCTGGAGCGCCTGCCCGGCTTCGAGCCGCGCCTGCGCCAGCTCTTCCCCACCGTCGGTGAACTGCGCGCCGATGCCTCCCTGGCCCAGGTGCTGGAGCAGGCGACGCTGGCCCTGCAGGCCCAGGCCGGCTGCCCGGTCACCTTCAGCCAGACCCATGTGACACCCGAGGCGGGCACCTACCAGCTCGTCATCGAGTACAGCGAGGAAGACGTCGGCCGGCTGGCCTTCGAGCATGCGCTCAAGCTCGTGCTGGCGGCGCTGAGCGGCGGTGAATTCGATGCCGACGCGGTGCTCGCCCAGCTGCGCGAGCTGGACGAGGACATCCGCCTCGGCCCTTCCACCGGCTCCATCGTCAATGCGGCGCAAGCCCGTGGCATTCCCTTCCGCCGCCTCACGCAGGGCAGCCTGGTGCAGTTCGGCTGGGGTGCCAAGCAGCGCCGCATCTGGGCGGCCGAAGTCGACGCCACCAGCGCAGTCAGCGAATCCATCGCCCAGGACAAGGACCTCTGCAAGCGCCTGCTGCAGGCCGCCGGCGTGCCGGTGCCCATCGGCCGCCCGGTCGAGTCGGTCGACGACGCCTGGGCCGTGGCCCAGGAGATCGGCCTGCCCGTCGTCGTGAAGCCGCAGGACKGCAACCAGGGCAAGGGCRTGACCGTCAATGTGACGACGCGCGAAGGCATCGAGGCCGCCTACAAGGCTGYCGACGAGATCGGCCCCGTCATGGTCGAGAAATTCCTGCCGGGCTCGGACTACCGCCTGCTCGTCATCGGCGACAAGCTCATCGCCGCGGCCCGCCGCGACCCGCCCCATGTCATCGGCGACGGCAGCCACACCGTCAAGGAACTGGTCGACAAGGTCAACGCCGACCCGCGCCGTGGCGACGGCCATGCGACCTCGCTGACCAAGATCCGCTTCGACGACATCGCCGTCGCGCGCCTGACCCAGCAGGGCCTGGCGCCCGAATCCGTGCCCGACAAGGGCCAGCGCGTCATCCTGCGCAACAACGCCAACCTGTCCACCGGCGGCACGGCCACCGACGTGACGGACGACGTGCATCCCGAGGTGGCCGCACGCGCCATCGCGGCGGCCCAGGTCGTCGGCCTGCATGTCTGCGGTGTCGACGTCGTCGCCGAGAGCGTGCTGCGGCCGCTGGAGGAGATCAGCGGCGGCATCGTCGAGGTCAACGCCGCGCCGGGCCTGCGCATGCACCTGAGCCCCAGCTACGGCAAGGGCCGCAATGTCGGCGAGGGCATCATCGGCCACCTCTTCGGCACCGGCCACAAGGCGGGCAGCGTCGCCGAGGACGGCCGCATTCCCGTTGTCGCCGTCACCGGCACCAATGGCAAGACGACGGTCACCCGCCTGATCGCCCACATGTTCGCGAGCTGCGGGCTGAAGGTCGGCATGACCAACACCGACGGCGTCTACGTCGATGGCCGCCAGATCGACAGCGGCGACTGCTCCGGCCCCAAGAGCGCGCGCAATGTGCTGATGCACCCCGACGTGGAAGCCGCCGTGCTGGAGACCGCGCGTGGCGGCATCCTGCGCGAGGGCCTGGGCTTCGACCGCTGCCAGGTCGCCGTCGTCACCAATGTCGGCGCGGGCGACCACCTCGGCATGAACTTCCTGCACACGGCCGAGGACCTGGTGCTGGTCAAGCGCGTCATCGTGCAGAACGTGGCGCCGACCGGTTACGCGGTGCTGAACGCGACCGACCCGCTGACGGCCAGCATGAGCGCCGTCTGCCCCGGGCAGGTCATCTACTTTGCCGCCGACCGCCACCACCCGCTGATGGCCACCCATCGCGCCCAGGGCAAGCGCTGCGTCTATGTCGACGGCGACCAGCTCGTCGCCGCGCAAGGCGTCTGGCGCGAGAGCATCCCGCTGCGCGACATCCCCATCACGCGCGGCGGCCTGATCGGCTTCCAGGTCGAGAACGCCATGGCTTCCGTGGCCGCGGCCTGGGGCGTGGGCCTGGACTGGGACACCATCCGCCGCGGCGTCGCCAGCTTCGCCAATGACGCCGACAACGCGCCCGGCCGCTTCAATGTGATGGACTACCGCGGCGCCACCGTCATTGCCGACTACGGCCACAACGGCGACGCGATGAAGGCCCTGGTTGGCGCCGTCGCGGCGCTGCCGGCCAAGACGCGCAGCGTCGTCATCAGCGGTGCCGGCGACCGGCGCGACGAGGACATCCGCGTGCAGACCGAGATCCTCGGCGCCGCTTTCGACGAAGTCATCCTCTACGAAGACGCCTGCCAGCGCGGCCGTGCGGCGGGCGAGGTCGTGGCGCTGCTGCGCGCCGGGCTCGAAGGTGCCTCGCGCACCAGGCACATCGAGGAAATCATCGGCGAGTTCACGGCCATCGACCGTGCGCTGGCGCGCCTGCAGCCGGGCGACCTCTGCCTGGTGCTGGTGGACCAGGTGGAAGAGGCGCTGGCCCACCTGGCCAAGCGCATCGGCGAAGGCTGAGGCTTCAGCGGTAGCGGGCGAACAGGCGATTCAGTTCGCCTTCGCTCACCAGGCCTTGGATGGCCGCGTTCAAGGCCGCCAGGCCTACCGGACTGCTGGGCGACAGCGCGCATTGCGCCATCACCTCGGAGACGACCAGCGGCGGATGCAGGGCCAGCTTGAAGTGGCCGATGCGCTGCTGGTACTCCAGCACGCGCCGGCCCGTCAGCGCATGGCGGATGCGGCCGAGCTCCAGCTTCTGCAGATTGGCCACCGCATCGGGCGCATCGTCACGCAGGAAGCCGGCGCGCAGCGCGTCGGCCATCTCCGGGTAGACATAGCCGCGCACGGTGCCCACGGGCTGGCCCGCCAGCGCCGTCAAACCGGCCGGCGCGGGGGCCGTGGCGGCAGTGACAAGCAGGGCCTGGTCAGGGATGAAGGGGCGGCTCCACGCGAAGGCGCCGGGCAGCCAGTCGCTCTGGTAGTCGCACAACAGATCGCCCTCGCCCCGCTGCAGGGCCTCGGCCAGGCGCTTGCGCGGCGTCGGGCGGGCCACCAGCTCACGGCCCAGGCGCCGGGCCAGGGCCTGGCCGATGTCCAGGTTCAGGCCTTCGACGACGCGGTCGGCCTCGATGCGGGCATGGGGCATCAGCGCGCTGGTCTCCACCAGCATCACCAGCGGGCGGGCGGGCTCGGCGCTGGCGAACGGGCACAGCAGCAGCGCGGCCGCGCCGCCCAGCAACTTGCGCCTCCACCGACTCCGCATCCCGGCCATGAGGCCGCATCATGCCGTGCCAGCCAATTCCGAGACAGCCCAGGGTGGATGGCCGGCCGGTGGAACGTGACCGGCGCACGAAAACCCGCCCGGCCGGGCCACCACGGGCGGGGCGGCCTCGCTAGACTGGTCTGTCGTACTCCCCACGCCGTGCCAATGAAGTCCCGCCTGCTGTTCGCTGCCCTCGCCCTGGCCCTGTCGGCCCCGCTGGCGCAAGCCCAGGCCCAGCCCAGCACGGTGATGCCTGGCGTGGCGCCCATTCCGGCCGACGACCGCCTCTACCGCGACCTGGGCGGCAAGGAGGCCATCCAGGCCTTCACCAACGACTTCTACGACCGCATGCTGCAGGACGCGCGCATCGCGCGCTACTTCGACGGCATCAACATCAAGCACCTGAAGCGCGTGCTGGCCGACTATTTCTGCGTCGTGGCGGGCGGGCCCTGCACCTATGACGGCGTTGGCATGAAGGACGCCCACACCCATCTGGGCATCGACCGGACCGCCTTCAATGCCCTGGTCGAGAACCTGCAACTGGCCATGGACGCTGCCCACGTGCCCTTCGCCACGCAGAACCAGCTGCTGGCGCGCATGGCCTTCTTCCATCGCGACATCATCACGAAGTGAACCGTCCTCCCCATCATCGTGACGGGGGTTTCCAGAACAACCACGGCGATTTCGAGCCCAAGTCCCTGGCCGAGGTGATCCGCTGGAAATGGAACGCCGCGCGGCAGGGCCTGCCCAAACGCCCCGCGGCGCCCATCCCGGCGCAGGCCGCCGATCTCGGCTTCATCCGCGCCAATCACGGCGCCGCCCAGCAACCGGCCGTCACGTGGATAGGACACGCCACCGTGCTGGCCCAGCTCGGCGGCCTGAACCTGCTGACCGACCCGGTCTTTTCCGAGCGCGCCTCGCCGCTGGCCTTTGCAGGCCCCAAGCGCGAGCAGCCGCCAGGCATCGCGCTGGCGGAACTGCCGCACATCGACGCCGTGCTCGTCTCGCACAACCACTACGACCACCTCGACCTGGCCTCGGTGCGCGCCCTGGCCCGCCAGGCCGGTGGCAGCCCCTTGTTCGTCGTGCCGCTGGGCCTGAGGGACTGGTTCCAGGCCCGCGGCATCGCGCGCGTCGTGGAGCTGGACTGGTGGCAGGCCGAACCCCTGGGCGGCGTGCAGATCGTCCTCGTGCCGGCCCAGCACTGGTCGGCGCGCGGCCTGAACGACCGCATGAAGACGCTGTGGGGCGGCTTCGCGGTGTTCGCGCCCGACTGCCAGCTGTTCTTCGCCGGCGACACCGGCTATTCGCGCGACTTCGCCGACATCCGCGAGCGCTTCGCCGAGCGCCAGCAGCGTGGCGGCTTCGACATCGCGCTGATCCCCATCGGCGCCTACGAGCCGCGCTGGTTCATGCAGAGCCAGCACATCAATGTCGAGGAGGCACTGAAGATCCACGCCGACCTTGGCGCGAAGGCATCTCTGGGCGTGCACTGGGGCACCTTCGAGCTGACCGACGAGGCCCTGGACGAGCCGCCGCGCCAGCTTGAGCGGCAGCGCGCGGCCCTCGGCCTGCCGGCGGATGACTTCTTCACGCTGGCCATCGGCCAGACGCGGCGCATTCCGCCGCGCCAGCGCTGACGACCGAAGAAGTTGATCTCCGACAGCATGGCGCAGCCGCCCTCGGCTAGTCTGTGCCCGCCATGCCGCTTCTTGCCCGCCTCCGCCGCCCGCTGAAACAGCTCGGACCCGGCCTCATCACCGGCGCGGCCGACGACGACCCCAGCGGCATCGCCACCTACTCCCAGGCCGGCGCGCAGTTCGGCTACGGCATGCTGTGGAGCGTCATCTTCACGCTGCCGCTGATGGCGGCCATCCAGATCGTCAGCGCCCGCATCGGCTATGTGACCGGCCGCGGCCTGGCGGCCAACATGAAGCAGGCCTTCCCGCGCCCGGTGCTGCTGCTGATGGTGGGCCTGCTGCTGGCGGCCAACACGCTGAACATCGCTGCCGACATCGCCGCGATGTCGAGCGCGGTGCAGATGCTGGTGGGCGGGCCCACGCTCGTCTATGCCATCGCCTTTGGCGCCGCCAGCGTGCTGATGCAGGTCTTCCTCGCCTACGAGAGCTATGTGCGCTGGCTGAAATGGCTGACGCTGGCCCTGCTGGCCTATGTCGGCGTCGTCCTCGTCATCGACCTGCACTGGGGCGAAGTGCTGCTGCGCATCGTGCACCCGCAGCTGCGCTGGAGCCGCGACACGGTGCTGATGGTGGTGGCCCTGTTCGGCACCACCATCAGCCCCTATCTCTTCTTCTGGCAGGCCAGCCAGGAGGTGGAGGCCTGCGCCGGCCGGCCCTGCAAGGCCGCGGACGTGCGCCGCCACCTGCGCCGCATCAAGCTGGACACCCATGTCGGCATGGGTTTCTCCAACCTGATCGCCTTCTGCATCATGTTGTCCACCGCCGCGACGCTGTATGCCGCCGGCGTGCACGACATCCAGACCTCGGCCCAGGCCGTGCAGGCGCTCAAGCCGGTGGCCGGCGAGCATGCGGCGCTGCTGTTCTGCCTCGGCATCATCGGCACCGGCCTGCTGGCCGTGCCGGTACTGGCCGGCTCCGCGGCCTATGCCGTGGCCGAGGTGGTGGGCTGGCAGGACAGCCTGAGCCTGAAGCTGGAGCGCGGCGAGGGCCGCGGCTTCTATGCCGTGATCGCCATCGCGACGCTGGGCGGCGTGGCCCTGTGCTTCGCGCCGCTGGACCCGGTGCGCGCGCTGTTCTGGTCGGCCGTCTTCAACGGCATCAGCGCCGTGCCCATCATGGCCGCGATGATGGTGCTGGCCACGCGCAAGTCCGTCATGGGCGACCACGTCATCGGCCCCAGGCTGCGCCGCATGGGCTGGTTCGCCACGGCCGTGATGGCCGTCACGGCGCTGGCACTGCTGCCGCTCTGAGCTCCTCGTTCGCGTGGCGCATGACGACGCGGGCGCTGGACAGGGCCAGCACGGCCATCACCGCCGCCACGGCGAGGTCGGGCCAGGCCGTGCCCGTCCACGCCACCGCGCCGGCCGCGGCGACGACGGCGATATTGCCGAGGGCGTCATTGCGGCTGCACAGCCAGACGGCGCGCATGTTCGCGTCGCCCTCGCGCCAGGCGTAGAGCATCAGTGCGACGACCACGTTGGCCGCCAGGGCCAGCATGCCGACGACGCCCATCGTCAGTGCCTGCGGCGGCGCGCCGTGCAGCAGCGCCCAGACCGCCTTGGCCAGCACGGCCGCGCCGATCAGGCCCATGACGGCGCCCTTGATCCAGGCGACGCGTGCGCGCATGGCCAGCGTCGAGGCCAACACCATCAGCGACACCGCGTAGTTGGCGGCGTCGGCGACGAAGTCGGCCGAGTCGGCCCACAGCGCGAGCGACCCGGCCTGCCAGCCCGCGGCCAGTTCGACGATGGCCATGCCGGCGTTCAGCAACAGGGCCACCCAGAGCACGCGGCGATAGGCCGGTGAATTGCCGGGGCTGACGTCGTGATCGTGAGGGTGGTGGTGGCAGGCGTGGCTCATGCAAAGACCTTCTGTGGCGCAAGCCTGCATTGCAAACCCTGGAGCCACTCCAGAGTCAAGCGGAGAATGCGACATGCGTATCGGTGAACTCAGCCGCCTGACCGCCACGCCGGTCGACACCATCCGCCACTACGAACGCGAGGGGCTGCTGGCCGCCCCGCCGCGCACCGACGCCGGTTACCGCGTCTACGGCCCGGCCGACGCCGAGCGCCTGCACTTCATCCGCCGCTGCCGCTCACTCGACATGAACCTGGCCGAGGTGCGCGCCTTGCTCGCCATGCAAGGCGGCGGGCATGGCGGCGAGGCCCATGCGCTGCTGGACGCGCACATCGGCCACGTCAGCGCGCGCATCGCGGCGCTGCAGGAACTGGAAAAGGAATTGCGAGCACTGCGCGCCCGCTGCCAGGGCGACGAGCCGGCCTGCGCGATCCTGGAGGGCCTGGCCGAGCCGGGCGCCGAGCTACCGCCCAAGAGCCACGTCGGCCACAGCCATTAGGTCGTCAGCCGACGCGGCAGACCTTCAGCATGTTGGTGCCGCCCGGATAGCCCATCGGCTCGCCGCAGGTGATGGCATAGGTGTCGCCCGGCATCAGCACGCCGCGCTCGACGAGGATCTTCTCGGCCGCGGCCAGGGCCACGTCGCGGTCCTCGAACTTGGGCATCAACAGCGGCAGCACATTGCGGTACAGCGCCATCTTGCGCTGGCTGACGGGCTGGGTCGTCAGGCCGAAGATGGGCACCTGGATGCGATGGCGGCTCATCCACAGTGCCGTCGAGCCGGATTCGGTCAGGGCCAGGATGGCCTTGCAGCCGAGGTGGTAGGCGGTGAACAGCGCGCCCATGGCGATGGACTGGTCGATGCGGCCGAACTGGCGGCCGGCGAAGTCGGTGTCCAGGCTGACGAACTCGGCGCGCTCGGCCTCCAGCGCGATGTTGGCCATCTGCTCGACCGTCTCGATGGGGTATTTGCCGGCGGCCGTCTCGGCGGACAGCATGACGGCGTCGGTGCCGTCCAGCACCGCGTTGGCCACGTCGCTGACCTCGGCGCGCGTCGGCACCGGGTTGACGATCATGGACTCCATCATCTGCGTGGCCGTGATGGACACCTTGTCCAGCTCACGGGCCATCTTGATCATGCGCTTCTGCAGCGCCGGCACGGCGGCGTTGCCGACTTCAACGGCGAGGTCGCCGCGCGCCACCATGATGCCGTCGCTGGCCTTCAGGATGGCTTCGAGGTGGGGGATGGCCTCGTAGCGCTCGATCTTGGCGATCATGGCCGGCTTGTGGCGATAGGGCTCGCCGGCCACGTTGGCCAGTTGGCGCGCCATCTCCATGTCGGTGGCGTTCTTCGGGAAGCTCACCGCCAGGTACTCGCACTGGAAGGACATCGCGGTCTTGATGTCCTCCATGTCCTTGCCCGTCAGCGCAGGCGCTGTCAGGCCGCCGCCCTGCTTGTTGATGCCCTTGTTGTTGGACAGCTCACCGCCGAGCTTGACGATGGTGTGCACCTGGGCGCCGCGCACGGAATCGACGGTCAGCACCAAGAGGCCGTCGTTGAGCAGCAGCGTGTCGCCGGGCTTCACGTCGCGCGGCAGTTCCTTGTAGTCGAGGCTGGCGATGTCCTGGTTGCCGAGCTCGGTGCGGTCGGCATCCAGGATGAAGGGCGCGCCGGGGACCAGCTCGATCTTGCCGCCCTCGAACTTGCCGACGCGGATCTTGGGGCCCTGCAGGTCGGCCATGATGGCCACCGACTTGCCGACCCGCTCCGCCGCCGCGCGAACCATGGTGGCGCGGTCGATGTGGTCCTGCGCCTTGCCATGCGAGAAGTTCAGCCGCACGACGTCGACACCGGCGCGGAGCATCTTCTCCAAGATCTCCGGCGTGTTGGAAGCGGGGCCGAGGGTGGCGACGATCTTGGTGGCGCGGGTCATGGCTTGTCTCAACTTATCTGGTGGCGCGGAATTATGGTCCGCGTGGCCCCGCCGGAGTTTCGTCCCGTTTCAGGCCAGCGTCTTCTCGAAGAAGGCGCTCAGCGGGTCGGGCGCATAGCCGCCGAAGGGGCCGCGCTCGACATAGCCCAGGCGCCGGTACAGCGCCAGGGCCTCGGGCTGGTGGATGCCCGTCTCCAGCCGCGCGAGCCGCACGCCGCGCGTCAGCAGCCCGGCCTCTAACTTCGCCATCAGCTGCCGCGCGACACCGCGGCCGCGCTCGCTGTCGAGGACGAAAAGGCGCTTGATCTCTCCATAGCCGTCGGCATCGAAGTACTTGACGCCACCACAGCCGACGAGCTGCTCGCCGCGCCAGAACCCGAGGAAGCTGCCCTGCGGCGCGCGCAGGCCGTCGGCGGGCTCGAAATGGTTGCTCTCGCTCGGATAGAGGGCGCCCATATAGGCCTCCGACAAGGCCATCAAGGCCTGCGCATCGGGGTGGCCGGGGTCGAGCGGGGCGAGGCGGATGGGCGGGTCTGCGGTCATGGTGGTTCGATACCAGTTACAGCGAAGGCACTGTCATCGCGAGCAGATAGCGCGCGGATTCGGGCCCCGGGTTGGTGAAGACGCTGCGGCCCAGGCAACGAAAGCTGATCGAGTCGCCAGCGCCCAGCTCGAAGGCCTGGCCCTGCAGGGTCAGCGTGATGCTGCCCTCGAGCAGGCAGAGGTGGTGCTCCAGTCGCGCGACGGTGGGCTCGTCATAGGCCAACTCGGCGCCGGGCGCGAGGCGGGCCTCGATGACCTCGGTCGCGAAGCCAGCCAGCGGCGGGCAGCGCATCAGGCGCTCGAAGCCGCTTTGCACGTCATGCCAGCGCGGCTGGTCGGCGGCGCGCAGCAGACGCACCGGCAGCGCCTCGGCCTCGGCGAGCAGCCGGCTCAGCGGCAGGCCATAGGCGCGGGCCAGCCGGGACAGCAATGTGGCCGTCGGGCTGGTCTCGGCGCGCTCCAGCCGGCTCAGCGTGGCGCGGCTGACGCCGCTCTTCAAGGCCAGTTCGTCCAGCGACCAACCGGCCTGCGTGCGCAGCGCGGCCAGGCGCTCGGCCAGTTGGCGCTCGAACTGGCCCTCGTCGCTCAATTCAGAGAATTCTTCTCTCATATGAGAATATGCTAGCCGATATGAAGGACCGCCAGACCGCTCCCCTTGTTGCCGCCCTGGCCGTCGTGCTGACCTGGGGGCTGAACTTCCCGCTGTCGAAAGCCCTGTTCACCCAGGTCGGCCCGACCGGCTTCCTGGGCCTGCGCTATCTGCTGATGCCCTTCTGCGCCGTGGCCCTGCTGTGCTGGCGTTTCGGCCTGCGCTGGCCACGGCTGGACCGCGGCGAGGTCTGGCCGCTGGTGCGCCTGACGCTGATCGGCCAGGGCCTGCACCTGCTGCTGTCGGCCTATGGCATGCAGGGCTCCACCGCCTTCAGTGCCAGCGTGCTGCTGGCCTGCGGGCCGGTGTTCACGCTGCTGATCCTGCGCTTCAGCGGCATCGAGACCCTGTCGCGCGGCCAGGTGGCCGGCGTGGCCATGGCCGCGACGGGCGCCCTGCTGTTCACGTCCGACAAGCTGCTGGCCGCCGACTGGCGGGCGGGTCTGGGCGACCTGACGCTGCTGGTCGCCGCCGCCCTCTTCAGCTACTACACGGTGGCCAGCAAGCCGCTGATCCAGCACCACGGCGGCGTGACGGTGCTGGGCTATGGCAGCCTGATCTGTACCCTGCCGATGCTGCTGTGGTGCTCACCGGCCCTGCTGGCCATGGACTGGCCGGCCCAGCCGACCTGGATCTGGCCGGGCCTGGCCTGGCAGGTCATCGGCGGTGGCTTCCTGGGCTGGCTGGCCTGGGGCTGGGCGAATGAAATGCGCGGCGTGGCCCGCACCGCGCCGCTGATCTACCTGATGCCGCTAATCGCCGGCCTGGCCGCCTGGGCCTGGGGCGGCRAGGCCTTCTCCCTGCACAAGGTGCTGGCGGCGGCCGTCATCCTGGCCGGCGTGGCGCTCGCGCAGTTCGGTGCTGCCGCCTTCCGGCCGGAGCGCCAGGCCCTCGACAGCAGCGCGCCCGGCTAGGGACCTGGACGGGGGGCGCCCATCGCGTCGTCGATGGCTCGCAGCTGCCGGTCCGGCAGCGCTTTGTTGCAAAAGAAGAAGCGCCCTTCCCCAGGCGGCGCATCGGGCAGGCGCCGCAGTTCCAGCGCGGCGCCGGCCTCCCCCAACTGCTTGATCAGGGCTTCGCCTTCCTCCTCGGTGAAGAGGGCCGCGTCGGCGATGCCCAGCAGCACGAGGCGGGCGCGGGCCAGGCTGTGGTCCGACGAGCGGACGACCTTGGCGCTGCTCTCGGCCAGGGCCTTGTCGGTTTCGGCCCCGTAGGAATAGCCCAGGCGCAGCGCCAGCGTGACGCTGGGCGACTGCAGGACCATGGCGAAACGATGGATGTCCTTGAGCCGCCCATCCTTGCGGATCATCAGGCTCTGGGGCGGGCTGCTGTAGACCGGCAGCCGCGAGTACTTGCCGACCTTCTCGCGCTCAGGGGTGCGGTACAGGCCCAGCGCACAGGCCGGCTCGGCGTTGCGCTTGATCATGGCGACCTGGCGCGCCACGGGCGCCTCGCGCAATTCCACCGTGATGCCGGCGCGCTGCAACACGGCCATGGCCGGCGCGCCCTGGACGCCCGCCAGTTGGTTGTCCTGGCGGCTCATCAGCGGCGGTCGCTCCTCGTAGTACAGCACCAGGTCGGCGGCACCCGCCCGGGCAGCCGGGCAGGCGGCCAGCAAGGCGATCAGCAGGCGGCGGGAGGGGTGGGCGCTGAGCTTCACGCAAACACGGTATCAGAGAGGACCGCGATGCCACCGGCCCGCTTCAGCGGCGCACCCCGTTCGCCTCGGCCACGGCCAGGGCCGTCATGTTGACGATGCGGCGTACCGTCGCCGAAGGGGTCAGGATGTGCACCGGCTTGGCCGCGCCGAGCAGGATGGGACCGACCGTCACGCCATGGCTGGCGCTGATCTTCAGCACATTGAACAGGATGTTGGCGGCGTCCAGCGTCGGCAGCACCAGCAGGTTGGCCGCGCCCTTGAGCTTGCTGTCGGGCAGGAAGGCCGAACGCACGCTCTCGGACAGGGCCGCGTCGCCATGCATCTCGCCATCGCATTCGACGTCGGGGTGGGCGGCCGCGAACAGCTCGTGGGCGCGGCGCATCTTCACGGCCGACGGGCGCGTGGATGAGCCGAACATCGAATGACTGACGAAGGCCAGCTTGGGCGGCAAGCCGAAGCGTTGCACCTCTTCCGTGGCCATGGCGGCAATGTCGGCCAGCTCCTCGGCCGTCGGATCGTCATTGACGAAGGTGTCGGTGATGAAGAGCGTCATCTGCTCCAGGATCAGCGCGTTCATCGCGGCGAACTGGCGGGCGCCCGGGGCCAGGCCGACGAGGTCACGCACCTGCTCGAGGTGGCGGTCGAAGCGGCCGACCATGCCGCAGATCATCGCGTCCGCATCACCCAGCTGGATGGCCAGCGCGCCGATGGCCGTGTTGGAGCGGCGCACGGCCGACTTGGCCATCTCCGGCGTCACGCCCTCGCGCTTCATGCGCTGGTGGTAGGCCTCCCAATAGAGGCGAAAGCGCGGGTCGTCCTCGGGATCGATGACGGCCACATCGTCGCCGAGCTTCAGGCGCAGGCCGGCGCGCTGGATGCGCGCTTCGAGCACGGCGGGGCGGCCGATCAGCGTCGGCTTGGCGATGCCTTCGTCCAGGGCCACCTGCACGGCACGCAGCACGCGCTCGTCCTCACCCTCGGCGTAGATGACGCGGGCCGGCGCCGTCTTGGCGGCGGCGAAGACCGGGCGCATGAACATGCCGGTCTGGTAGACGAAGCGCTCCAGCGACTGGCGGTAGGCGAGCAGGTCGGTGACGGGGCGCGTGGCGACGCCGTCGGCCGCCGCCGCCGCCGCGACGGCCGGGGCGATGCGCAGGATCAGGCGCGCATCGAAGGGCTTGGGGATCAGATAGTCCGGGCCGAAAGCCAGTTCCTGGCCGGCATAGGCCGCCGCGACTTCATCCGACGTCTCGGCCTTGGCCAGCGCCGCGATCTCGCGCACGCAGGCCAGCTTCATGCCCTCGGTGATCTTGGTGGCGCCGCAGTCCAGCGCGCCCCGGAAGATGTAGGGGAAGCACAGCACGTTGTTGACCTGGTTCGGGTAGTCCGAACGGCCGGTGGCCACGATGCAGTCGGGCCGCACCGCCTTGGCCAGCTCGGGGCGGATCTCCGGCTCGGGGTTGGCCAGGGCCAGGATGATGGGCTGGCTGCCCATGGTCTTGACCATGTCGGGGCTCAGGACGCCCGCAGCCGAACAGCCGAGGAAGACATCGGCGCCATCCACCACATCGGCCAAGGTGCGTGCCGTCGTGATCTGGCAATAGCGCTGCTTGGACTCATCCAGCTTGCCCGCCTTGGCATCCTCGCGCTCGCTCTGGATGACGCCGCGCGAGTCGCAGACGAAGACGTTCTCGCGCTTCACGCCCAGGCCCACCATGACGTCGAGGCAGGCGATGGCAGCGGCGCCCGCACCCGACACCGCGACCTTGACCTTGGCGATGTCCTTGCCCACCAGCTCCAGGCCGTTGAGCAGTGCCGCCGACGAGATGATGGCCGTGCCGTGCTGGTCGTCGTGGAAGACGGGGATGTTCATGCGCTCGCGCAGCTTCTTCTCGACGTAGAAGCATTCCGGCGCCTTGATGTCCTCGAGGTTCACGCCGCCGAGCGTGGGCTCCATCGCGGCAATGATCTCCACGAGCTTGTCCGGGTCACGCTCGGCCAGCTCGATGTCGAAGACGTCGATGCCGGCGAACTTCTTGAACAGACAGCCCTTGCCCTCCATGACCGGCTTGGCCGCCAGCGGGCCGATGTCGCCCAGGCCCAGCACGGCGGTGCCGTTGGTGATGACGCCGACGAGGTTGCCGCGCGAGGTGTATTCGGCGGCCAGCGCCGGGTCGCGCTCGATGTCCAGGCAGGGATAGGCCACGCCCGGTGAATAGGCCAGCGACAGGTCGCGCTGGTTGGAAAGGGCCTTGGTCGGCGTGACGGAAATCTTGCCGCGCGTCGGGCTGCGGTGGTAGTCGAGGGCGGCGTCGCGCAGCGCGGCTTCGGCAGGCGACAAGGGAGCGTTGTTCTTTTCCATGAGGGCGTGTCTCCAGGGATAACCCCCGTAGGTTACGCCGCGTTTCAGCCCCGGTTGATGCAGGTTTTCTGGCGATCTATGCCGAAGCGGATATCACCCGGTCGCGGCCTTCGTGCTTGGCCCGGTACATGGCCTGGTCGGCCTCGCGCAGGGCCGTGTCCACCTCGGCCGGCGTCGTGGCCTGGGCCACGCCCCAGCTGGCGGTCACCTTCAGGCCGGCCGGCCATTCGACGCGCGCCATGACCTGGCGCAGCCGCTCGGCCACGGCCACGGCCTCGTCGGCCGGCGTCTGCGGCATGACGATGACGAACTCTTCGCCACCCCAGCGCGCCAGCAGGTCGTCGCGCGGCAGGTTGGCCCGCAGCGTGCGGGCCAGCAGCACCAGCACCTGGTCGCCCACGTCGTGGCCATGCTCGTCGTTGACGCGCTTGAAATGGTCGGCATCGACGAAGACGACCGACAGCGGGAAGCTCATGTCGCCCTGCACCTGCATCAGCAGCTCCAGCGCACGGTTCAGGCCGTCGCGGTTGGCGACGCGGGTCAGCGGGTCGCGCAGGGCCATCTTCTCGAGCGCCCGCGAGCGCTTCATCGAGCGCTTGAGGCGCCCATGCACCGACCAGCTCTCCCAGGCCAGATAGCCCAGCAGGCTGAACATCCACAGGCCGACGAGGCCGAGGCGGAAGGTCTCGGGCGCGACCCAGTCGCCCACGAGCTCGGCGCGGTCCACGCGGATCAGGTGCTGGCCCGGCGCCACCTGGCCGCTGGTGCTGAAGCTGATGACGCGGATGCTGTCCATCTCCGGCCCCACCAGGGCTATGGGCAGGTGATGGGTCTGGGCCCACCAGGAGCTGACGGCGAATTGCGACAGCCGCAGCTCGACCGGCTGAGGCTGCGCGCCCGGGGCGAACGTGACCTCCTGGGGCTTGAGGCTCTCGGCGTCGCCCGGCTTGGTATAGGCCGGGTTGGCATTGCGCAGGAAGACGCGCACCTGGGCCGGGCCATGGTCCAGCGACGGCCCGTCGGCATGCAGCCACAGGCGGATGTGGCTGAAGTTGCGCAGGTCCAGCATCCGCCCCTTCATCTCGAATTGCAGTTCGCAATAGGGCCATTCATAGCCGGGGCGAATCTCGCAATGCATGGCCACCGGGCCGCCCGCGGGCGCATCCAGCGTCGCCACGCTCTTGCCGCCGCTGCTTTGGTCGTCGATGACCTCCAGATGCTGCCCGGCACCGCGCCCATCGAGCACGAGGTGGCGGGTCATCCAGTATTCGTTGGCATAAAGGCCCAGCAGCGTCGTGACGACGAGCAGGGCGAGAAGCCAGCGCAGGACCATCCGGCCATTGTGGTGGCCGGTGATGCCGGGCGGCCAGCGCGGCCGCCCGTGACCGTGAAATCAGGCCGCTGCGCGCTCGGCCAGGATCTTGAAGGCCGGCAGCGTCTTGCCTTCCAGCACTTCCAGGAAGGCGCCGCCACCGGTGGAGATGTACCCCACGTCCTTCTCGATGCCGTACTTGGCGATGGCGGCCAGCGTGTCGCCGCCACCGGCGATGCTGAAGGCGACGCTCTCGGCGATGGCGCGCGCGATGGCCTCGGTGCCATGGGCGAAGGCCGGAAACTCGAAGACGCCGACCGGGCCGTTCCAGACGATGGTGCCGGCGGCCTTGAGCTGCTCGGCCAGCTTGGCGGCCGTCTTGGGGCCGATGTCGAGGATGAGGTCGTCGTCTTCCACGTCGACGGCCGCCTTGACGGAGGCTGTCGCACCGGCGGCGAAGGTCTTGGCCGTCACGACGTCTTCGGGGATGGGCACGGCGGCGCCGCGCGCGGCCATCGCCTCGATGACGGCCTTGGCCTGGTCGACCAGATCGGGTTCGGCCAGCGATTTGCCGATCTTCAGGCCTGCGGCCAGCATGAAGGTGTTGGCGATGCCGCCGCCCACGATGAGGCCGTCGACCTTGCTTGACAGGCTCTGCAGGATGGTCAGCTTGGTCGACACCTTGGAGCCGGCGACGATGGCGACCAGCGGGCGGCGCGGGTTGGCYAGGGCCTTGGTGATGGCATCGATCTCGGCCGCCAGCAGCGGGCCGGCGCAAGCGATCTTGGCAAACTTGGCGATGCCATAGGTCGTGGCCTCGGCGCGGTGGGCCGTGCCGAAGGCGTCGTTCACGAAGATGTCGCACAGCGCCGCGAGCTTGCGGGACAGCTCCTCGCTGCACTTCTTCTCGCCCTTGTTGACGCGGCAGTTCTCCAGCAGCACCAGTTCACCCGGCGCGACGGAGACGGCGTCGACCCAGTCGCGTTGCAGCGGCACCGGGCGGCCCAGCAGCTCGGCCATGCGCGCGGCCACCGGTGCCAGCGAATCCTCGGGCTTGAACTCGCCCTCGGTCGGGCGGCCCAGGTGGGAGGTGACCATGACGGCCGCGCCGGCGTCCAGGGCCATCTTGATGGCCGGCAGCGAGGCGCGGATGCGGGTGTCCTCGGTGATGTTGCCGGCGTCGTCCTGCGGCACGTTGAGGTCGGCGCGGATGAAGACGCGCTGGCCGGCCACCTTGCCGGCGGCGATCAGGTCGGTAAAGCGGATGACGTTCATGGTCGGACGATGCGAAGTTGAGGAATCGGGAATGCCGCGATTCTCTCCGCCCCGCGTTCCGGCGCGGTTACCAGCCGAGTCCGAGCTTCAAGGGCAGCATGACGGCCATGCCGACCAGGATGGTGCCGAGGATGCCCTTGCGCCAGAAGTAGTAGGCCGTTGCCGCCACGGCGGCGGGCCAGCGCGCGTCCTGCCAGGTCGTGATGACGTGGCCTTGCGTCATGAAGATCTCCGGCGCCACGACAGCAACAAGAGCGGCCAAAGGCGCCACCTTGAGCAGTTCGCGCAGCCAGTCGGGGATGGGCAAGGGCTTCTCGCCGATCATGAAAAAGCCGCGCGTCAGCGCGGTGATGGCGCCCAGGCCGAACAGGGCGATCCAGATCATCCACTCGCTCATGTCTGCCCCTCGGTCAGCGAGTACGCCGCCCGATCCCCCGAGGGGATACGCGCCGGCTTGGGGCGGCCCTGCGCTCGGCGCTCGCTCATGCCTTGGCCCTCCGGCTGTCCAGCCACCAGCCCACCGCGCCCGCGGCAACGATGGCACACAGGATGTTGAGCTTGAGCGGCAGCGAATAGGTCGCGATCGACACGGCGCCGGCCGTGATCGCCACCCACCAGAGCATCTTCTCGGTCAGCAGCGAATAGGACAGGCCCAGCAGGGCCATCACGCCGGCGAAGCCTATGCCCCAATGCGTCGGGATGCGCTCGGCCAGCAGGATGCCGGTGAAGGAGCAGACCTGCCAGGTCGGCCAGTTGACGGCCACGCCGCCCCAGAAATAGCGCGGCTGCTCGGGCGCCGGCACCGGGTCGGGGTAGCGCTTGATGAAGTAGACGAAGTTCAGGTCGGCCGCGAAATAGGTCAGGGTCAGCCGGCGGGCCCTTGGCAGATGCCCGAAATAGTTGCGCCATTGCGCGCTGAAGATGACGAAGCGCAGGTTGACGCAGAAGGCCGTGGCCAGCAGCACCCACAGCGGGGCGCCGGCGGCGATCAGCGGCAGGGCGGTCAGCTGGGCACTGCCGGCGAACACCAGCAGCGACATGCCCATGGCCAGCGGGATGCTCAGGCCGCTTTTCACCATGGTGACGCCGGTCACCAGCCCCCAGGCGGCCAGGCCCAGGGAGGGCGAGGCCATGTCGCTTGCGCCTTGGCGGAAATCAGGATCGGCCGCGAGCGCACGCAACCTGGAAGACAAGCTCATGCCGCCATTGTCGGCGGCACTTCAATCACTGGCCGATGCGACGGACTTTGCCGCTGCCGGCGACGGAGCTGGTGATCTCCGGCGAGCCGGCGTACTTCACGTCGCCCGAGCCGGCGATGGAGACGTTGAGGCGCTTGGTCGCATTGACCTGGGCGTCGCCGCTGCCGGCGATGGTGACCTTGACGTCTTCGGCCACCAGGTCGGCCGCCTTCACGTCACCGCTGCCGGCGATGGACACATTGGCGCTGGCGCAGCGGCCGGCCGCGACGATGTCGCCGCTGCCGCTGACCTTCATGCCCAGGCGCTCGGCGTCCAGGCCGGCGAAGCGGATGTCGCCGGAGCCGGCTATTGCAGCGTCGACGCCGGCCGTCTTCATGGCCTCGACCTTGACGGTGCCCGAGCCAGCCACCGAGATCGCACGCAGGGTGGGCATCTCGATGGTGAAGCTGGGGTTGGTCGAGCTGTTCACGTTGACGCCCTTCTTGGGCGAGATTTCGAGGGTGCGACCCTTGCTGCCATCGACGACGCGGGTCTCGATCAGCGGCAGCAGATTCCTGTCGGCCTTGACCTCGACCTTGTTGCCGGCCCCCTGGCGGATGACGACATTGAAGCCGCCGGTCAGCGCCACGGCGTCGAAGGCGCCGGTGTCACGGGTCTCGGTGGCGATGTCGCCGTTGCCGTTGACGCGCTCGCTGTTGATGCTCCAGCTCCAGGCCTGGGCGGAGCCGCTGAAGACGGCGGCCGCGACGAGGCCGAGGGCAAAAAGGCGGCGGGAGGTGTTCATGGTGGGCTCCATCGAGGTTGGGATGGTTCCCATGGTGCCGAGCCGCGGCGGGATCGCCCCGGGGCAGGCGACGGTGCGCAGGATGGAAGGCGCGAAATGCGTCTGAATGCGCTGATCCGGGGCTGGATCAGTGCCCCTTGGCCTTGTCGCTGCCCTTTTCGGCCGGCTTTTCAGCGGCTTTTTCAGCAGTCTTGTCGGCTGGCTTGGCTTCTGGCTCGTCATCCTTGGGCTTGACCGAGCCCGGACGCGGCACGACGGGCGCCACACCTTCGAGCTTGTTCTCGCGCATGTACTCGTCCATCTCGCGCCAGCCGGTGTAGACGGCGGCCTTCTGGGCCTTGGGGTTCAGCACATAGCAGTCCTCGATGGCGCGCATCGCATGCCGGCAGGCGCTGCCGATGGCCTTGCCCTCGGCTTCCTTGGCGGCGGCCAGCTTGACGGGGTCGTCGATGCCGAGCTGCTCGCAGGCGGACAGGGCGGCGAGCAGGGGCAGGACAAGAAGAAGGCGCTTCATGGGCTCAGCTATCGGCTGGCGCGAGGGTAACTTGAGACCGAGCCGGGCTAGCGCTTCGCCATGGCGAGCAGCCGCGTGACACGTTCCTCGGTCGACGGGTGGGTGGAGAACAGCCCACGCAGCCCGCCGCCGGACAGCGGGTTCATGATCATCATCTGCGCCGTCTCGGGGTGGGCTTCGGCGGTGCTGAGCGGGATGCCCTGGGCGACGCGGTGGATCTTGTCCAGTGCAGAGGCCAGCGCGGCCGGGTCGCCGGAGATCTCGGCGCCACCGCGGTCGGCCTCGAACTCGCGGGCACGGCTGATGGCCATCTGGATCAGGCCGGCGGCAAGGGGCGCCAGGAAGGCGATGGCAATGCTGGCGATGATGTTGGTCTGCCGGCCGTTTTCGTCACGGCCGCCGAAGAAACCGGCGAAGTTGGCCAGCATGGAGATCGCACCGGCCATCGTCGCGCTGACCGTGCTGATGAGGATGTCGCGGTGGGCCACATGGGCCAGCTCATGGGCCATGACGCCCCGCAGTTCGCGCTCGGACARCACCCGCAGGATGCCCGTCGTCGCGGCAACGGCAGCGTGTTCAGGGTTGCGGCCGGTGGCGAAGGCGTTGGGGGCGTCCTCGTCGATCAGATACACCTTGGGCATGGGGAGGCCGGCACGCTGGGCCAACTCCTGCACCATGCCGTAGAACTGCGGCGCCGAGCTCGCATCCACCTGGCGGGCGTTGTACATGCGCAGCACCATGTCGGCCGAGAACCAGTAGGCAAAGAAATTCATGCCCACGGCCACCAGCAGCGCGATCAGCATGCCGGCCTGGCCACCAACATAGGACCCGATGGCCATGAACAGCGCCGTGATGGCGGCCATCAGGACGGCGGTCTTCACGAGGTTGAACATCTCAGCAGGCTTTCGAAGTGGCAGACAGCGTGGCAGATGGTGCCATGCAGCCCCAGTTCAAGCGTCGAAGCGCTCGCCGACGGCGATGGGCCGGGCCTGCAGGAAAGCCGACGCCGGCCCCCGCTTGCCACCGGCACGCTGCAATTCGGTCAATCGCAGGGCGCCCTGGCCGCAGGCGACGACAGGGCCCGGGGCAATGACCTCGCCCGGCGCACCGCCGCCGTCGACGGCTTCGGCCCGCCAGACCTTGATCACCTCACCGGCCAGCGTAGCGACGCCGCCCGGGAAGGGGTCGAAGGCCCGCAGGCGGCGCTCGATCTCGGCGGCTGGCTGCGTCCAGACGATGGCGCTCTCGGCCTTCTCGATCTTGTGGGCGTAGGTGATGCCTTCCGCGGGCTGCGGCGTCGCCGTCAGGCGTTCGGCCTGCAGCGCCTCGACGATCAGCCGGCCACCCAGCGCGGCCAGGCGGTCGTGCAGCACGGCCGTCGTGTCGTCGGGCCGAACAGCTTCGCGGCCGATCAGCAGCATGGCGCCGGTATCCAGGCCCGCGTCCATCTGCATGATGGTGATGCCGGTCTCGGCGTCGCCGGCCTCGATGGCGCGGTGGATGGGCGCCGCGCCGCGCCAGCGCGGCAGCAGCGAGGCGTGGATGTTCAGGCAGCCGCGGCGCGGGGTGTCGAGCACCCATTGCGGCAGGATGAGGCCATAGGCGGCGACGACCATGACGTCGGCGTCCGCCGCCAGCAGCGCCTCGCGGGCCGCCGCCGCATCGACGGCGTATTTGCCATCCAGCTTCAGGCCCTGGGGCTGGGCGACAGTGATGCCGGCCGCGACGGCGCGCTGCTTCACGCTTGACGCCTGCAACTTCATGCCGCGCCCCGCCGGCCGGTCGGGCTGGGTCAAGACCAGCGGCACCGTGAAACCGGCGTCGAGCAGCGCGTCCAGCGCCACCGCGGCGAACTCCGGCGTGCCTGCAAAGACAACCCGCATCAGAACCTCTGGTTGCGCTTCTTGGCCTCGGCCTCTTCCTCACGCGTTTTCTTGACCATCTTGGTCTTGATGCGGTCGCGCTTGAGCGGGCTCAAATATTCGACGAAGACCTTGCCGAGCAGGTGGTCCATCTCGTGCTGCACGCAGACGGCAAGCAGGCCCTCGGCGTCGAACTCGTAGACCTCGCCATCGCGGTTGGTCGCGCGCACGGTGACTTCGGCATGGCGCGGCACCTTGTCGTAGATCTGCGGCACGGACAGGCAGCCCTCCTCCCCCTCGACCATGCGCTCGCTCGTCTTGACCAGCTCGGGGTTGATCAGCACGCGCGGAGTGTCGCGATCCTGCGACGTGTCGATGACGATGACGCGCTCGTGGACGTCGACCTGCGTCGCGGCCAGGCCGACACCGTCGGCGGCGTACATGGTTTCCAGCATGTCATCGACGAGCTGGCGGATGCGTTCGTCCACGGCGGACACCGGTTTGGCAACGGTGTGCAGACGCGGGTCGGGGTAGCGGAGGATGTCTAGTTGGGCCATGGCGCCTTGTAAGCACTCGCAAACGAGCGCTAGCGGTTGTTGGTTGCCCCCTGTGATTGCGGGCAGAATCACCCGGATTTTCGCCGATCCGGCAATCCCCTCGGAGACCGCGCCCGATGCCCGCTGCACGCCCCGTCCACTTCGCAGTCCTTGCGACCAGCCTCGCCCTCGCGACGGCGACCTCAGCCTGGGCCCAGACAGCGGCCCAGCTGCCCGTCACCGGCGAACAGCGCCGCGTGGCCGACCAGGTCGCTTCCGCCGGCGTGCCGCTGTCCGAGCTGGCGCCGAACGCCCCCGACCAGCATGTGGTCAAACCCGGCGACACCCTGTGGGACATCTCCGGGCTGTTCCTGAAGAGCCCCTGGCGCTGGCCCGAACTCTGGGGCATGAACCGCGACCAGATCCGCAATCCGCACCTGATCTATCCCGGCCAGGTGCTGATGCTGGTCAAGATCGACGGCCGGGCCCGGCTGCAGTTCGCCCAGGGCGTCGGCGGCAACCAGGGCGGCAATGGCGTCGTCAAGCTGCGCCCGCAGATGCGCATCTCGGCCATGGACGGCAACCCCATCCCGACCATCCCCCTGCATCTGATCCAGCCCTTCCTGACCGACGCCGTCGTCTTCGAGACCGACGCGCTGGCGACGGCGCCGCGCATCGTCGCCGCCCAGGAAGGCCATGTGCTGCTCGGCCAGGGTGACCTGGCCTATGCCCGCGGCGACTTCGGCAGCGGCACCGATTTCCGCGTCTTCCGCAATGCCCGCCCGATCACCGACCCCACCACCAAGGAGATCCTGGGTTACGAGGCGCCCTACGTCGGCTTGGCCGAGCTGACCCGCCTTGGCGCGGAACGCCCTGGCCCCGATGGCAAGACCGACATCGTGCCCGCCACGATGACCATCCGGCAGATCAAGCAGGAAGTGGGCGTTGGCGACCGCCTGGCGCCGGCCCCGTCGCGCAATCTCGAGCGCTATGTGCCCCATGCGCCGGACAGGAGCATGACGGGTCAAATCGCGTCGGTCTATGGCGAAGCGCTGAATGCGGGCCAGAACCAGATCGTCGCGCTGAACCGCGGCAAGCGCGACGGCGTGGAACGCGGCCATGTGTTCGCGCTGTGGCGCGACGGCGCCCGGGTCGTGGACAAGACGCAGGACAAGGCCGAAAACATCAAGCTCCCCGACGAACGCCACGGCGTCCTGTTCGTCTTCGAGGTCTATGAGCGCGTGTCCTATGCGCTGATCATCTCGGTGAAAGAGCCTGTTCGACCGGGCGACCGCTTCACCCAACCCTGATGCTCGACCCCGCCGAGCTGGCGGCATGGCTGCGGCTGACCGAATGCGTTGGCCCGGCCGCTGCTCGGCGCCTGCTGGCCATGGCCGGCAGCCCGCAAGCGGTTTTCGAGTTGCCGGCCGCGGCCCTGGATCAGGCGCTGCCGGGCAAACAGCGCGAAGCCTTCAGCAAGCCGCCTGACCATCTCCAGGAACTCATCACCCAGGCCCAGGCCTGGCTGACTGAACCCGGCCACGACCTGCTCGCGCTCGGCGATGCCGACTACCCGCCCCGCCTGCTGGCCACGGCCGACCCACCGCTGCTGCTGTGGCTGCAGGGCCGCCGCGAGCTGCTGGCGACGCCGTCCCTGGCCGTCGTCGGCAGCCGCAACCCGACCGCCCAGGGCCGCGACAACGCGCGCGCCTTTGCCCGCGCGCTGGCGCGCGCCGGCTACACCATCGTCTCGGGCCTGGCCCTGGGTGTGGACGCCGCCGCCCACGAGGGGGCCCTGGACGCCGAGGGCGCCACCATCGCCGTCGTCGGCACCGGCCTGGACCAGGTCTACCCCCGCCACAACGCCCAGCTCGCCGCCCGGCTGCTGGCCGGCGGCGGCCTCATCGTCAGCGAATACTCGCTGGGCACACCGGTGCTGCCGGCCAACTTTCCCAAGCGCAACCGCATCATTGCCGGCCTGGCCCAGGGCTGCCTCGTCGTCGAGGCGGCCGTGCAGTCGGGCTCGCTGATCACGGCCCGGCAGGCCGTCGAGGCCGGCCGCGAGGTGTTCGCCATCCCCGGCTCCATCCATTCGCCGCAGGCGCGCGGCTGCCATGCGCTGATCCGCCAGGGTGCCAAGCTCGTCGAGTCGGCCGAGGATGTGCTGGAGGAGCTGCCACCGCTGGGCGCCGCCAGCGCGGCGCCGGAGAGCACGGAGACACCGCACGAGCAGCAGGCGCTGTTGGACGCCATGGGCTTCGACCCGGTCAGCCTGGACGCCTTGATGGCCCGCAGCGGCTGGCCGGCAGCCGAGCTGAGCGCGGCCCTGCTGGAGCTGGAACTGGACGGCCAGATCGCCCGCCTGGCGGGCCAGCTTTTCCAGCGCCGTAGAGCGGGATAGCAAGCTTAACCGCGGATATCAGAGCCCGATCCGAGGGGTTATTCGCGTCCGAGGCCCGCCAGACCCTGGGCTATCATCCCCTCACGATGTTCGATGTCCTGGTTTATCTCTACGAGACCTATTGGCGCCCGGACGCCTGCCCCGACCATGCGCAATTGGCGCGCAAGCTGACGGCGGTGGGCTTCGAGAACGATGAAATCCAGGAAGCCCTCTCCTGGCTGGACGGTCTGGCCGCGTCCGGCGAGTCCTACCAGGGCGAGCAGAGTGAACACGCGATGCGTGTCTATTCGCCTGCCGAGATGGAGCACCTGGGCGAAGCCTCGATCAGCTTCGTCAGCTTCCTCGAATCCGCCGGCGTGCTGCCCGGGCCGATGCGCGAGATGGTCATCGACCGCGCCATGGCCATCTCCGGCAACCCGATGGATCTGGAAGACCTGAAGATCATCGTGCTGATGGTGTTCTGGAGCCTGGGCGAGGAACCCGATGCACTGATCCTCGACGAACTCTTCGTCGCACCGGAAGAGCGGCTGATCCACTGATCCTCGGGATCTGCAAACAGAAACGGCGCCTCGGGCGCCGTTTTCAATTCTTGAGTCAGTGGGGGTCAGAGCAGTGTGCTTCGCGCCCAGGTCTGACCCGAAATCATTTGAGCAATTGCCCCGGGTCGGCATCCAGCTTGGCCAGCGCCTTGCGCGTCGCCTGCACGGTCAGGGCCTCATCCTGGGCCGGCAGCAGCAGGCCGGCCTGCAGGAAGGCGGCCATGCGGTTCAGCGAGAACAGCACGCCACGGCCCTTGGGCGTGACGAAGAGGGCGAGCTGCTTGCGCAGGCCGCGCCAGGCCAGCTGCACCTGCTCGTTGCGACCGCGGTAGTCCAGCATGAACCAGCCGCCCACCTGCAGCTCGCGGGCCCAGGCGACCATGGCCGGCGTCGGCGCCGAACCGCCCTCGGCAACGACTTCCATGCCCTCGGACTCGTGGCCGGACAGGTCGCGCACCAGCATCTCGTCGACGTGGCTGTCGCCGCCCTCGACGTCCTCGGGCAGCATGGCTTCCAGCGTCTCGAGCTGGTCCATCAACTCGTCCAGGCGCTCGCGTGGAATGGCCGCCGTCTTGGCCGTGAAGGCCGCGGCCAGCGCGTTGTTGAGCGAGCGGACATGCTCGTCCTGCTTGTCGATCGGCAGACCGGCGTGGCCCATGCCGTCGCGCAGCGTCTTCAAGAGCGGCGGCAGGCGGCGGATGACTTCGGCACGCTCCTCGCGAGAGGCCTTGGAGCTGGCGCTCCAGATCAGGTCGGCCGCGGCCCGCTTCATGACCTTGGTCACGTCGGACTGGGCGCCGGCGCGCACGGCCGTGACGGCCAGCACGTCGGCCCAGACGTGGAAGAGGAAGTCGCGCACGCCATCCTGCACCGGCACCTCGGACAGCATCTTGCGCAGCTCGATGGTGTACTGGATGGCCAGCGTCTCGCGCTGCTCGACCTGCTGGGCCAGCGACACGCCGCGCTTGGAGGCCTGGTTCTCGTTCTCGAAATAGTGGTCGAGGAATTTCTCGAACTCGGTCAGCACGGTCGCGAAGACGCGGCGGCCGGTGTCAGGGTAGGCCTCGACGACCTGCACGACGCGCTTGATCTCGCGCTCCAGCGCATCGTTGCTGGCACGCTCCGCGCCCGGCCCGGTGGCGTGGGCGGTGTTGAAGCCCATCACGCAGGCGCCCATGCGGTCAATGAGACGACGCGCGGGGTGGTCTGCGGCAGCGAAGAAGTCGGGCTCGCTGACGGCCACGCGCAGCACCGGCATCTGCAGGCGCGCGAACCAGACCCGCACCGTGGCCGGGATGCGCTCCTCGGTCAGGATGTTCTGGAACATCATCGCGACGATCTCGATGGTCGCGCGCTCGGCCGGGTTGCTGGCGGCCTGCTTCAGGACCTGCTTGAAGGCCTGGTTGCGGGCGCCGATCTCCTCCAGCGCGCGCGGCGCGCTCGCGCTGCCTCCCGAGCCCGTGTCGGCCCCGGCCGTGCCGGGACGGCGCTGGAAGGACTCCTGGGCATGCTTGATGGCGCCCAGCAGCCGTGGCGAAGCGGCCAGGGCGGGCGGCGCATCGGCCAGCGAGGGCCTGCTGGCGCCAGCGGCGGAGGCATCGCTGGTCGACGCGCCGGCGCTGCCACCGAGGCTGGCGGGATGGCTGGGCGCCACGTCGGCCAGGCTGGGCTTGCCGCCACCGGGGCGCGCCGGCACCTGGCTCTTGGTGACCGGGAAGCCCGGCACATGGCGGGCCAGCACGCGCTGCAACTGGGCCATGACCTCGTCGGCCTGGCTGCTGGCCTTGCTGCGTGCCGACACCATGGGCACCGGGCCCGACGTGGGGGCCAGACCGGGGCCGGGCGAGGCCGGCGGCGGCGGGGGGACAGGCACTCCGGTGGCCGCTGCCGTGGCTGCCGCGGCGGCCTGGGCCGTGCGGCGGATGAAGGGCCGCAGGTCGACCTCGGGCAGCACCTTCTGGGCGATCAACCAGCGGTTGGTCTCGTGATAGGCCTCGCTGATGAGCTGGGCGAATTCCTCGTGCAGCTCGTGGTGCAGCAATTGCCAGATGTTGGCGTCCAGGCCGACGCGAGACCAGGCATCCAGGGCCACGCGGGCGACGACGTGGGCGCGCAGCAGGTCCAGGGGGTCGAGGTCGTCATGGGCCTCGAGGGCCTGCATGCGGGTGCGCAGGTCGGTGAACTCCCAGGTGGCCCGGTCCATCATGACCAGGGCCAGGCGGGAGCTGGTGATCTCGCGCTCGATGGTCGAATCATCGACCAGGCTCATCTTCAGCGACTGCGCCGGCACGGTCGAATCGTGCTCGCGGGCGTTGTCGGAGACACCATGCACGGCCGCGTGGCGCAGCGCCGCGACGATGGCCATCTGCCAGTTCGGGCCCAGCTTCTGCCAGGCCTGCACGGCGTCGCGCCGGGCCATCATGATGGCGTGGGGCGCGCCCTGGGCCAGCAACTGGGCGGCGCCCTGGCCGACGGCCGCGACCAGCGGCGTCATGCCGCGCACCAGGGCTTCCAGATAGACGCGCCGCGCCTGGGTCGCCAGGGCCTGGTTACGAGCGGCGGTCATGGACGGTTGATGGCGGCGCGGCTTGAGTGAATGGTTGCGATCACTCTACACGACGGCCCCGGAGTTCGGATCGTTGGGGTCGTCACGATTCACCGAGGCCTTGACCAGGTCCTCCCGCTTGACACCCAGCCACATCGCGATGGCCGCCGCCACGAATACCGAGGAATAGATGCCGAACAGGATGCCGATGGTCAGCGCGACGGCGAAGTAGTGCAGCGTCGGGCCGCCGAACAGCAGCATGGACACCACCATCAGCTGGGTGCAGCCGTGGGTGATGATGGTGCGGCTCATCGTCGAGGTGATCGCGTGGTCGATGACCTCGTGCGTGTTCATCTTGCGGAACTTGCGGAAGGCCTCGCGCACCCGGTCGAAGATGACGACGGACTCGTTCACCGAGTAGCCCAGCACCGCCAGGATGGCCGCCAGCACCGCCAGCGAGAACTCCCACTGGAAGAAGGCGAAGAAGCCCAGGATGATGACCACGTCGTGCAGGTTGGCGATGATGCCGGCGACCGCGAACTTCCACTCGAAGCGGATGGCCAAGTAGATCATGATGCCGATCACCGTCACGGCCAGGGCCTTGGCGGCGTCCTGGGCCAGTTCGGCACCGACGGCCGGGCCGACCACTTCGGCGCGCGACAGCTTGATGGGTTCGGCGCCGTCGGCCTTCTTGCAGACCTGCTTCTTGACCTCCTCACCCTGGGCCGTCACCTCCTGGTGCTCGGTGACGGTGCCGGTCTCGGCCACGCACAGCTCATTGAAGACCTTGCCGACCACCTCGGTCTGCTTCTCGCCGGCACGCACCGGCAGGCGGATCATGACGTCCTTGGAGGAGCCGAAGTTCTGCACCTGGACTTCGCCATAACCCATCTTCTCGATGGTGTGGCGGGTCTTCTCGATCTCGGCCGCCTGCGGGTAAGCCACCTCGATGACGGTGCCGCCGGTGAACTCGATGGAGAAATGCAGGGGGCGCGTGATCAGGAAGAACACGGCGGCCGCGAAGGTGATGAAGGAGATGGCGTTGAAGATCAACGCATGCTTCATCAGCGGCAGGTCGCGCTTGATGCGAAAGAGTTCCATGTTCTAGCTTTCTCAGGCCTTGGCGACGTCGGTCGTCTCGGCTTCAGGCTCGGGCTTCCAGACCTGGCCGATGGACACGCTCTTGAGCTTCTTCTGGCGGCCGTACCAGAGGTTCACGAGGCCGCGCGAGAACACGACCGACGAGAACATCGAGGTCAGGATGCCCAGGCAGTGCACGACGGCGAAGCCCTTGATGGGGCCGGAGCCGAACACCAGCAGCGACACACCGGCGATCAGCGTCGTCACGTTGGAGTCCAGGATGGTGGCCCAGGCGCGTTCGTAGCCAAGGCGGATGGCCTGCTGGGGCGTTTCGCCGCTGCGCAGTTCCTCGCGCACGCGCTCGTTGATCAGCACGTTGGAGTCGATGGCCATGCCCAGCACCAGCGCGATGGCGGCGATACCCGGCAGGCTCAGCGTGGCCTGCATCAGCGACAGCGCCGCGATCAGCAGCAGCAGGTTGAAGCCCAGGGCCAGCGACGAGAACACGCCGAACAGCAGGTAGTAGACGCACATGAAGGCGGCCACCGCGGCAAAGCCCCAGGTGACGCTGGCGATGCCCTTCTCGATGTTTTCCTTGCCCAGGCTCGGGCCGATGGTGCGCGATTCGATGATCTCCATCGGCGCGGCCAGCGAGCCGGCGCGCAGCAGCAGGGCCGTGTCGTTGGCGTCCTGCGTGGTCATCGCCCCCGAGATCTTGACGCGGCCGTTCGGGATCTCGCCGCGGATGACCGGTGCCGTCACGACCTCGCCCTTGCCCTTCTCGAACAGGATGATGGCCATGCGCTTGCCGATGTTCTCGCGCGTCAGGTCCTTGAAGATGCGGGCGCCCTTGGCGTCCAGCGTCAGGTCGACGGAAGGCTGGTGGTTCTCGTCGAAGCCGGTCTGCGCGTCGACCAGCGCATCGCCGGTCAGCACCACCTGGCGCTTGACGATGATGGGGCCGAAGCCACGGTCGATGTAGCGCTCGGTGCCAAAGGGCACGGGGCCGTTGCCCTTGAGCGCCTCCAGCGCCTCGCTGCCGTCGTCCACCATGCGCAGCTCCAGCGTGGCGGTGCGGCCGATGATCTTCTCGGCCCGGGCGGAGTCCTGCACGCCGGGCAGTTGCACGACGACACGGTCCAGGCCCTGCTGCTGGATGACGGGCTCAGACACGCCCAGCTCGTTGACGCGGTTGTGCAGCGTCGTGATGTTCTGCTTGACGGCGGCTTCCTGCACGGCGAGCTGGGCCTTGGGCGCCAGACTGCCGGTCAGCTGCAGTTCGCTACCTTCTCCCACGGGCGTCCAGATGACGTCGGGCAGTTGGTTCTTCAGCACTTCCGTGGCCGCCGTGCGCTGCTCGGCGTCGCGGAAGGCAACGATGACGGTGTTGCCATCGCGGGAGATGCCGGCATGGCGGATGTTCTTGTCGCGCAGCATGGTGCGCGCATCGCCGGCCAGCGCCTCGGCCTTCTTGGTCAGGGCCGCCTTCATGTCGACCTGCATCAGGAAGTGCACGCCACCGCGCAGGTCCAGGCCCAGGTACATGGGGTTGGCGTGCAGGCTGGCCAGCCATTGCGGCGAGCGCGACAGCAGGTTCAGTGCGACGGTATAGCTTGGCTCTGCCGCGTCCGGATTGAGAGCCTTGCTGATGACATCCTTGGCCTTGATCTGGGTGTCGGTGTCGCCAAAGCGAGCCTTGACCGAGGTGCCGTCGAACTGGACGAAGTCCGCCTTGACGCTGGCCTGCTGCAGCGCCGTCTCGATGCGGGTGACCAGGGCCGAGTCGACCTTGACGGTGACCTTGGCACTGGAGATCTGCACGGCCGGCGCTTCGCCGAAGAGGTTGGGCAGCGTGTACAACGTGCCGATCAGCAGCGCGACGAGCAAGATCGCGTACTTCCAGAGCGGATAGCGGTTCATGGGGACTTCCTTGTCAGCGCCCGGCGCGTAGAGCCCGGGAGATGGGCGCAGGGCCGATTACTTCAAGCTGCCCTTAGGGAGAACCTGGGTGACGGCGCTGCGCTGGATCTGCAGCTCGACGCCATTGGCGACTTCGAGGTGGATGAAGTTGTCGCCCAGCTTGGCAACCTTGCCGATGATGCCGCCGGCGGTGACGACCTCGTCACCCTTCTGCACCGCCTCGATCATGGCCTTGTGCTCCTTCTGGCGCTTCATCTGCGGCCGGATCATGACGAAATAGAGCACGACGAACATCAGCACCAGGGGCAGCATGCCGAGGAGGCCGTTTTCGGGACTGGCGGCAGCCGGGGCGGCCTGGGCGTAGGCGTTGGAGATGAACACGTTGAATTCCTTGGGTGGGCGGCCGCAAAAACCGCAGGGCAACCTTGAATTCTAGTGCGGCGCGCCGAGGACCCCGCCAACGGGCCGCCGGGGGCTACGCCGCGACGCCCGCCCCTGCTAACCTGCCGCCGCCGCCCTCAACCCGCCTGGAGCTCCTCCCTTGCCGATCAGGACCCTGACCGACCGACTGAGCCTGCGCAGCCTGCTGACGCTGCCCTATGTCGTGCTGGTGCTGGCCCTGGTGCTGCTGGTGGGCACCCTGTCCTGGCGGGCCGGGCGCGACACGGTGGACACGCTGTCTGGCCAGCTGCTGGTCGAGGCCGTGGGCCGCATCGCCGTGTCGCTGGAACGTCATGTCGGCGGCGCCGACGCCGTGCTGGAGGCCGCCTTCCCCACCGGTCTGCCGGCGCCCGAGAACCTGCCCAAGGAACTGGGCGCGCTGCGCACCCGCTTCTGGCTGGCCACCTCGGTGCATCGCGACCCCAACAACTACGTCTACTACGGTGACCGCCACGGCCACTTTCTCGGCCTGTGGCGCTTCTCCGAGCTGGAGGCCGAGGTCAGGACGCGCACCCAGGGCGAAGGCCCACGCACCATCTACCGCCTCAGCGGCATCACCGGCGAACTGCGCTCCCCGGTCACCGAGGACAAGGTCTTCGAGCCGCGCGAGCGGCCCTGGTACCAGGCGGCCCTGGCCAACCCGGCGCCCTTGAGCTGGACGCCGGTCTACATCGACTTCAAGACGCTGGACCTCGTCACGACGCGCACCAAGCGCGTCGGCAACGACGTCGGCGAGCCCGAGGGCGTGGCGGCGACCGACCTGCCGCTCAAGCAGGTCAACGCCCTGCTGCAGCGGCTGGCGCTGACGGAGAACGCCGTCGCGATGGTCGTCGAGGGGGACGGCCCGTTGGTGGGCGTGTCGCGCGGCGCGCACATGAAGACGCTGGGCGTCGGCCAGCACGAGCGGCTGAACGCCACCCAGAGCAGCGACGCCCTCGTCGTCGCCGCCTTCGACGCCGTGCGCCAGCGCACGGCGGCCGGGGCCGAAGCCCTGGGCACCGCGCCGCGCACGGCCAGCTTCGCCGATGCCAACGGCCGCATCGTGCAGCTCGGTTATGCCCGCGTCGAGCCGGCCCTGGGCCTGAACTGGCTCATCATCGTCGCCGTGCCGCGCGCCGACTTCCTGGCCGGCGTGCAGCGCAATTTCGTGCAGGCCGCCATGCTGGCCGGCCTGGGCGTCGTCATCGCGCTGGGCCTGGGCTGGGCGGTGCTGGGCATCGTCACGCGCGAGCTGCGCGAGCTGGCCGAGGCGGCCCGGCGCGTCGGCGACGGTGTGCTCGACGAGCCGCCGGAGGTGCATCGCACCGACGAGCTGGGTGAGCTCGCGCGCAGCTTCGCCGACATGCAAAGGCGGCTGCTGACCGACCAGCTCACGGGCTTGTCCAACCGCGGCGCCATCCTGCGCCGCATCGAGGACCGCATCCTGCAGCAGCGGCGGCGCGGCGACCGCTGGCCCTTCGCCGTCATGTTCGTCGACCTCGAACGCGTCAAGGACGTCAACAAGCGCTTCGGCCATGGCGTCGGCGATGCCGTGCTGAAGGAGGTCGGCCAGCGCCTGCGCGCCGGCGTGCGCATCGGCGACATCGTGGCCCGTTACGCCGGCGACGAATTCGTCATGCTGCTCGAATCGGTCGAGAACCGTGCCGACGCCGAAGCCGCACGCAACCACCTCGAGGCCGCCATGAGCGCGCCGCTGGAAAGCCTGGCGGGCCTGGCGCCGGCCGAATTCCAGGTTGGCAGCAGCTTCGGCATCGCCCTCTACCCCGACGACGGCCAGGACACCGAGAGCCTGCTCAGGCATGCCGATGCCGACATGTTCGCCCGCAAGCAGGCGCTGCCGCAGGAACCCGACAGGAATGTCTCAAGGTTTTGATCTCGCTGCGCTGCGCCGCCACGCGGTGGCCCGCAGCCTCTTCACGCCCACCACGCTGGTCAAGGCCGTCGAGAAGCTCGGCGGCTTCGTGCAGGCCGACCCGCTGCGCGCCCCGGCCCGTGCCCAGGACCTGACGCTGCGCCACCGCGTCAAGGGTTACCAGGCCGGCGACCTGGAGCGCCGCTACCCGCGCCTGCCGTTGCAGGAAGACTTCTTCATCAACTACGGCTTTGTCACGCCCGAGCTGCGCGCGCTGATGCACCCGCGCACGACGCGCCGCGTCTGGGACAAGCCGCGCTGGAAGCTGGCCAAGGCCGTGCTGGCCGAGGTCGAGCGCCTGGGCGAGGCCCACCCGGCCGAGGTCGACGCGGCGCTGGGCCACGGCCCGGTGAAAAACTGGTTCGGCGGCAACAGCCGGCTGTCCACCGAGCTGCTCGACGGCCTGCACTACCGCGGCCATCTGGATGTGGTGCGGCGTGACAGCGGCACGCGCGTCTACCGCCTCGGGCCAACCTGGGAAGCCCACCCCGACCCGCAGGAAGCCATGGACGCGCTGGCCGACGTGCTGGTGCAGAAGTACGCGCCGCTGCCGGCCGGCAGCCTGTCCCTGGTCATCCGCATGCTGTTCCACGGCGCTCATCAGTGGCGCGAACTGGCCCCGGCCACCATCGCCCGCGCCAAGGAGCGGCTCGCCCACACGCGCATCGACGGCGTGGACTGGTACTGGCCGGCGAATGAAGACCCGACGCGCGGCTGGCGCATCCCCTCCCAGGTGCGGCTGCTGGCACCCTTCGACCCCGTCGTCTGGGACCGCCGCCGCTTCGAGCTGCTGTGGGGCTGGGCCTACCGCTTCGAGGCCTACACGCCCGCGGCCAAGCGGGTGCGCGGCCATTACGCCCTGCCCTTGCTGTGGCGCGACCAGGTCATCGGCTGGGGCAACGCCAGCGTCAAGAGCGGCCGGCTGCAGCTGGACTGCGGCTACGTCGCCGGCCGGGCACCCCGCGACGCGGCCTTCAAACCGGCGCTGGAGGTGGAGAGGATCCGGCTGGCGGAGTTCCTGGGGGTCGAGGCCGGCTGACGAGAAAGCGCGTGCTCGACGGGCGGCTGGCTAGGGAAGATTTGAGCGTCCGAGTCCGACTGGCCGGCGTCGCCACGCCCACCACAGGCCAGCACACCCGGCCAGCAGCAGCCCGGCGCGGCCCGGCTCCGGAACCGGCGCCGCCTGCGGCAGCACGAGACCGAAGAGTTCCAGCGCGGGCGCCGGCGCGCCGCCGAGCAAAAATGGATCGATCAATTCGGCTGAGGACTTTCCGGCGTACCGGATTTCGCTCTGCACGTACGTTCGCGACTCGTAGCGCAGCGTGAAGGTCTCACCGGGCTGCAAGAGGCCGAAGTCCAGATGGCCGGAAAACGCGTCGCGGTCGACGCTGCCAGCGGAAATGAAACTCATCGGCAGGTAGCCGAGGAACTCGTGGTCGGCCGGCAGCCCGATCCCTTGCGAGTCCACCGACGATGACACCCGACTGAAACGGTCGGCTGTCGAGGCGGTGCTGTCGAGAACGACACCGTCGCCGTAGCCCCAGATGTAGTTGGCCAGTGCGCCGTTCCTGGAAGCTGAAATGAACACCGACGTTTCGACCTTCATCCGGCCGTCGCCGTAGTAGGCGTTGCCGAAGACCTTGCTGCCGAAGACGTTGAAATCCAGCAACAGCGGCGTATTGGCCGCGTTGGCACTGACCGTCAGTTCGTAGCGGGTCGCTGCACCCGCCGTGTTCGTGCCGGCAGGCGGAAAGAAGTCGTTCTCGGAACGCGACTTGCTCATGAAGAAGCCGTCGGGGGTCAGGCGCGCGGACGCTGCCAGCGAGTCCGCGAGACGCACGCTCGCGACCGCGGCAACAGGTGGCAGCCCGGACGCCAACGACCAGTCTGAGATCTGCGACAGCGCGCCGGCGGGCCCGGAGTAAAGCGCTGCCGAGTGGATCGTCAACTCGTCAATCACGAGATCGGCCCATGCAGGGGGGGCCAGCACACACGCGGTGCAACATGCTGCGGCAGCCTGAAGCCAGATCTTCATTGGCGATCTCCTCGCGGTTCGCACGTCAACGCCGCGGTCACGAACCGTCGCCGTGACGCTGGCTTCAGTTTAGGCCGCGCAGCCGCCGCGGCAACGACTCAGACGTGGGGGCCGCACCGCTGCGGTGTGTAGATCACCCCTAGGATCGCACGGTCACGATTGACCCCGAGTTGCCGCCATGCGCTGTCTTGCCCCACTGCTTCTCGCCCTGACCCTGTGCCCGATGGCCCATGCCGACGAGGCCGGTGCCGCCCGCGCGCTTGAGCAGGCTCGCGGCAACCCTTGGCTGCTGCGCCAGTTCATGGCGGCCTTTCCCAAGGGCGGCGACCTGCACAACCACCTGGACGGCAGCATCTATGCCGAGAACATCATCCAGTGGGCGGCCGAGGACGGCAAATGCGTGGCGCCAATCACTGGCCAGATCAGCTTCCCGCCCTGCGACGCGTCGCGGCCGGCCATGAAGGACTACGCAGCCGACGCGGTGAACTACCGCCAACTCGTCGACGCTTATTCGGTGCGCAACTACGAGCGCGGGACCAAGTCCGGCCACGACCAGGTCTTCGACACCTTCGGTCGCTTCATCCCCGGCACGCTGGGCCGCGAGGGCGACATGCTGCGCGAGGCGACCAACCGACGCGGCGCCGAGAACACCGTCTACCTGGAGCTGTTGCAGTCCTGGGGCATGGACAAGGCGCGCGCCATCGCCGCGGCCGAGCCAGGCGCCTTCCGCGCCGACCGCTCCGCCAAGGACTGGGCGAATCACCCGGCTTTGCAGCGCATCGTCACCGACACACGCACCGAACTGGACCGCATCGAGAAGCGCTGGCGCGAGCTGTCGCACTGCGGCCAGGCCAATGCCGAGCCGGGCTGCGGCGTGGCGCTGCGCTATCTGGCCCAGGTCATCCGCACCTTCCCACCCGAGCAGGTCAATGCGCAGATCGCGCTGGCCTTCCTGCTCGTGAAAGCCGACCCGCGCTACGTCGGCCTGAACCTCGTCGCACCCGAGGACGACCCCGGCACGCTGCGCCATTACAAGGAGCAGATGGCTGTCATCGGCGCCTTGGGCAAGCTCTACCCCGAGGTCAAGGTCAGCCTGCATGCCGGTGAGTTCGGCTTCGGCCTCGTGCCGCCCGAGGACTTCAAGGACCACATCCGCCAGGCGCTGGACATCGCCGGCGCGCGCCGCATCGGCCACGGTGAGGCCATCGGCCTGGAAACCGGCGCCTTCGACACGCTGCGCGACATGGCCAGGCGCGGCATCGCCGTCGAGATCAACCTGACCAGCAACGCCATCGTGCACGACCTCAAGGGGGAACAGCATCCCTTCCTGCTTTACCGCCAGTTCGGCGTGCCCACGGCCTTGTCGGCCGACGATGAAGGCGTGTTCCGCATCGACCTGACCAACGAGTACCAGCGCGCCGCGGCCAGCTATCCGAAGCTGAGCTACCGTGACTTCAAGCAACTGTCGCGCAATGCCCTCCACTACGGCTTTGTCGAGGGGCAGGCGCTGCTGGCCGACACGGCCACCGGACGCGTCAACGCCGCCTGCGCCGGCGAACGCCCAGGCCGCGAGGCCAAGGCGGCCCGCTGCCGCGACTTCCTCACCGCCAACACCAAGGCCCGCCTGCAATGGGACCTCGAAACGCGCTTCACTCGTTTCGAAAGCCAAGCTCACTGAATGCTTCTTGACATAGCGCCGCTGCGCCGCAACACCGCCTTTCGCCGCCTCTTCGCCAGCCAGTTCATCTCCGGCCTGGGCACCATGGTCAGCTATGTGGCCGTGCCCTGGCAGCTCTATGAGTTGACACATTCCAACGCCCAGGTCGGCCTGCTCGGCCTGGTGCAGCTGATCCCCGTTGTCGTCTGCGGCCTGCTGGGCGGCGCGGTGGCGGATCGCGTGGACCGCAAACGCCTCTTGATCGGCTCCGAGGCGCTGATGGCGCTGTGCCTGGCCGGCCTGCTGGCCAACGCGTTGAGCGCCACGCCCAGCGTGCTGGCCATCTACGCGCTGGTGGCGATCTTGCAGGGCGCCAGCGGCTTCCACCGCCCGGCGCTGGAAGCGCTGACGCAGAAGCTTGCGCGGCCCGAGGAGTTCGCCGCCGTCGCGGCCCTGTCCTCGGTGCGGGGCACCGTGGGCATGGTGGCCGGGCCGGCGCTGGCCGGCATCCTGCTGGCGAAGTGGGGGGCGGTCGGGGCCTATGTCTTCGACTTCGTGACCTTCGCCGCGGCGCTGTACTTCATCGCCCGCATTCCGCGTGAAGCGATTGGCACGCTCGACACGCCCGAAGAACGCCCGCATCTGCTGGCCGACCTGGCCGAGGGCCTGCGCTTTGCGTGGAAGCGCCCGGAGCTGATGGGCACCTACATCGTCGACATCGTCGCGATGGCCTTCGCCTTCCCGGTCGCCCTGTTCCCGGCCATGGCGGCGGCGGACGGGCGCACCGAGTCGGTGGGCTGGTTGCTGTCGGCGATGTCGGTGGGCGCCCTCGTCATCGGCCTGTTCAGCGGCTGGACCGGCAAGGTCAGCCGCCACGGTCGCGCCGTCGTCATCGCGGCGGCCGTGTGGGCCATCGGCATCGTGGCCCTGGGCTTCGCGCCCAGCCTGGTGCTGGGCCTGGTGTGTCTCGCGGTGGCGGGCGCCGCCGACATGGTCAGCGGCGTGTTCCGCGGCACGATCTGGAACGAGACCATCCCGAACTCGCTGCGCGGGCGGCTGGCCGGCATCGAGATGATCAGCTACCTGACCGGCCCGCTGGTCGGCAATGCGCGGGCCGGCTTCATGGCGGATGCCTGGGGCGTGGCGCCGGCGATCTGGGTCGGTGGCGTGATCTGCCTGGTCGGCGTCATCGCCACCGGGTTCCTGCTGCCGCGCTTCTGGGCCTACCGCAGCACGACCGCTTCCCGCTAGACGTTGAGCGCCCCCATCTGCGCCGCCGGGTAGCGCGTGCCGGCCACCGCGTGCGCGGCCAGCAGCGCCTCGATGCGCTCGCGCCGGCCGGCGTCGAAGTGGATGCGCGCGGCCAGCGCGTTCTCGTCCAGCCGCTTGACGCTGCGCGTGCCGGGGATGGGCACGATGTCCTCGCCCTGGTGCAGCAGCCAGGCCAGCGCGAGCTGGGCCGGTGTGTAGCTCCACTCCTCGGCCAACGCCGACAGCGCATCGGCCAGCGCGAGGTTGTGGTCCAGGTTGCCGCCCTGGAAGCGCGGGTGGATGCGGCGGCGGTCGTCGGGCGCCAGTTGCTCGGCCGAGCGGATCGCACCAGTCAGGAAGCCGCGACCGAGCGGGCTGTAGGGCACCAGCGCGATGCCCAGCTCACGGCAGGTCGGCAGGATCTCGGCTTCCACGTCGCGGCTCCACAGCGAGTATTCGGTCTGCACGGCGGCTATTCGGTGCACCGCATGCGCGCGGCGGATGGTCGCGGCCGACGCCTCGGACAGGCCCAGGTGCCCGACCTTGCCGGCCTTGACCRGCTCGGCCATCGCGCCGACGGTCTCCTCGATGGGCGTGTTCTTGTCGACGCGATGCTGGTAGTAGAGGTCGATGTGCTCCACGCCCAGGCGCTGCAGGCTCGCATCGCAGGCTTCGCGCACATAGGCCGGGCTGCCGTCGATGCGCAGCATGGTGCCGTCAGCCGCACGCACATTGCCGAACTTGGTCGCAATGACAACCTCGCTGCGGCGCGTGGCCAGCAGCCGCGACAGCAGGCGCTCGTTGGCACCCACGCCATACATGTCGGCTGTGTCCAGGAAATTGATGCCGATGTCCAGTGCATGGTGCAGCACGCTGAGCGACTGGGCATCGTCGGCCGGGCCGTAGAAATCGGACATGCCCATGCAGCCCAGGCCCAGGGCCGAGACCTCGGGGCCATGGCTGCCCAGGCGGCGGCGGGGAAGGTGCGAATGCGTCATGGTGGAACTCCTTGAAGGGGATCATCAACGGGATGACGACAGCTTAGGAAACCCGCCCCCGCTCGCCCAGCACAAACCTGGCAGTTGCTTGCCCGATCCTCCGAGCCAAAGCCCCGCAAGGCCCCGGGCCACCCGAAGCGTTTGCACAATTGCTCACATGCCCACTGATGACGACCTGCAGACCCTGCGCGAACGAGCCATCGCCGCGGCGCTGTCTCGAGCGCCCGGCGACGGCCTGCACACGACCGCCCTGCCCTGGCTGCGGCTGATCCGCGCCAGCGCGCCGGCCCAACCGGTGCCGGCTGTCTACGAGCCCGGCCTGGTGCTGGTGCTGCAGGGCCGCAAGCGCGCCCAGCTCGGCGAGCGCGTGGTGCATTACGACGCGATGCAGTGCCTGGTCGTGCCCATGACCATGCTGCCGCGCGGCCAGGTGCTGGAGGCCAGCCCGGCCAAGCCCTATGTCTGCGTGCGCCTGAGCTGCGAGACGCAGGCGCTGGCCGAACTGCTGCTGGATGGCGACGCACCGCCGGAGGGCGGCGACACCGGCCTGCACGTCGCGCCCGTCACCGCACCGCTGCTGGACGCGGCCCTGCGCCTGCTGCAGCTGCTGGACAGCCCGCAGGATCTGAAGACGCTGGCCCCCTTGGTGCAGCGGGAGATCCTGTACCGCGTGCTGACCGGCCCGCTGGGGCCGCGGCTGCGCTCGCTGGTGCATACCGACGGCGTCACCCGTCGCGTCGGCCGGGTCATCGAGCAACTGTCGCGCCGCTATGCCGAGCCGCTGTCCATCGACGAACTGGCAGCGCTGGCCCACATGAGCCCTTCGACGCTGCATCTGCGCTTCAAGCAGCTGACCGCGCTGTCGCCGCTGCAGTTCCAGAAGAACCTGCGCCTGCAGCAGGCCCGCCGGCTGATGCTGGGCGACGGCCTGGACGCCGCCAGCGCCGCCCACCGGGTCGGCTACGAGAGTCCTTCGCAGTTCAGCCGTGAATACCGTCGCCTATTTGGCGCCCCGCCGCGAGAAGACATCTCGCTTCTTCGCAGCGCGGCCGGCTAGAATGCCGCCTCTTCCGAGGAGCGTTGCAACCTCACCCCTTGAGGCCAGGCTCGGAAGTTTGCCCCCTGCAACTGCGCTCACCCGCTGGCCGACCGTGCCTGGGTGAGGATGAACTCCCCTCGTACCGTCACCGCCAGCGGCTTCATTCGCTTGAAGGAGCCCGCATGACCGCCACCGCCGCACACATCGTCAAGGACCTGTCGCTCGCCGACTGGGGCCGCAAGGAAATCAAGATCGCCGAGCACGAGATGCCGGCACTGATGGCCATCCGCAAGGAATACGCCGCCACGCAGCCGCTCAAGGGCGCACGCGTGACCGGCTCCCTGCACATGACCATCCAGACGGCCGTGCTGGTCGAGACCCTGCAAGCCCTGGGCGCCGAAGTGCGCTGGGCCTCGTGCAACATCTTCTCGACGCAGGACCACGCCGCCGCCGCGCTGGCCGCCGTCGGCACCCCCGTGTTCGCCTACAAGGGTGAGACGCTGGAAGACTACTGGGACTACACCCACCGCATCTTCGAGTTCGGCGACAAGGGCACGGCCGGCGAAGGCCCCAACATGATCCTGGACGATGGCGGCGACGCGACGCTGCTGATGCACCTGGGCCAGAAGGCCGAGACGGACTTGTCCGTGCTGAACAACCCGGGCAGCGAGGAAGAGCGCATCCTGTTCGCCGCCATCCGCAAGAAGGTGTCCGAGGACGGCACCTGGTACACCCGCAAGAGCGCCGAGATCATCGGCGTGACCGAAGAGACGACGACGGGCGTGCACCGCCTGAAGGAAATGTCGGCCAAGGGCACGCTGCTGTTCCGCGCCATCAACGTCAACGACTCGGTCACCAAGAGCAAGTTCGACAACCTCTATGGCTGCCGTGAGTCCCTGGTGGACGGCATCAAGCGCGCCACCGACGTGATGGTGGCCGGCAAGATCGCCGTCGTGGCCGGCTATGGCGACGTGGGCAAGGGCTCGGCACAAGCGCTGCGCGCGCTGTCGGCCCAGGTGTGGGTCACCGAGATCGATCCCATCTGCGCGCTGCAGGCCGCGATGGAAGGCTACCGCGTCGTGACGATGGAATACGCCCAGGACAAGGCCGACATCTTCGTGACGACGACCGGCAACAAGAACGTCATCCGCCACGAGCACATGGCCGCGATGAAGAACAACGCCATCGTCTGCAACATCGGCCACTTCGACAACGAGATCGAGGTCGCGGCCCTCGAGAAGTACGAGTGGGAAGAGATCAAGCCCCAGGTCGACCACGTCATCTTCCCGGACGGCAAGCGCATCATCCTGCTGGCCAAGGGCCGGCTGGTGAACCTGGGCTGCGGCACGGGCCACCCGAGCTATGTGATGAGCTCGTCGTTCGCCAACCAGACCATCGCCCAGATCGAGCTCTACGCGCACAAGGACAACTACGCCGTCGGCCAGGTCTATGTGCTGCCCAAGCACCTGGACGAGAAGGTCGCCCGCCTGCAGCTGACCACGTTGAACGCGCAGCTGACCGAGCTGACCGAAGAGCAGGCCGCGTATATCGGCGTCAACAAGGCCGGCCCCTACAAGCCGGATACCTACCGCTACTAAGCCCTCAATGCGCGCCGACCAGCTCCTCGTCGCCCAGGGCCTTGCGCCGACGCGTTCCGTCGCGCAACGCCTGATCAGCAACGGTGCCGCCGAATGGGCCTCGCCCACCGGCTGGGCCGTGCTGAAGAAGGCCGGCGAGGACCTGCCCGAAACGGCCCAGCTGCGCGTCACCGACGACGCGGAGCTGCGCTATGTGTCGCGCGGCGGGCTCAAGCTGGAAGGCGCGCTCACCCGCGTCGGCGTGGACGTCACGGCCACCACGGTGCTGGACATCGGCCAGAGCACGGGCGGCTTCACCGACTGCCTGCTGGCCCATGGCGCCCGCCATGTCGTCGGCGTGGATGTCGGTCACGGCCAGATCCATCCCAAGCTGCAGGCCGATGCTCGCGTGACCGCGCTGGAAGGCGTGCATGTGCGCGAGCTGGCCGTGCTGCGCCAACACCAGCCGACGGGCGGCTTCACGCTGATCGTCGGCGACCTGAGTTTCATTTCCATGATCGGCAGCCTCCCGGAGTTGCTGCCGTGGCTCGAAGTGCACGGCCATCTGCTCGTGCTCATCAAGCCGCAGTTCGAACTGGGGCCACAAGCCCTGGGCAAGGGCGGTCTCGTCAAGGACGAGGCCGACTACCCGCGACTGGAAGCCCGCGTGCGCCTGGCCTGCACGGCCCTCGGCCTCAAGGTGCTGGACTACTTCGACAGCCCCATCACCGGCGGTGATGGCAATCGCGAATTCTTCTTGTGGGCGTCCCGATGACAGCCGTTTCGTTTGAGTTCTTTCCCCCGAACACGCCGGTCGGCGTCGAGAAGCTCAAGACCGTCGTGCAGGAGCTGGGCGCCATGTCGCCCCAGTACTTCAGCGTGACCTACGGCGCCGGCGGCGCCACGCGCGACAAGACCCTGGGCGCGGTCATGGACATCGCCGCGGCGGGCTTCGAGGCCGCCCCGCACCTGAGCTGCGTGGGGTCGACGCGCGAAAGCATTGCCGAGATCCTGTCGACCTATCGCGCCCAGAACATCCACCGCGTCGTCGCGCTGCGCGGCGACCTGCCCAGCGGCACGGCCACGGCGGGCGAGTTCCGCTATGCGTCCGAGCTGGTCAGCTTCATCCGCGAGACCCAAGGCAGGGACTGGCATATCGAGGTCGCCGCCTATCCCGAGGTGCATCCGCAGCAGCGCTACGCGGCGCGCGACCTGCAGCACTTCGTCGACAAGATGGGTGCCGGCGCCAACGGCGCGATCACGCAGTTCTTCTTCAACGCCGACGCCTATTTCCACTTCGTCGACGAGGCTCGCCGCTTAGGCGTCACCCAGCCCATCGTGCCGGGCATCATGCCCTTCCACAACTACGGCCGCATCGCCCAGTTCGCGCAGCGCGACGGCATCGACATCCCGCGCTGGGTGCAGATGAAGATGGAAGGTTTCATGGACGACGCCGCCAGCATCCGCGCCTTCGGCCTGGACGTCATCACGCGGTTGTGCGAGCGCCTCATCGACGGCGGCGCGCCCGGCATCCACTTCTACACGCTGAACCAGAGCGCACTGACGCTGGAGTTGTGCAAACGCCTCGGCCTTGGCAACAAGGTTTGAGCCAGCGCAAAACCCCACGCTGAACGCGGCGCCGACCGGCGCCGCCTTGTGTTGCCTCAAACCGCGCCGCGCCTGCTGCGCGTGCAATGCCTCCATCGGGATCCGTCCCATTCACCTGGAGTCATTGATGAAGTTCTCCCCTGCCCTGCGCCTGGTCGCCATCGCTGTGGCCGCCCTCACGCTGCAACCTGCCCTGGCCAAAGAAGGCGACGAAGGCCCGCTGCTCGTGCGCGTGCGCGCCCTGCATCTCGATTCGGCCAACAAGGACAGCACGGGTCTGGGCCTGTCGATCAACAACAAGACCTTCCCCGAGGTGGACTTCAGCTACTTCGTGACGCCCAACGTCGCAGCCGAGCTGATCCTGACCTATCCGCAGAAGCAGACCCTCTATTCCAACGGCAGTGCCATCGGCTCGCTCAAGCACCTGCCGCCGACGTTGACGCTGCAGTACCACTTCAACCCGA
This sequence comes from Roseateles sp. P2_H4, assembly GCF_056403315.1. Taxonomy (NCBI): domain Bacteria; kingdom Pseudomonadati; phylum Pseudomonadota; class Betaproteobacteria; order Burkholderiales; family Sphaerotilaceae; genus Roseateles; species Roseateles sp. P2_H4. Next base: position 259,073 of record NZ_JBFUFR010000001.1, on the reverse strand, counting down.
CGGGGACGATCCGGCCCTACGTCGGCGCCGGCCTGAACTACACCAACTTCTCCTCGGTCGAGTTCGCACCCGCCGTGCAGACCGCGCTCAAGCCCAGCATCAAGCACAACAGCTTTGGCGCTGCCTGGCAGGTCGGCGCCGATGTCGAGCTCACCAAGGGCACCTATCTGAACTTCGACCTGAAGAAGGTCAGCCTGGGCACGACCGTCTATTCCAACGGTGCGTCGGCCGGCAAGTTCAAGGTCAACCCGACATTGGCCAGCGTCGGTCTCGGCTGGCGGTTCTGAGAACGGCGCTTGCGCTCATGTAAATGAGCGCTTTACGTGCGCCGGGGCCACCCCACTCCGCAAAAATGCGCGGCCATGAGCCGCCTTCTTGTTGCGCTGGCAATGCTGTGTGCCAACGCCCTGTGCGCGGCCCAGACATCGCCCTCCAAACCGCCCCCACCCGCCGCGCCGGCCTCCGCCGCCAGCAGCGGCGGCAACCGCCTTGATCGCGTCGAGATCAACAGCGGGCCCACCGCCAACAGCCGCCGACGCAACAGCACGGCCAGCAAGATCGTCATCGAGCGCGAGGACCTCGATCGTTATGGCGACACGGTGCTGGGCGATGTGCTGCGCCGCCTGCCCGGCGTCACCATCGGCGGCCGCCCGGGGCGCGGCGGCGACATCCGCATGCGCGGCCTGGGCAGCGGCTTCACGCAGATCCTCGTCGACGGCGAACGCGCGCCGGCCGGCTTCGCCGTGGAGGACCTGCCGCCCGACCAGGTCGAGCGCATCGAGATCTACCGTGCCCCGACCGCCGAGACCGGTGCGCGCGCCATTGCCGGCACCATCAACATCATCCTGCGCGAGCCGCTGCAGAAGTCCAACCACGAGCTTCGCTTCACCCTCGGCCAGGACCGCGGCGAGCCACAGGCCGACTTCAGCTGGACGCGCAACCTGAAGTGGGGTGGGCCGAACGGCGACGAATTCGTCGGCGCCGTGTCCACCAACGGTGGCATGCACCGGCGCTTCAACAACATCGACTCGCACAACCGCGTCGTCGACACCGACACCGGCGAGGTACTCAACGAGACCGTGCAGCAGGGCCAGAGCCTGGGCCACAGCACCAACCTGAACGGCAATGCGCGGCTGCGCTGGAAGTTCAGCGACACGCTGAGCTTCAACCTCGCGCCCTTCTTCGCGCTGTCGCAGAACGAGGGCTCGAGCCAGAACAACGCCGTGGGCTTCACGCGCTTTCGTGATGTGCACGGCGAGTCCGACGGGCGCATGCACAACATCCGCGTCAACCTGTCGGCCAGCTACCGGCCTGCCGTCGGCGAGACCTGGGATTTCCGCGTCGGTCGCGGCGGCTTCAAGAGCAGCAGCAACAGCCAGCGCCGCGAGACGCTGAAGGACGTCGGCGTCGACATGCAGCGCGTCCAGGACGACCACAACGTCACCGACGACGACCAGACCAGCCTGGGCGCCAAGTGGAGCCTGAAGACGGCCAAGGAGCACCAATGGGTGACCGGCCTCGAGCATGAGCAGAGCCAGCGCACCCAGGTGCGCCGCACGCTGATCGACGGCCAGGAATCGCCGGGCCTGCAGAAGTTCGGCGACACCCTGGGCTCGCGCAGCCAGCGCTTCGCGGGCTATACCCAGGACGAGTGGAGCCCGAGCAAGATCTGGTCGGTCTATGCCGGCATCCGCTACGAGCGCATCGAGACCCAGGCCGACGCGGCCGGCCTGCTGCCCGACACGCGCAACGTCTCCCAGGTCACGTCGCCCCTCTTTCACCTGCTGTGGAAGCCCGAGGCCTTCCCCAAGGACCAGGTGCGCCTGAGCCTGACGCGCAGCTACCGCTCGCCCAACCTCAACGACCTGATCGCGCGGCCGACCATCAACACCACCTATCCCACCGGCCCCAACCTGCCCACCTATGCCGACCGTGCCGGCAACCCCGACCTCAGGCCCGAACTCGCCACCGGCGTGGACCTCAGCCTGGAGCATTGGCTGCCCACCGGCGGCATCGTGTCGGGCAGTGCCTTTGTGCGCGACATCAAGAGCCTGATCCGCAGCCGCATCGAACTGGAGACCGTGCCCTGGGACAGCACCTCGCAGCGCTGGGTCAGCCGCCCGCGCAACCTGGAAGGCGCGCGCACCATGGGCGTGGAGTTCGAGGTCAAGGCGCGCCTGGACGAGCTATGGGAGGAAGCGCCGCCGGAATGGCAGTTGCTGCTGCTGCGCTTCAACATCGCCGTCTTCGACAGCAAGGTCAAGGGCATCCCGGGCTCCAACGCCCGCCTGGACCAGCAGCCGCGCGGCAGCCTGAACTTCGGCCTGGACCATCGCTGGAAGGCCCTGGGCCAGAACTTCGGCAGCGGCTTCAACTTCAACTATGTGCCGGGCACCCGCGTGCAGCAAACCGAAAACCTGAGGCGCGAGGAAACGTCGCGCCGCCAGTTCGACGCCTATCTTTCCTGGGCCAGCGGCTCGGTGCGCGACGGCATCAACTGGCGGCTGTCGCTGGCCAACCTGCTGCCGCGCGATGCGCAGGTGACTTCCGAGGCGGTCTACGTGGATCCGGTGACCAGCCACAACCTGATGACCGACACCTGGTCGCGCAACCGCACCTTCCGCGTGGTCTCGCTGCGCGCCGACATGCGCTTCTAGCCCGGCCGAGAATGTGGCCATGACGCGCCGCATCCTGTTCTTCTGCATGGGCAATATCTGCCGCAGCCCGACGGCCGAGGGCGTCATGCGCGCCAAGCTGAAAGCGGCTGGGCTGGACGTCGAGGTCGACTCGGCCGGCACCCATGGCTATCACGTCGGGGCGCCGCCGGATGAGCGCAGCCAGGCGCATGCGTTGAAGCGCGGCTATGACTTGAGCACCCTGCGCGCCCGCCAGCTGATCGCCGAGGATTTCGGTCGCTTCGACCTGGTGCTGGCGATGGACGCGGACAACCTCGCCAACGCCGAACGTCTTTGCCCGCCTGACCAACGCCATCGCCTGAAGCTGCTGCTGGACTACGCGCCACAAGCCAGCAAGCGCCACGTGCCCGACCCTTACTACGGCGGTGCGGCGGGGTTCAACGAGGTGCTGGATCTCGTCGAAGCGGCGTGCGATGGGCTGATCGCGTCGCTCAGAACCGGTAGCAATGCCCCGGCTGGGAGTCGCCACCGCTGACCTGCACGCCATGCGCCGCCACGGTCGCGCCGGGATAGGCGCCGTTCTGGCAGGCGATCAACGCCTCCCGACTGCCTTCGATGCCTTGCTCGATGAAGGACTTTCGCGGCTCCAGGCGCAGCGCTGGACGCTGGCGTTCAGGCGCGGGCAGCGCGACGGTCTGAGCGCCGGGTCGCGGCAGCCGCAGGTTCAGGGGCGTCGGGCTGGCAACGGGAGCCTCCGCGGGCGCGGCGAGAACGTGCAGCGGCGCGGTGGCCAGCACCAGCAGCAGGGCCAAGTTGCGCGGGACGGTCAGCGTTGAAGGGGCAGCGCTCAGCATGCCGTGATTGTTGGCGACGCCGTGCCCTCCGCAACAGGCCAGCCGAGACAGCCGGTTTCCACGGGTAAACCGTATTTGTTCGTCGCGCGAACAAATTACGATGTCCAGCGCTGTCATTTAGAGAAGAGCCGGAGACATGAAACCCATCAAGCCCTGGCTGGGCGCCCTGGCGCTGGCCGCCGCGTCGGCGCTTGCTGCACCGCCGGCCGGCGCACCTTATCAATGGCGCCCGGTCGCCATCGTCGGCGGCGGCTTCGTGGATGGCATCGCCTTTCATCCCGCCGTGCCGGGCCTGGCCTATGCCCGCACCGACATGGGCGGCGCCTACCGTCGCGACACGGCGACCGGGCCGTGGCAACCGCTGCTGGACTGGCTGCCGCTGAGCGAAGTCAACCTGATGGGCGTCGAGAGCCTGGCCGTCGACCCCAACGACCCCGACGCCCTCTACCTTGCCTGCGGCACCTACACCAACCCCGTCGTGCCCAATGGCGCCGTGCTGCGCTCACATGACCGCGGCCGCAGCTTCCAGCGCACCGACCTGCCCTTCAAGCTCGGCGGCAACGAGGGCGGCCGCGGCAATGGTGAGCGCCTGGCCGTCGACCCGAACGATGGCCGCGTCCTCTACCTCGCCTCGCGCCTCGCCGGCCTGTGGCGCAGCGGCGATGCGGCCAAGACCTTCCAGCGCGTGGACACCTTCCCCGACTCGGCCTGGCGCCGCAACGAGTCCGACGGCGCGCCGCCCAGTTGGGGCGGCAGCGATGGCAAGGCCACCATCAATTTCGTCCTCTTCGATCCGAGCAGCGGCAAGCGCGGCCAGCCCAGCCGCACGATCTACGCAGGTGTCTCGGTCGTGGGCCGGCCCAGCCTGTGGTTCAGCCGCGATGCCGGCGCAAGCTGGCAACCCGTGCCCGGCGCGCCGACACAGCACCGCCCCATGCGCGCCACGCTGGCAAGCGACGGGCGCCTCTACATCGCCTATGCCAGTGATCCCGGCCCGCATCGCATGAAGGACGGCGCCGTCTGGCGCTACGACACTGCCAGGCAGGCCTGGGCCGACATCACGCCCGAGCGCCCCAGCGCCACACAGCCTTTCGGCTATGCGACGGTGACCGTGGATCCCGGCCATCCGCAGCGACTGCTGGCCAGCACCGCCGGCCGCGGCGCGGGCGACCAGCTGTTTCGCAGCACGGATGGCGGCACCACCTGGCGGCCCCTCTTTCCCGCAGCGCAGTTCGACGCCTCGGCCGCCCCCTACGTCGCCGACACGCATTTGCACTGGCTCTACGACGTCAAGATCAACCCCACCAACCCCGACCACGCCCTCTTCACCACCGGCTACGGCGGCTGGGAGACGCTGGACCTGACGCAGGCCGATGCCGCCAAGCCCACGCACTGGCAGGTCATGGCCGCCGGCATCGAGGAGACCGTGGCCCTGGCCCTGCACAGCCCGACGAAAGGCGTGCCGCTGGTGACGGCCATCGGCGACTACTCGGGCTTCGTCCACACCGACCTGGACAAGCCGGCGGCCGGCAACCCCAAGCCGCCCTTCTTCGGCAACACGCATGACGTGACCGGGGCGGAACTCGCGCCCGAGGTCATCGTCCGCATCGGCCACCCGCGCGATGGCGGCAAGAACCTCGGCTATTCCCTGGACGGCGGCGCCACCTGGCGCGCGCCGGCCAGCGTGCCCGATGCCAAGTCCAGCGACGGTTTTGTCGCCGTGTCGGCCGATGGCAAGGCCTGGGTGTGGACACCCAAAGGCGGCACGCCGTATGTCAGCCACGACCGTGGCGACACCTGGACGCCGGTGCAGGGCCTGCCCGCCGGCACCCGCGTCATCGCCGACCGCGTGAACCCCCAGCGCTTCCACGCGATGGCGCTGTTCGACGACACGCTCTACGCCAGCAACGATGCCGGCCTGACCTTCGCCGCCAAGCCACTCGCCCTGCCCGACGGCCCCGTCACCCGCGCCGCCGCCGGCAGCAACAACCGCAGCAACCGCGGCGACGACCGGGGTGGCCAGGACAGGCTCTACGCCACGCCCGGCCGCGAAGGCGAGCTCTGGCTGGCGGCCTTCCATGGTCTCTACCGTGCCGGCGACGGCCAGGGCTTCAAGCACCAGCCCGCCGTTTCGCAGATCCACGCCTTTGGCTTCGGCCGCGCCGCGCCGGGCGAGAAGGAGCCGGCCCTCTACCTCGTCGGTACCGTGGCTGGCCGCTACGGCGTCTTCCGCTCTGTCGACGGCGCCGCGAGCTGGCAGCGCATCAATGACGACGCCCACCAATGGGGCCTGATCCTGCAGATCAGCGGCGACCCCAAGGTGTTTGGCCGCGTCTATGTCGGCACTCACGGGCGTGGCGTGCAGTACGGCGATCCGCGCTAAGGCTTTTGGGGCAACTCGAAGCGTCGCAGCGAGGACTTGATCAGCCGGTCGTCGGCATCGAAGAGGCTGACCAGTTCCAACTGCAGCGGTCCTGCCGGCATCTTGAGCTCCCGCACGTGGCGCTGTAGCCGCCGACCCGATTCGAAGCGCGTGTTGTCGCTGGCCTTGCCCAGTCGCTGAGCGACCTCGGCGGGCGTCAGGCCGGGCTCGAGGGCCAGTGCCGCTAGCGCCCACTCATCCTTGAGCGCCTGCAGCGCCGCGCCCGGCGCCGCCGGCGGGTCATCCATGGCCTCGAAGACGACGCGCGTGTCGTCCGGCCAGCTCTCGTCACCCATGGGCACGCGGAACATGCGCTCGCGCAGCGAGTAGCCCCAGTCGTACTTGGGCCCGCCGTCGTCGCGCAGGCCGTGCAGCAGCCGCGCGCTCAGCGTCAGCCGCCGCTCGCCATGCACCAGCGTCACCGCAAAGACGGGCTTGTCGGCAAAGTTGCTGGGGCTCCAGTCGCGGTCCGCACAGTCGGCGGTGTCCAACGGCAGGAAGCCGAACAACAACGTCCCGCGCGCGACGCCGCTACCAAAGCCCACAAGACATTGCAGCCGAAGGTCGCCCAGCCTGCGCTCGCCTTCAGGCACACCGGGCGAGCGGATGTCGGGTCGCCAAGTCACTCGGCCATCGGCCAGCCGGCTGCGCAATTCGGTGCGCTCGGGCAGTGTTCGCCAGGCGGGGTCGACAGTGAAACGATCCTCGGCATCCAGCACGAGAGGCCGTCGGCCGGCCGGCGTCATCAGGCCCAGTTCGAGGCTGGGCGCCGCATCGGCCTGGGTGCGCGCATAGACCCTGAACTTCAGCTCAGCAGCCGGCGCCAACGCATGGTGTTTCTCGAACAACGCCTCGGCCTTGAAGAGCTGCCCCAGTGTCTTCTGCTCGCGGGCGGTTGCTGCCTCGCCCGAGACCTCGACGCGGCCCAGTTGGGCCTCGGGCTGCGGCGCGCTGGCAGGCAGCGCGAGCGCGCCGGCCAGCAGTGCCGCCGCAAGGCTCATGACACCGCCGCGAACGCGTCCCGCGTCAGGTTCTCGGGCGCCTCGCCGGCGCCGCGGCAGGCCACGTCGTCCTCGATGCGGATGCCGCCGTAGCGCGCCAGCCTGTCGACGCAGTCCCAGTCGACGTTACCCGCATGCGTGGACGCGCGCAGCTGCCGCAGCAGCGTCGGGATGAAGTAGAGACCCGGCTCGATGGTGACCACCATGCCGGCCTGCAGCGGCCGGGTCAGGCGCAGATAGCGGTGGCCTTCGGGCTTGTCGGCCACGCCGCCGGTCTCGCTGGCCATGAAGCCGCCGACGTCATGCACCTGCAGGCCCAGCAGATGGCCGATGCCGTGCGGGAAGAAAGGCTTGGTGACGCCCTCCTCCACGATGGCCTCCTCGCTCATCTTCACGATGCCGGCTCCGCGCAGCACGCGGGCGATGCGGCGATGCGTGCTGAGATGGATGTCGCGGTAGTCGACACCGTCGCGCACCTCGTCGACGAGGCCGAGTTGCTCGACCTCCATCGCCGCGACCAGGGCCGCGAACTCGTCATGGCCCGGCGCCACCCAGGTACGCGTGATGTCGCTGGCATAGCCGTTGACCTGGGCACCGGCGTCGATGAGGAAGCTGCGCATCTCCGGCGGCGGGCTCTCGTCCTGGTACTGGTAGTGCAGCACCGCGGCATGCTCATTGAGGCCGACGATGTTGGTGTAGGGCAGGTCGCGGTCGGTGTGGCCGGTGGCGACGAGATAGGCGCGGTGGATGCCGGCCTCGCTCTCGCCGAGCAGGAAGGCCGCACGCGCGGCGTTGTGGCCGGGCACGGCGCGGCGTTGTGCGGCGCGCATCTGCGCCAGCTCGTAGGGGCTCTTCACGCCGCGCGCCCAGTGCAGCAGGTTGAGCAGCGCCTCGGGGTTGTTGGGTTCCAGGCCCGGCAGCGCGGCATCGGCCTCGGCGACGATGGCCGTGCGCGCCGTGACGAGATCCGCCAGGGCCTTGGCCGCTTCTTCCGGCTCACGGATGACGACCAGCTCGACCGCATCCACCCACTCGCCGCTCGGTGCGCTCGGCGGCACATGCCAGTAGTCATCGGGCTGGAAGTAGACGACGCGCGGCTTCTGGCCCGGCCGCACCGCCAGCCAGGAATGCGGGTGATTCGTCAGCGGCAGCCAGTGCTTGAAATGCGGGTTGGCCTGGAAGAGATAGGGCCGGTCGTCGAGAAAGGCGTATTTCTCGATGCCGGAGGCGATCAGCAGCGTGTCGAAGCCGGTGCGCTCCAGCGCGGATTCGGCGTGCTGTTGCAGCGCGGCGAGGTGGTCGGTGTAGAGGCTCATTGCCGCTCCATTCACTTGCGCACGTAGGTCAGCTTCTTGGCGCYGCCGTCGCAGCTGCCGATGACCTTGGCGTCGCCGACCTTGTCGCTGTCGACTGCATTGATCTCATAGCCCTTGACGCCCTTGGCGTCGAGCTTGGCGGCGATCTCGGCCTTGAGTTCGTCGCAGGGCTTGGACGCGGCGTGGGCGGCCTGGGTCAGCAGCAGGGCGGCGGCGGCGCTCAGGATCAGCAGGGTGGGCTTGGACATTGGATTTGCTTGTGGCAACACGGACATTGGATTGTGAGACAGGCCGACCCATCCGTTTGCCTTTGTGGAGAGCCTTTCGACCCGGTGCAGTGAGCCGGGAATCCGCCCCGGCAGGGCGGGTAACTTTTCTCTGACGCGCCAGAGAAAAGTCACCAAAAGAGGAGCGCTCAATGCAATCCGCACTCGAGCGGGATCAGGTGCTCGCGTTGCTCGAAGCGGGCTGCACCCCGAAGCGAACCGCTGCGCTCTCGCCCACCACTTGTGCCGAGCACCAGCGATCGGACCTTCACGCCGCTTAAGTCGCGGCTGCACGCCGACGCCCGACAAATACCGAACAGCCGCGTCGCTCGGGCGGCGCTGCATTGGGCTGTTTTGGTGAGCCCGGCGTGCAGCCGCGCGTCGGACGGGCTGCTGGTGCGATGGATGTTGGTCGTGACAAGTCAGACGCGAGAGCGCAGCGGGTCGCTTGTGGGCATGCCGCGTTGGCTGTTGCACGCCGCAACGCGGCCGTGTGGTGCTGGTGTGCGGTTCAGGGCCTCTTCTTTGGTGACTTTCTTCTGGCCCCGCAGAAGAAAGTTACCCGGCCGCCGGGACGGACTCCCGGCAATGCATCGATGAGGCAGGATCCCCCGCAAGTGCAACCCAAGTCACTCACTCACCCCTCCCGATCCCACACCACCCCCTCCTCCGTCAGCATCGCATCCAGCGGCATGTCCAGCGCACTGGGCTTGAGCAACGGCAGGAACCCATGCGCATAGCCAATGCCCACCGCCGCCGGCCGCGGCTGCATCTCGGCCAGGGTCTTGTCCATGAAGCCGCCGCCATAGCCCAGCCGCAGGCCAGCGGGCCCGAAGCCCAGGCAGGGCACCAGCATCAGCTGCGGCTTGAATTCCTCGGTGTCCTTGGGCTTGGGGATGTGGAAGGCGTCTTCCTCCATCGGGCAGCCGGGGTACCAGACATGAAAGCGCAGCGTGCCGTGCACCTTGTCCACCACCGGCAGGCCGATGCGGCGATGGGGATGGTTTTCGCCCCAGCGGTAGAGGGTGGGCAGCGGATCGAACTCCCCCTTGATGGGCCAGTAGGCGCCGATGGTGGTCTCGCGGCGGCGCAGCAGCCAGACGCTCAGCACCTCCTGCAGCTCGGCGGCCAGGTCCAGGCGGTTGGGCAAAGCCAGCCTTTGTTCGATCAGCTTGTGCCGGATGGCGGCGCGGTCGTTGGCGTCCAAGGGTGAGACTTCCTTGCGAACCTGGGAATCTGGCCATTGTGGGCCATGGGCCGGCATCACTAAAGTCGTGCCACGCAACCATCACGCAGGGAGAACAACAGATGCTGGACAAGCTCAATCAGCTCAGCGAATCGAGCGGCGCGCTCAAGCCGGGCCGCGGCATGATCAGCGGCGTCATCGCGCTCACGCTCGCCATCCTGTGCTTTCTCGGCGTGCTGGCCTTCCACTTCCCCGAGTACCTGACGACGCCGCAGCTGCGCCAGTCCTACAACGTCGACGTGATCCGGCGCCTGCTGTACTGGGCCTTGGTGCTGTCGGGCGGGCTGGCGCTGTTCAACATCGTCTTCAGCCGCATGCGCTGGCTGGCACTGTGGACCTTTGTGCTGCTGGGCCTGGCGCTGGCCCTGGGCGGCCACAAGGTCGAGGTCGACCCCAACTTCCCCGACCACACGCCCTATGTCGGCCTGGACTGGTTCATCCTCGACCTGCTGGGCTCGACGCTGATCTTCGTCTTCATCGAGAAGCTGTTCGCGCTGCGCCGCGACCAGCCGGTGTTCCGCCTGGAGTGGCAGACGGACTTCCAGCATTTCATCGTCAACCACCTGGCCGTCGGCTTCGTGATGCTGGCCACCAATCTGCTGGTGCACAAATTCTTCGGCTGGGCGGCCAAGGACGGCATCCAGGGCTGGGTGCAGGGCCTGCCCTTCCCCATCGCCCTCTTCCTCATCATCCTGGTCGCCGACCTGGTGCAGTACTGGACGCACCGGGCCTATCACGAGGTGCCCATGCTGTGGCGGCTGCATGCCGTGCACCACAGCGTGAAAAGCATGGACTGGCTGGCGGGCTCGCGCCAGCACATCCTGGAGCTCATCATCACCCGCACCCTGGTGCTGGCGCCCATCTTCGTGCTGGGCTTCAGCAAGGAGGTCATCGACGCCTACATCGTCGTCGTCGGCTTCCAGGCGGTGTTCAACCACGCCAACGTCAGCGTGCGCCTCGGGCCGCTGCGCTACATCATCGTGACGCCCAACTTCCACCACTGGCACCACTCGCAGGACCAGGAAGCGCTGGACAAGAACTACGCGGCTCACTTCGCGTTTCTTGACCACCTGTTCGGCACGGCCGTGCAGTCGGATCGCAAATGGCCGGAGCACTACGGCGTGCTGGGCGACTATGTGCCGGACGGCTTCCTGCGCCAGCTGCACTTTCCGTTCACGTGGAAGGGCTGAACGCAAGCGCCATGGATCCCTACATCGAACTCTGCATCGAACTGCTGCAGCCCCTGGGCCCGGTGCGGCCGCTGCGCATGTTCGGCGGCCACGGCCTGTATGTGGATGGCCTCTTCATGGCCCTGGTCATCCAGAACCAGCTCTATCTGAAGACCGACGACGTGACGCGTGAGCGCTTTGTCGCGGCGGGCTGCCAGCCCTTCAGCTATGCGACCAAGACCGGCGAGCGACAGGTGATCAGCTACTACCAGCCGCCCGAAGAGGCGCTGGAATCGCCGCCGCTGATGCAGCCCTGGGCCAGGCTGGCCTTCGAGGCCGCGTTGCGCACGGCGAATGCCAAGAAGCCGGCCAAGGCCAGGAAACCTGCGGCGGCCAAAAAGACCGCCGCGAAGAAGACCTCAGCCGCCAGCGCGAAGCGGGCGGCCAAGCCTGCGCTTCCTGAATCAGCCGCCATCGCGAAGCGGGCGGCCAAGCCTGCGGTTTCTGAATCAGCCGCCAAAAAACCGGCGGCCAAGAAAGCCGCGGTTCGCCGTGGCTGAGACCGGCGGCACCAGCAGCTCGAAGTCGGCCGCAGGCCAGCCTTCCAGCACGGCCGTCTGGCCGGGTGCCAGGGCCAGCGCCTCGCCGGCCTCCAGCCACTTGTCTTCGGCCGGCTGGTCGGTGGTGCCCGACAGCGTCAGCCACACACGGCCGCGGGCCACCGCCAGGCGGCGCGCCTCGGCGCCACCGGCCAGGGTCATGGCCCGGCCACCGTCCAGATGCCAAACAGATTGCGCGTCGCTCATGATGAGACTCCTCGGTTGATGTCAGGGATTCTGCTTAGATTGCCCAAGACGGTCCAATGACTCCGCGGCGTCGATTGATACCATTCACGCATGAATCAGCCAATCCGCCAACGCCCACTCTCGGTCGGTCCCCTGCGCGCCTTCGAGGCCGTGGCCCGGCTGCTGTCCTTCCGCGCGGCGGCCGAGGAACTGAGCCTGACGCAGTCGGCCATCAGCCGGCAGATCCAGTCGCTGGAGGAAGAGATCGGCTGCACTCTCTTCCTGCGCGGCACCCGCAAGGTGGAGCTGTCCAGCGACGGCGCGGTGCTGCTGCCCACCGCCGTGGCCGTGTTGTCGCGCCTGGACCAGACCGTGCGCCAGATCCGCCGCTCGCGCGGCCGGCGCGTCGTCAATGTCAGCACCTTCGCGTCGTTCGCGTCGCTGTGGTTGATCCCACGCATGGAGGCCTTCCAGCGCGAGCATGCCGACATCGACATCCGCGTGTCGGCCTATGACCGCAAGGTCGACCTGGAGGATGGCGAAAGCGACCTGGCCCTGCGCTATGACGACCGCCCCTCGGTGACGCCCGACGCCGAGCAGCTCTTCGAGGAGTTGCTGTCGCCTTGTGTCAGCCCCTGGTATCTGCAGAACCCGCCCGCGCCGCTGAAGCGCGCCGCCGACCTCGCCGGCCACGCGCTGGCCGAGGAAGACGACCCGCGCCCCAGCGCCGAATACCTGAGCTGGCGGCGCTGGCTGACCGAACAGGGCGAGCATGAGTTGCAGCCGCGCCGCTGGCTCTACCTGAACTTCACCTACCAGCAGGTGCAGGCCGCGCTGACCGGCCAGGGCGTGGCCCTGGCCCGGCTGCCGCTGGTGCATGAACACCTGACGCGCGGCGAGCTGGTCGAGCCCTTCGGCAAGGCCGGCCGCCTGGGCAGCCCCTTCAGCTACTGGATGATGCTGGGCCCGAACGCCGCGCGCCGGCCGGAGGTGCAGCAGTTTGCCGACTGGGTACGCGAGCAGGCCGCCATCACCAGGGCCCAGGTGGCGGGGGTCTAGCATGTGGAAGCGCGCGGCTCTCTACGGCCTGGCCCTGGCGGCCGGCACGGCGCTGTTGCAATGGCTGGACTACCGCCACCTCGCCCGCGCCCAGTCCGAGACGGTCTATATCGCGCTGATCGCCCTGGTCTTCCTGGCCCTGGGGGCCTGGGCAGGCGTCAAGCTGCTCGGCCGTGGCGCGCCGCCGGCCGAACCCTTCGCCGGCAACCCGCAGGCGCAAGCGACGCTGGGCATCAGCCCGCGCGAGCTGGAAGTGCTGGAGCAGTTGGCGGCCGGCTTGAGCAACAAGGAGATCGCCGACAAGCTGAATGTGTCGCCGCACACGGTCAAGACGCATGTGGCCAGGCTCTACGAAAAACTCGAGGCGCGGCGCCGCACCGAAGCCATCCTGAAGGCCCGGGAGCTGGGCCTGTTGCGCTAAGCCGCTGTTTTTCAGGCGATTTCAGCGAAATCACCCATTTGTCCGATGGCCCCGGCGGCCCGAACATCGTTCCATGGCGGCTCTTCCAATCCGCCATGAGGTCCCAATGCTGAAAACCATCCTGTCCTTCGGTGCCGTCGCCGGCCTGGCTGCCGGCATCCCGCTGTTCGCGCTGCTGATCCTGAATCGGGGCGCGCCGCCGGCTCACGGCATGGTCATCGGCTACACGCTGATGCTGGTCGCGCTCAGCCTGGTCTTCGTCGCCATCAAGCGCCGCCGTGACGACGAGCTCGGTGGCGTCATCCGTTTCTGGCCCGCCTTCGCGCTGGGCCTGGCCATCAGCCTCGTCGCCGGCGTCGTCTATGCGGCCGCCTGGGAGGTGACGCTGGCCGTCACCAAGCTGGACTTCGGCACCGAGTGGGTCAAGATGTACATGGCCGAAAACAAGGCCAAGGGCCTGCCCGAGGCCGAGCTGGCCAAGCTGGCGGCCGAGATGGACGAGTTCAAGCGCAACTACGCCAACCCGCTGTTCCGCTTCCCGATGACCATGGCCGAGATCGTGCCGGTCGGCCTGCTGGTGTCGTTGGTATCTGCGGCGCTGCTGCGCAACCCCCGTTTCATGGCCGCAAGGAAGTAAGCCCCTCGCCCAGTCCCGCGCCGCTGAACGCGGGCGAGCCTGGTCGGTCCCCCGAGGGGACGGCGATGCTTGCCGGCTCGACCGGCAAGCACATCGCCAGCGCGGGCCGGCTAGGGGCGGCCCGGCGCTCGGCCCGGAACACCCCGGCACCACGAATGTGAATGGAAAACTGACATGAACCTGCTGCCCACCGGCGCCGCCCTCTACGCCTTCCTGATCGCCACGCTCGTACTCGCGCTGACACCCGGGCCTGGCGTCGTCTTCATCGTCGCGCGCACGCTGGCACAGGGGCGCACGGCGGGCCTGGCGTCGGTCGCCGGCGTGGCCCTGGGCAATTTGACGAATGCGGTCGGCGCGTCCATCGGCCTGGCGGCCCTGTTCGCCGTGTCGTCGCTGGCCTTCACGGCGGTGCGCTGGGCAGGCGCGGCCTATCTGATCTGGCTGGGCATCCAGGCCCTGCGCCAGCCCGCCGCGACGGCCAACGGCGCGCCCCCCACGCCGGCCACGCCGCGCCAGCTCTTCCGCGACGGCTTCTTCGTCGCGCTGCTCAACCCCAAGACGACGCTGTTCTTCGCCGCCTTCATCCCGCAGTTCCTGCACCCCGAGGGCTCGCAGGCGGCGCAGGCCGTACAGGCGCTCTCGCTCAGCATCCTCTTCGTTGCCGTGGCCGCCGTCACCGACAGCCTTTACGCGCTGCTGGCCGGCTGGATGAAGCCGCTGCTGCGCGGCGCGGCCGGCAGCGGGCGCTGGGTGTCGGCGCTGGTGTATTTCGCGCTGGGGCTCTACGCGGCTTTCGGCGGCACCAAGCAGAAGGCTTAGGCCGCCACCACCCTCGCCAGCGCCTGCGCCATGGCCTGCTGCGCGCGCAGCACCTCGTTGACGCCGGCATCCTTCAGCCACTGCGCCTCTTCCTGGGTGTGGGCGACGACGGCGCAGCGCAGTTCGGGGTTGAGCTGACGCGCCAGCGTCAGCATGGCCGGCACCACGCGCACATCGCTGACGGCCACGACCAGCCAGGCGGCCTGGGCGATATGGGCCTGCACCAGCGTCATGGCCTCGCCGGCCTCGCCCAGCACGGCCGCATGGCCGGCGGCGCGCAGCTTCTCGACAACCTCCCGGTCGTGGTCGATGACGACCAGCGGGCGGCTGCCCAGTTCGTCATGCAGGGCCGTGCCCAGCGAGCCATGCCCCACCAGCACGACCTGGCCGGCCAGCGCGCTCTGCGGCGTGTCGGGCGGCAGTTCCGCCAGCGGGTCGTCGCGAGCCTCCAGCTGGCGGGCCCAGGCCGAGCGCTTCAGCACCCAGCGGCGCAGCGGCTCCACGCCGGAGAACAGCACCGGGTTCAGCGCGATGGACACGATGGCGCCGGCCACGATCAGGCTGGTCGCCTCGGGCGGCACGAGGTGCAGGCTCTGGCCCAGGCCGAGCAGGATGAAGCTGAACTCGCCGATCTGCGCCAGGCTCACCGCCACCGTCAGCGCGGTGGACAGCGGGTAGCGCAGCAGCAGCACCAGCGCCCCGGCGGCAATCGTCTTGCCGACCAGGATGACGGCCACCGTCGCCAGCACGGCCAGCGGCTGGTCGATGAGGATGCGCGGGTCGAACAGCATGCCCACGGCGACGAAGAACAGCACGGCGAAGGCATCGCGCAGCGGCAGGCTCTCGTGCGCCGCGCGCTCGCTGAAGGCCGATTCGCGCAGCACCAGGCCCGCGAAGAAGGCACCCAGCGCCACGCTGACGCCGAACAGCGCCGCCGCACCCACGGCCAGGCCGATGGCGGCGGCCACGGTGGCCAGCGTGAACAGCTCGCGCGAGCCGGTGCGGTTGACCTGCCACAGCATCCACGGCAGCAGGCGCCGCCCGGCCACCAGCATCACCGCGACGAACACCACGACGGCCAGCAGCGTCTTGCCTATGGTCAGCCACAGCGCGCTGCCGCCGGCACCGCCCTGGCCATCTTCAGGGCCGAGCACCGGGATCAGCACCAGCGCCAGCACCATGGCCAGGTCCTCGACCACGAGCCAGCCCACGGCGATGCGGCCATTGCCGGTATGCAGCAGCTCGCGCGACTCCAGCGCGCGCAGCAGCACCACCGTGCTGGCCACCGACAGCGCCAGGCCGAAGATGAGCGACGCCGCCAGCGCCCAGCCCCACCACCAGTGCGCCAGCGCCGCGCCCATGCCGGTGGCCGCGGCCATCTGCACCAGCGCACCCGGCAGGGCGATGCCCTTGACCGACATCAGGTCGCCGACCGAGAAGTGCAGGCCCACGCCGAACATCAGCAACATGACGCCGACCTCGGACAGCTGCTGGGCCAGATGCACGTCGCCGACGAAACCCGGCGTGTGCGGCCCGATCAGCACGCCGGCCAGCAGATAGCCCACCAGCGCGGGCAGCCGCGCCCATTGGGCGAGCAGGCCCAGCACCAGGGCCAGGCCAAAGGCGGCGGCCAGCGTCGAGATCAGGGTCATGCCGTCATGCATCTTGCGGGGGTCCTCTCAATCGGGGGAAATGAGCTCGCGCTCGGTCAGGATGAGGGTCAAGGCGCGGTCGTGCGCCTCGACCGGGAAATGTGTTTCGGCCGCCGACCAGGCCAGGCCGATGGTGGTCACGCCAGGGTGCAGCGCCAGCCAGCGGTCGAAATAGCCACCGCCATAGCCAAGGCGAAAACCCTCGCGCGTGAAGCCGACGCAGGGCACCAGCACCACGTCTGGCACGGCAACCGCGCCGGTCGACGTGGCGATGCCGCATTCGTCCTGGGCCGTCGTCGGGCCGCCGTCCCAACGGCGATAGACCATTTCCGCCGGCTCGCGGCGCGCAAACGGCAGCGCCCGGGGCCAGGGCAAGGCGCCAGGATCGAACTCGCCCGGCAGCGGCCAGTAGACGCCCACCAGCTCCGGCTCCAGCTGATCCAGCAGTTCGCGCAGAGGCGCGCCGAGCGCCGCCTGGGCGGTCTGGAAGGCCGGGCCGGCCGCGAAGTCGCGGCGCGCGGCCAGCAGTTCGCGGCGCAGTGAAGGGCGGTCGGGGTGGGCAGCACTCATCGGTCTATTAAAACCCAGGGCTCATGTCGCTCCTCAGCCCTGAGGATGCGGGCCATGCGCGGGATGGTCCACAGGAGCTGCCCGGCGCTATGGTCGCCGTCGTCTTCACCCCGCGAAGCCGCCATGTCCACGCCCCACACCCCCTACCACCCCATCATCTATGTGCGCGGCTACGCGATGTCGCGCGGCGAGATCGACGAGACCACGGCCGACCCCTTCTGCGGCTTCAACCTCGGCTCGACGATGTACCGCGCCGTGCCGAACAAGACCGACAGGCCGCGCAAATACGTCTTCGAGTCGCCCGTCGTGCGGCTGGCCTCGGAGTACGGCTACCAGGATGTCTACGAGGACGGCTACGACATCGTCGACCCCGAGTGGGAGGCCGACTCCCTGGGCAAGCCGACCGACAACAAGCTGGGCAGCCGCTGCATCGTCATCTACCGCTATTACGACGCCGCGTCCTCCTACCTCGGCAACAACAAGACACCGGAGATCGAGGACTTCGCCAAGGGCCTGTCCAAGCTCGTGGCCCGCGTGCGCGAGCTGGTCTGCAAGAACGCAGAGAACAAGATCGCAGAGGCCGATTTCCGCTGCTATCTCGTCGCCCACTCCATGGGCGGCCTGGTCTGCCGCGCCTTCCTGCAGAACGTGGCGCTGGACACCGAGAAGGTCGCCCAGCACGTCGACAAGTTCTTCACCTACGCGACGCCGCACAACGGCATCGACGTGCTGGGCCAGAACATCCCGTCCTGGCTGAGCGTCAACGACATCTCCAATTTCGACCGCGACAAGCGCATGCCGGCCTACCTCGACCTGGCGGCCGCAGCCAAGAAGCACAAGCGCGTGGACCTCATCCCCGAGGCACGCTTCCCGTCGCGGCGCGTGTTCACGCTGATCGGCAGCAACCGGCTGGACTATGAAGCCGCGGCCGGCATGTCGCGCAGCTTCGTCGGCCATGGCAGCGACGGCCTGGTCAAGATCGAGAACGCGACGCTGTGCGGCCTGGATGCCAAGGGCAACATCACCGACCAGTGCGCCAAGGCCGTCGTCTACCGCGCCCACTCGGGCTATTTCGGCATCGTCAACAGCGAGGAGGGCTACCAGAACCTGGCCCGTTTCCTGTTCGGCGACGTGCGCGTGGACCTGTGGCTGGAGATCGACGACATCCGCCTGCCCGACAAGGTGCAGGAGGAGGCCGACGCCGGCCGCGCCGTCAACGCGCTCTACCAGATCGAGGTGGTGGCCTCGCCACGCGGCAAGCTCTGGTATCTGACGCGGCGCACGACGGAGGAAGACTCCGTCGCCTGCGTCGCGCATGCCAACTGGAAGGAGAACTCGAGCCTCTACCTCAGCAGCGTCTTCCTCGCCAACCGCGCCAAGGTCAACCCGCGCCGCAAGTCCCTCGCCTACGGCATGACGCTGGGCGTGCGCGTGCCCGACTACGAGATCGAGAAGCGGCTCTGGCTCAACGAGCACTTCGAGGGCGGCTATCTGTTCCGCAACGCACTGATCCTGGAGATGGTGCCGCCGGCCAATGAAGGCGATGCCTGGAAGGTCAAGTACGCCTGGCAGGACGCCGGCGTGTCCATGGCCGACACCGAGATCGCGGCCAAGCAGCTCAAGTCGGGCCGCATCGAGGTCAGCGTGCCCTTCGACAGCAGCGCCGTCGCCACCAACGGCAAGATGAAGCCCACCAACCCCGGCATCCGCGGCCGGCTGCGCTTCGAGATCGAGGGCTGGAACCCGGACGCGGCGGACTGATCAGCGGCGCAGTTGCCGGCGGCGCAGCCAGGTCAAGCCCGCCACGCCGCCCAGCAGCAGCGCCCAGCTCGCCGGCTCGGGCACGGCCGTGATCTGGTAGACGAAGCTGTGGTCGCGGTAGTTGAAGTCGCCGCCGCTGGGCAGGTCCTCGAAGGCAATGTTGGTGCCGGCCGGTACCTGGGCATCGCCGGCGAAGGGCGCTGCCCAGGCATGGTTGACGCCGTCGCCGTTCAGGCTGACGTCGCTGTAGTAACGCGCCGCGCCGCTGTTGGCGTCGATGAAGAACACCAGGCTGTCGCCGGCCGTCACCTTGCCGAGCACAAAGGTCTGGCCATAGGCGCTGCCGTGGTTGCTGAGCCCGGCCGCGCCGTCGACGCCATTGATGCGTGCGCCGATGAGGTTGGTGAAGCCGCCGGCCTCGCCGGTGTAGTAGGCCACCAGCAGGCCGCTGGCGCCCGCCGTGAAGCTGCTCACCGGCGCCGGGGTGCCGGGCGTGGGGTAGATGTCCGGGTTGGCCTGGGCGACCAGGCTCAGCAGCGTGGCCGAAGCCCCCATCAACAGGCGTCGTGCGGCGGTCTTCATCAACGGTCTCCTGGCTGACTGGCGGCCAAGATTACGGAAGAGATAGCGCTATCTCCAGCCCCTAACTCGTGGGCAGAGCGCCCGCCTGCGTAAAGCGCGAAGCCACGGGTTTCCCTGGGTTAAATTCAGACACCAGGCGCGGCGCTCGGCCAGCTGGCCGGAGCGCACGCCAAGTGAAGCAGTCGCGGGGCGTGAAGCGCATGAGTCAGATGGGTGGTCGAGTCTTGAAACACATGAGCCGTGGGGCACTCGCCCTGCTGCTGTCGGTAGCCCTGAGCGCCGACGCCGCCCCGCCGACGCCACCCGCCGATGCCGACCTCGCCGTGCAGGCCCGCGATGCCTGGGTCAAGCGCGACCGCAAGCGCCTGGCCACCTTCGCCGAGGCCGCCCGCAGCCAGAACCACCCGCTGGCAGGCTGGGTCGAGTACTTCGACCTCAATGCGCGGCTGGCCGAGGTGCGCCAGCCGGAAATGGACGCCTTCTATGCGCGCTACCCCGGCAGCTATGTCGAAGACAGGCTGCGCAACGACTGGCTGCTGGAACTGGGCCGCCGCCGCGACTGGCTCAATTTCCGCCGCGACCATGCGAGCTACCAGATGCGCGACGACCGCGAGGTGGCCTGCTATGGGCTGCTGGCCGACCATCTCGCCGGCACCAAGATCGATGCAGACGCCGCAAAGGCCGCCTGGATGGCCCAGAAGGACGGCGACGACGGCTGCCAGCAGCTCGCCACTGCCATGGTCGAAGCCGGCCTCTTCAAGCCCGACACCGTCTGGGCCAAGGCGCGCCAGGCCACCGAACAGAGCCGCCCGCGCGCCGCGCGCCAGGCCGTCGCCCTGCTGGCCACCAAGCCGCTGGACCAGAAGCTCGCCGAACTGCAGGACAACGCCGGCCGCTACCTGACGCGCCAGGCCCGCACCTCGCCACGCCCCGAGGCCGAGTTGACGGCCCTGGCCCTGGCCCGCGTCGCCGCCAACGACCCCGACCAGGCCGCCGGCCTGCTGCGCGACAAATGGAGCAAGCTGCCGCCCGAGCTGCAGGCCTGGCTGTGGGTGCAGATCGGCCGCCAGTCGGCCCTGCGCCTGCAGGATGGTGCCCTGGCCGCCTTCGAGCGCGCCGACAAGCTGGCGCCCGAGCTGGCCTGGAGTGATGACGCCGCCGCCTGGGCCGCCCGCGCGGCCTTGCGCGCCAAGCAACCCGCCCTGGCCCTGCGCGCCATCGAGCGCATGAGCGCCAACGAGCAGCGCGACCCGGCCTGGGCCTACTGGAAGGCCCGCGCGACGCGGCAGCAAGGCGACGCCCACGGCGCCCGCGTGCAGCTCACCACACTCTCCTCGACGCCGCTGAACTACTTCGGCCGCCTGGCCGCCGAGGACCTCGGCCTGCCCACGCCGCTGCCGCCCACGCCCGCGCCGCTGACGGCCGAGGAACGCCGCAGCGCGCGCAGCCATGCGGGCCTGACGCGCGCGCTGTCCCTCATCGACCTCGGCCTGCGCAGCGAAGGCGTGCGCGAATGGAATTTCTCGCTGCGCGGCATGGGCGACCGCGCCCTGCTCGCCGCGGCCCAGGAGGCCTGCGACCGCGAGGTCTGGGACCGCTGCATCAACACCAGCGAGCGCACCAAGACCGAGATCGACATCGCCCAGCGCTACCCCACGCCGCACCGCGCCGAGTTGCAGCGCGAGGCCCAGGCCAGCGGCATCGACCCGGCCTATGTCTACGGCCTGATCCGCCAGGAGTCGCGCTTCGTGCTGGACGCGCGCTCCCACGTCGGCGCGGCCGGGTTGATGCAGGTCATGCCCGCGACGGCCAAGTGGACGGCCAAGAAGGCCGGCATCGACTACAACGCCGAGCGCATGCACGACCGCGACTTCAACCTGCGCATCGGCACCCAATACCTGAAGCTGGTGCTGGACCGCTTCGAAGGCGC
This sequence comes from Roseateles sp. P2_H4, assembly GCF_056403315.1. Lineage (NCBI taxonomy): Bacteria > Pseudomonadati > Pseudomonadota > Betaproteobacteria > Burkholderiales > Sphaerotilaceae > Roseateles > Roseateles sp. P2_H4. The sequence goes on along the minus strand of NZ_JBFUFR010000001.1, from coordinate 237,947 downwards.
CCAGGCCCTGGCCGCGGCGGCCTACAACGCCGGCCCCGGCCGGCCCGCGCGCTGGCGCGACGGCCCTGTCATCGACGCGGCCATCTGGGCCGAGAACATCCCGTTCAACGAAACGCGCGACTATGTGCGCAAGGTGCTGCTCGGCGGCGCGGTCTATGCCCAGGTGCTGGGCCTGCCGGCCACCAAGCTGCGCGAGCGCCTGGGCGCCAGCGTCGGCCCGGCCGGTGCGCGCGCCGCGGACGTCAGCGATGTGCCGCCAGCGGCGGTGGGGGATGGCAAGTCATGAGCCTGAACGTCCTGGTCCTGGGCGGCAGCGGCTTTGTCGGCCGCGCGCTGTGCGAGCAACTGCTGCGGCGCCTCGGTGCCGACGTGCGCATCACGGTGCCCACGCGCCGCCTGCCTCATGCGCAAAGCGTGCAGAGCCTGCCCGGTGTCACCGTCATCCAGGCCGATGTCTTCAAGGACCTGGCCGCCCTGGTGCCGGGCCATGACGCCGTCGTCAACCTCGTCGCCATCCTGCAGGGCAGCGCGGCCGCCTTCGAGCATGTGCATGTGGAGCTGCCCCGGCGCATCGCCCATGCCATGAGCCACGCCGGCGCGAAGCGCCTCGTGCATGTCAGCGCCCTGGGCGTGGCCGAGCATGCACCGTCGCGCTATCTGCGCAGCAAGGCCGCCGGCGAGGCCGTGCTGCAGGTGGCCACGCAGACCCACCCGCTGGAGTTGACGCTGCTGCGCCCATCGCTGGTCTTTGGCGACGGCGACAAGAGCGTCAACCTGTTCGCGCGGCTGCAGGCGCTCTTCCCTTTTATGCCCCTGGGCGGCGCGGACGCGCGCCTGCAACCGGTGTGGGTGCAGGACCTCGCCCGGGCCCTGGTCGAGGCGCTGCTGCGTCGCGAATCCATCGGCCAGACCTATGAGATCGCCGGCACGCGCGAACTGACGCTGGCCGACCTGGTGCGACTGGCGGGCCGCGTGACAGGCCATGAACGGCCGATCCTGCGCCTGCCCCATGCGCTGGCGACGCTGCAGGCCCTGGCCATGGAATGCCTGCCCGGCGAGCCCCTGCTGTCGCGCGACAACCTCGCGTCGCTGAGCGTGCCCAATGTGCCAACCGGCAAGCTGCCCGGGCTGACCGAACTCGGCATCACGCCGGCCTCGCTGGAGGCGGTGCTGCCGACCTMTCTGTCGCGCGACGGCGGCGTCGCGCGGCTGGATGCGTGGCGCGCCAGGCACTGAGTACGCATCAATCCGTTGCGGATTGATCAACCCGGCGACGCGCTGCGGCCCCTAAGCTCGGGTGCTTGTCCCACCGCAGTCCCGTCATGAAGCTCTATATCGGCAACAAGAACTACTCGTCCTGGTCCATGCGCAGCGGTGTGCTGCTGGCGGCCTTCGGCATTCCGTTTGAAGAGGTCAAGCTGCGCTTCGACTTCACGCCGGACTCCGAATGGACCCGCGTCATCGCCGGCGTCACGCCGACCCAGCGCGTGCCCGTCGTCGTCGAGGACGACGGCTTCACGGTCTGGGACACCTTGGCGATTGCCGAGTACATCGCCGACCGCCACCCCGAGCACGCCATCTGGCCGCGCGACGCCAAGGCCCGTGCCCGCGCGCGCAGCCTGTGCGCCGAGATGCATGCCGGCTTCACGCGGCTGCGCACCGTCTGCCCGATGAATATCGAGGTCTTCTTCCCCGACGTCGGCGCCAGGCTCTGGGCCGAGGACGAGGCGCTGCGCGCCGACGTGGCGCGGCTGGATGCGGCTTGGAGTGATGCGCTGCAGACCAGCGGCGGGCCCTTCCTCTTCGGCGCCTTCAGCGCGGCGGACGCCTACTTTGCGCCGGTGGCGGTGCGGCTGAGCCGCTTCGGCCTGCCGGTGTCGGAGGCCGCTGCGGCCTACCGTGACGCGCTGCTGGCCCATCCGGCGGTCGAGGACTGGATCGCGGATTCGATGCGCGAGCAGGACTTCATCGTCGAAGACGAGCCCTATCGGAAGAGCCGCTGATCATGTTGGAGCTGCGTCCCAGCTGTGAACATTGCGATGTCGCCCTGCCGCCGGAATCGGCGGCGGCGCGCATCTGCAGCTTCGAGTGCACGTTCTGTTCGGACTGCGCGGAGGGCTTGCTGAGCAATGTCTGTCCGAATTGCGGTGGCGGGTTTGTGCCGAGGCCGGTGAGGCCGGTCCGCAATTGGAAAGGCAGCAACTATCTGGGGGACTATCCGGCGAGGACGGTGTCGAAGTTGAGGCCGGTGGATCTGGAGGCGCACGCGCGGCTCGTGGAGTCGCTGCAGGGGTTGCCGCCGGAGAAGCGGTAGGACGCTTTTGCGAAGAGCGCCGCTGATCGATGCATTGCCGGGAGTCCGTCCCGGCGGCCGGGTAACTTTCTTCTGCGGGGCCAGAAGAAAGTCACCAAAGAAGAGGCCCTGAACCGCACTCGAGCACCATGCTGCCTTGAACGGCGCGCGAAAACGCTCAGTTCCATTTCTTGAAGAAGCGAACCGCTGCGCTCTCGCGTCTGACTTGTCACCGTCGGCGCTGGTCGCCGCACTGCACCTCTTAACGCGCGGCTGCACGCCGTGCTCACCAAAACAGCCCAATGCAGCGTCGCTCGGGCGACGCGGCTGTTCGGTATTTCTTGATGAGCCCGGCGTGCCGCCGGCGTTAAGGGCATGAAGGGGCGATGGACGGTGCTCGTCACAGGGACAGCAGCGAGAGCGAAGCGGGTCGCGTGACGGCGCCGTCCAGTTCCGAGCAAAGCGAGCGCTTGATCCCGCTCGAGTGCGGATTGCGTTAGCGCTCCTCTTTTGGTGACTTTTCTCTGGCGCGTCAGAGAAAAGTTACCCGCCCTGCCGGGGCGGATTCCCGGCTCACTGCACCGAGTCATGAAGCCTTGGGCAAAGACCTCCTCAAAACTCCACCACCGACCGAATCGACTCCCCCCGCCGCATCAACTCAAACCCCTCGTTGATCCTCTCCAGCGGCAACTTGTGCGTGATCAGCTCGTCGATCTTGACCTTCCCGTCCATATACCAATCGACGATCTTGGGCACATCGGTCCGGCCCCTCGCGCCACCAAACGCCGAGCCCTCCCACTTTCGCCCCGTCACCAGCTGAAACGGCCGCGTGGAAATCTCGGCCCCCGCCGGCGCCACGCCGATGATGATGCTGCGGCCCCAGCCCTTGTGCGTGCACTCCAGCGCCTGGCGCATCAGCTGCACATTGCCGACGCATTCGAAGGAATAGTCGGCGCCACCGTCGGTCAGTTGCACGAGGTGGTCGACGACATTGCCCACGTCCTTCGGATTGACGAAGTCAGTCATGCCGAACTGCCGCGCCATCGCCTCGCGCGCCGGGTTGATGTCCACGCCGATGATCTTGTTGGCGCCCACCATTCGGGCGCCCTGGATGACGTTCAGGCCGATGCCGCCGAGGCCGAAGACCACCACATTGGCGCCCGCCTCCACCTTGGCCGTGAACAGCACGGCGCCCACGCCCGTCGTCACGCCGCAGCCGATGTAGCAGACCTTGTCGAAGGGCGCGTCCGGCCGGATCTTGGCCAGCGCGATGCCCGGCACGACGATGTGATTCGAGAAGGTGCTGGTGCCCATGTAGTGGAAGATGGGCTCGCCGTTCAGCGAGAAGCGCGAGGTGCCATTGGGCATCAGCCCCTTGCCCTGCGTGGACCGAATCGCTTGGCAGAGATTGGTCTTGCGGCTCAGGCAGAACTTGCACTCGCGGCATTCCGGCGTGTAGAGGGGAATGACGTGGTCACCCGCCTTCAGCCAGGGCACCTTGCTCTCCAGCACGACGCCCGCGCCCTCGTGGCCGAGCACGGCCGGGAACAGGCCTTCGGGATCCGCACCCGACAGCGTGAAGTCGTCGGTGTGGCAGATGCCGGTGGCCTTGACCTCGACCAGCACCTCGCCTTCCTTGGGGCCCTCCAGGTCCAGGGTCTCGATGGTCAGCGGCTGGCCGGCCTTCCAGGCAACGGCGGCTCGGGTTTGGATGCTCACGTCAATTGCTCCTTAGCGCTACGCGATATGACTCACCGCGCATTAAACCGCGGGCCGAGCGCCGGGCCGCCCCTAGCCGGGCCGCGGGCGATGTGCTCGCGGCTCAATGCCGTGAGCATCGCCGTCCCCTCGGGGGACCGACCAGGGTCGCCCGCGTTCAGCGCGGCGGGACTGGGCGAGGGGCAGGCAGCCGGTCCAGCGCCGCGACGAGTTCGCGCGCCTCGTGGCGGCACAGGCGCAAGCGCCGCAGCAGCCAGGGTGTCAGGTCCCGCTGGCCCAGATGCTCGGGCCAGGCACCGGCATCGCCGTCGGGAATCTCGGCCGGGTCCGTTCCCGTCGCCGGTTCGCCCTTGAGGATATCCACGCAGGCCGTGCGGGCCAGCGGCAGTGCGACCTCAGCCTTGGCGGCATCCAGGCGCTCGGTGCGTCGCTGCACCTGATGCTGCACGGCGCCGAGCAGGGCCATCAGCCGGTAGCCGTGGCTCAGCGCCGACTCGATCTCGGCCTCGGGCAGGCGCACGCTTTCGGGTTCGACACGCGTGCGCTGGGCGGTGGCGGCCAGCGCAGCCAGTGCCGTGTAGGCCTGCTGGCGGCTCAGGCGCTGGGCGGTCTGCTCTTCGGCGCTCGGCATCCAGCGCAGCATATTGGCCGCATGGCGGGCCAGCGCGCCGCGCAGCTGCGCGCCCAGCCGCGGCGCGGCGGCGCGCTCCCAGGACGGCAGCACGAAGCTGAACAGCCAGGCCAGGCCCGCACCGATGACGGTGTCGGCCAGGCGCTCGCCGATGAAGGGGCTGCTGCCCGGCGCCAGCATCAGCGGCTGCAGCAGGGCCATCAGCGTGGCGGCCGTGGCGGCGACGCGGTAGCGCCGGTTCACATAGGCATGCGCCGTGCCGACGGCGGCGATGAAGCACAGGCTCAGCAGCGGCGTCCAGTGCACATGCGCGAGCAGCAGCACGAGCAGGCAGCCCTGCACCGTGCCGATGATGCGTTCGTTGCGGCGCGACAGCGTCTGCTCCAGGTTGCCACGCAGCACGACGGCGACGCTCAACATCAGCCAGAAGGGGTGGGCGGCCCAGGGCAGTGCCGCGCCCAGCGCATAGGCGAACGACAGCGCGAGCGCCGAGCGCAGCGCATGGCGCATGACGCCGGATTGCAGGTTGAGGTGGGGCTTGAGGGCCGCCAGCGGCCAGCCCTCCGGCGACACGAAGGGCGCGAGCCGTTCGGGCGTCCACGGGCTGTCGGGCTGGTCGGGAGCGGCCTGGCGCGCCACCATGGCGCCGACGTCGTCCAGCATATGGCCCACGCGCGACTGCAGGGCCGACACGAGGTGGCTGCGCGAGTCGCCCGCCGGTGCGTTGACATCGGCCAGCCGCGCGGCGAGCTGCTTCGCCCAGGCCTCGGCCGACACCTCAGGCAGCGGCGCGCCGTAGGCCAGCGTGTCGGCCAGCGCGGCGAGCACGTCGGCGAGGTGGCGCAGCGCGTCGGCCAGCGCGGCCCGCCATTGGCGGCCGGGGAAGTCCTGGCCCAGCAGCTCGGTGTCCAGCCGGCTGGCCAGCAACAGGTCGCGCAGCTCGATGAGGCCGAGCACGAGGTCGGTCTGGCGGCGGCTGCGCGGCGAGCGGCGCGCGGCGAAGACCTGGTCGCGCGCGGCCTGCAGCGCGTCGGCCAGCAACACGTCGTCGGCGATGGAGGCCCGGATGCGCGCCTCGGCCCCGCCCACCGCACCCGCGATGCGCTCGGCGCGCGAACGCAGCCGCTTCTCGGTGGCGCGCAGCGCATGCGCCAGCGCCAGCTCACGCAGGCGGTGGCGCAGCACGACGGCGCTGGCCCGCGCCCAGCCGGCGTAGACGCAGCCGCCCAGGCCCACCCACAGCGCATGCTCCAAGGGCGAGGCGGCGCCGGCGGTGCGGTCCCAGGCCATCGCGAAGACCATGGCCAGCACCGGCGCGAACGACAGCGGCCCGGCGCGCAGGCCCCAGGCCAGGGCCATCAGCGACAGGAAGGTGACGACGGCGACCAGCGCCACGGTCAGCGTGAGCGAGTTGTCGGCCAGGCCGACGAGCAGCGTCACGACGGCCGCCGCCGCCGCCGCCGGCAACACGCGCGGCAGCACGCGCTGGGGCGGGTTGGGCACATCGGTCAGGCTGGCGCAGACGGCGCCGCCGACGGCCGCGAGGCCGGCCGTCTCGCCGAACAGCGCGCCGACGAGAACATGCGTGGCCGCGACGCCGAGGGCGACGCTGAGGCCGTTCAGATGGGCGGCTTCCAGCCGCTTCAGGAATCTCACTTGACGAGGAGCTCCATCACCTTGCRCTCGCTGGCCGGCAGCTCATGCACGGAGAACCAGCCCGACTTTTCCGGACGGTAGACGTATTGCGGCGGCGCGTTGCTGGCGACGCGCTGCTTCAGCGGCGCCAGCGCCGTCTGCGCGGCCTCGCTCTGCCCCAAGGCCTGCAGCGCAGCCGCCTGCACGATGACGCCGAGATCGCTCCAGGGGCCCAGCTGCAATGCTTGCTCGGCAGCGAGCCGCGCGGCCGCGGCGTCGCCGTCGGCCAGGGCCAGCCAGCCCTTGAGGGCCAAGGTGTCGGGGTCGGCCGGGTCGAGGAGGAGGGTCTCCTTGATCTGGGCTCTCGCGGCATCGCGGCGGCCGGCGCGCAGCAGGTCCAGCGCATAGTCGCGGCGCAGCGGCACGAGGCCGGTGCGCAGGCGCAGCACGGCCTCGTATTTCACAAAGGCTTCGTCCCAGCGGCCGTCCAGGGCCAGCGTGGCGGCGCGGCCCCAGAGGGCTTCGGGCTGGTCGCCCTGGTAGGCCAGCACGGCTTCGTAGGCGGCCAGCGCGCGCGGCACATCGCCGAGGCGTCGGTGGTAGTCGGCCAGCGCCAGGTCGACGCGGAAGCGGTCCTCGCCCTTCAGTGCCTCGACATCACGCGCCAGGCCGGGCACGACCTCGCCAGCCAGCGGCCGTCCGCCATGCCAGAGGGCGTCGGCCACGCCGGCGCGCAGCGCGCCGCTGCGCGGATGGGCGGCAAGGGCTCGCGCGGCCAGCTCGCCGACGGCAGCGCCATCGCCTTCGATGGCCAGCGCATTGAGCTGGGCCGTCAGCGCCCGCTCGTCGGTGGGCGCGAGCTTGAGCGCCCGCGCGAACAGCGGCCGGGCCTCGGCCAGCTTGCCGTCTTCCAGCTTCTGGTTGCCGGCATTGACCAGGGCCACGGGCAGGCTGGCGCGCGTGTCGCGCTGGGCATAGAAGCGCTGGATGGCGGCGCGCAGGGCCGGGTCCATCTGGACGAGGCGCTCGCGCACGATCTCGCGGCCGTCATAGGCATCGCGCCGGGGCGAGGCCTCGGCATTGGCGCCCTCGGCGAAGTACTCCCACACCGAGCCGCCGGCGTAGCGCGACAGGAAACCGTTGCGCGTCTTGGCATCGCGCGCCTTGGCCTGCTGGTAGAGGGCCTCGATGCCGCGCGCCTGGTCGGCCGTCAGCACGCCGTGGACCTGGTGGGTCAGCTCGTGCAGCACGGTGTTGTATTTGTCGAAGATGCTGCGCTCGACGTCCTCGATGCCGGTGACGGTGAAGTGGCCGCCCATGCCGCGCACGTCGTCCCACAGCCGCGAGTCGTAGTCGATGCGGGCGTCCTTCAGCGCATGGGCCTGCGGCGTCTCGGACAGGCGCATCCACATCGGCTTGATGAAGTGGGTGGCGCCGCCCTCCACCAGCACCGGGATGAAGGCCTTCCATGGCGCGACGGACAGGGCCACGCGCTTCTGGTGGCGGGGCGAGAGGTCCTTCCAGTTCAGCACATAGCGCTCGATGCCGGGCACCTTGGGCATGGGTGTAGCGGCAAAGCGGCGCTCGTAATCGGCGCGGTGGACGTCGATGCGAAAGCGTTGCGACTCCAGGGCGCGAGCCGCGATGGCATGGGCGCGGCCCAGCTGGGGGCAGCGCTGCAGGACCGCGAGGCTGATCTGCACGGCAGCGTCGAAATCGCCCTTCTCGAAGGCATCGGAGGCCCGCTTCACATCGAGCAGAAGCGGCGCGAAACCGTCGCCCAGGCGCGCCGCGAGTTGGGTGTAGTTCTCGCGCACATAGCCGTTGCCGAGCAGATAGTGGGCGGCCTCGTGATGGCGGTTCAGCGCGACGGCGCCTTCGGCCGCGGCAATCGCGTCCTCGGTGCGACCGAGGCGGATCAGCGTGTCTGCAAGCGCTGCCAGGCCGTCGGCAGTGCGAAGTTCGGCGATGCCCTGTTCAAGCTTGGCCAGCGAGGCATCGAACTCGCGCAGCTGATAGTGGCGCTGACCCAGGCCGCGCAGGGCTTGCGCCTTGTCGAGCGGCCGCGTGGCTTTCTCCAGTGCGCGCTCGAAGCAGGCCTTGGCGCGCTCGAAGTCGCGCCGGTCCAACGCGAGGCGGCCGGCCGCGAGCAGGTCGATGGCCTCCGCCTTGGCGTCCGTCAACGCGCCGCGCGTGCGGCGGTCAACGGCGGCGCCATCATCACGGGCGAACAGCCATTGGTAGATGACGCCACGCTCGGCCGCATCGGGCTGCTGGACGCGCAACAGCGCGTCCAGGTCCGTCTGCGCCGTCGCGTACTGCTGCTCGGTCAGCAGCGTCTGCAGGCGGCCGGTATCGGTTGCCGCCTGCGCGGCACTCAGGGTCAGGCCAACAGCAAGGCCAAGGGCCAATCGACGCCAGGGCATTCAGGCTCCATGTAGTGGAGCCGGCATGCTAATCGTCCGAGGAGAAGCCGGACGCCTTGACGACCGGCCCCCAGTAGTCGCGCTCGGCGGCCAGGCGCCTGGTGTAGTCGGCGGGCGGCAGCGACAAGGGCTCGAAACCGAGCTTGCCCAGGGCCTCGATGACGCTGGGCTCGCGCACGGCGTTGCGGGCCAGTTCGGCCAGCTTGTCGACGATGGCCTGCGGCGTCTTGGCCGGCACGAAGAGGCCATAGGTCTCGACGCCGACGATGCCCTTGAAGCCCTGCTCCTCGAAGGTCGGTGCGTCGGGCACGAAGCGCGAGCGGGCCTYGTCCGTCACGCCGAGCAGGCGCACGCGGCCCGAGGCGAGGTGGGGCAGGAAGTCGCCGATGGAGAAGCAGCCCGAGGCGATCTGGCCGCCCATCAGGTCTTGCATGCCGGGTGCGGCGCCGCGGTAGGGTGCATGGGTGAGCTTCAGCCCGGCGGCATGCTCGAACTGGTTGCCCAGGAAGTGGGGCATGGCGCCCGCGGCGGGCGAGGCGTAGGCGGCCTTGTCCGGGTTGGCCTTGGCCCAGTCGGCGAACTGGGCCAGCGTCTTCACCGTGGCCGGCACCATGGGGCCGACCCCGAAGCCGCAGGTGGACAGGGCCAGCGGCGCGACGGCGATGACGTCCGTCGCCGGGTTGTAGGCCAGCTTGCGGTAGGCATGCGGGTAGATGGTGAACATCGACGACGGGCTGATCAGCAGCGTCTGGCCGTCGGGCGCTGCGTCCTTCAGCGCGGCGATGGCAATGCGGCCGCCGGCCCCCACCTTCTGCTCGACAAGGACCGTCTCGGCCAGCTTGCCGCGGCCGAACTCGGCGATGCGGCGGGCCGTCGTGTCCACCGAGCCGCCGGCCGGGAAGCCGACGAGGATGCGCGGCAGCTGGCCCTGGGCGCGGGCAGCAAAGGGGGCGGCCGCGAGCGCGGCAAGAAGGTGGCGTCTGTCCATCATGGTTTCTGTCTCCTGGGTTTGTTGTCGGGGGCGGCGGATTGCGCGGTGGCGACCCAGGCGAGGCGCTCCAGGCCGGCCTTGAGTGCGGCGCCCTGCTCGCCGAGGGCGGCCAGCAGGGTGCGGTCATGTTCGGCGACGGCGGCTTCCAGCTTGACCAGCCGGCGCCTGCCATTGGGCGTGAGGTAGAGGCCCCAGGCGCGCGCGTCATCGGGTGCATCGCGGCGCTCGGCCCAGCCCTGGGCGGTGAGCCAGTCCGTCAGGCGCAGCGCGCCGCTGCGGTGCAGGCCCATGGCCTGGCCCAGCAGGCCCTGGCGCAGGCCGGGGTTGCGCGCAATCAGCACCAGCGCGGCATAGCGCTGCGGGCTGACATCCCACTCGGCGGTGGCCCGGTAGAAGTCGAGATAGAGGGCGTTCTGCGCGCGGCGCAGCGCATAGCCGAGCAGGCCGTCCAGCGAACCGTAGTCCACGCCGGGCACGGGCAGCATCAGGCCTTCGGGCGTTACGGCATCGAGGCTGTCAGTCTTGCTCACAGCATCAGCTTAGTTTTTGTTGCAGTACGCAACTATCTCGCTTACCCTGAAGGACATGAACATCGTCATTGCGGGTGGAGGCATCGGCGGGCTGACCGCCGCGTTGGCGCTGCAGGCGCGCGGCCACGAGGTCACGGTGCTGGAGTCGGTGCGCGAGCCCAGGCCGCTGGGCGTGGGCATCAACCTGCTGCCGCATGCGGTCGGCGTGCTGGACGAACTGGGCCTGCTGCCGGCCCTGCGCGGCATGGCGGTCGAGACCTCGGCGCTGGTGTTCGCCAACCGCCATGGCCAGGCCATCTACCGCGACCCGCGCGGCCTCGCTGGCGGCTACAGCCATCCGCAGTTCAGCATCCACCGCGGCGAGTTGCAGATGCGGCTTTGGGCCGAGGCCTCGGCCAAGGTCACGGTCCTGAGCGGCCAGCGCGTCGTCGGCGTGCGYGACGGCAATATCGCSCTGATCGAGACGGCRGACGGCCCGCGCGAACTGGCCGCCGACCTCATCGTCGGCGCCGACGGCATCCACTCCGCCCTGCGCCGGCGCCTGGCCCCCGATGAAGGCGCCCCCTGCTGGCGCGGCATCATGATGTGGCGCGGCACGTCCTGGGCGCCGCCCTTTCTCGACGGCCGCACCATGGTGCAGGCCGGCCACAGCCAGGCCAAGTTCGTCGTCTACCCGATTGGCGCGCCGCGAGCGGATGGGCTGCAGCTCATCAACTGGATTGCCGACCGCCGCGTGCATGAAGCCACGCCGGGCCTGACGGCCCCCGACCGCGCCGACTGGAGCCGCGCCGGCAGCCTGGACGACCTGCTGCCCACCTTCGGCAGCTGGCATTTCGACTGGCTGGACGTGCCCGGCCTCATCACAGGCGCCGAGCAGATGCTGGAGTGGCCCATGGTGGACCGCGACCCGCTGCCGCGCTGGCAGCTCGGGCCCTCGACGCTGCTGGGTGACGCGGCCCACCCCATGTACCCCATCGGCTCCAACGGCGCGACGCAGGCCATCATGGACGCGAAGGCCCTGGCCGACGCGCTGTCCAACCACGCCGACCTCGACGCCGCCCTGGCGGCCTACGAGGACGAGCGCCGCCCCTTGTGCGCCCGCATCGTCGAGATGAACCGCCGCGAGGGGCTGGATGCCATCCTGGACCGGGTCGAGGCGCTGGCGCCAGAGGGCTTTGCGCGCTTGGAAGACGTCATCGACCCGGCCGAGGTCGCCGCCGAGATCAACGCCTACAAGGCCGCCGCCGGCCATCGCACAAACGCCGCTTGATCCCGCCCCGGCCCGCGACGATCATCGCGGCCCATGCCCCAACTCAAGCTCGGCCGCTCGGTCCCGCCCCACGACCGCCACCCGGTTGCCTGGTACCAGCCCGAGGTCCTGTGGACGGCGGCCCGCCAGGTGCTGTCGTCGCTGGACCAGTTGCGCAACCGCGATGGCCGCGAGAGCCAGACCCAGCCGCTGGTCATCATCGATCGCAGCCAGCCGGAGACCGATGGCGGCTTCAAGAGCGAGTTCTGGTTCGACTTCATCGCCGACACCGGCGATGGCGGCAACGCCAGCTATGCGGTGGCCAGCGCGGCGCTGGCGCCCGAACTGAGCGTCGATGGCGAGACCTTGCAGACACTCCCAAGAGGCCAGTTGCTGCTCTTCGGCGGCGACCTCGCCTACCCGGCCGCCAGCACCGAGGACTACCGCTACCGCTTCGTCGAGATGTTCGAGGCCGTGCGCAACGACTTTGCCGACACCCTGGTKCGCGGCCGGCGGCTGACGCTGGCGGCCGTGCCGCAGAACCACGACTGGATGGACTCGGCCTCCACCTTCAGCCGCTATTTCGTGCGCGGCTACGACTCGGCGCCGCTGCTGGGCGCCGACATCCCGCAGCGCCAGTCCTATTTCTGCGTGAAGCTGCCCGGCGGCTGGTGGGCACTGGCGCTGGATTTCGCGCTGACCCACGACATCGACCGCGACCAGTACGAACAGTTCGAGATGCTGGCCATCGGTGGCCATGGCAAGCCGCCGGTCATAGGCCCCGACGACAAGGTCATGCTGATCTACCCCGAGCCCTACTGGACCCGCCCCATCGGCGACGGCGCCGACGAGAGCCATCCCAAGCGCTACCAGCGCCTGGAGGGCCTGCTGCGCGGCCGCATCCGGCTGCGGCTGGCGGGCGATTTGCACCACTACATGCGCTGGGATGCGGCGGACACGGCGCGCGACGGCCACCTCGTCACCTGCGGCTGCGGCGGCGCCTTCACCCACCCGACCCACACCCGGACGACGACGCGGCCGGTGCGGCTGCAGGCCTTCGACACCGAGGACTGCATCCCGCCCGAACCGCGCACCGAGACGCCGGCGCTGAAGATCGGCCTGACGGGCCGGCGCAGCCGCGGCGAGCGCTTCGAACGCCAGGAGGCCACCGTCTACCCGGCGGCGGCCGCATCGCGGGGCCGCGCCTGGCGCAACCTGTTCGCCTTCCTGCCCAAGCTTTGGAATCAGCGCGAAGGCGGCAATGGCAATGTCGGCTTCGCCGTGCTGCTCGGCGCGCTGTACTGGTTCAACGCCTATCTGAACTCCAGCCCCTTCTCCTGGTCCTTCCGGGCCGACGGCTTCCAGCCGCTCTGGGTCTACGGGCCGGGCGAGTACGTCGACGTGCTGGGCCTGTGGCTCAAGGCCATGGTGTTCAGCCCGCTGGGTTTCCTGATCAACGGGCTGATGGCCTTCGGCTGCATGGCCATGGGCCGCGAGGCCGTGGACGAGCTGTCGCCCGACGACGGCCGCACGACGCGCTGGGCCGCCACCTGGGGCATGGGCGCCGTGCATGCCGCGGTGCACGTGGTGGCCGTGTTCAGCCTGGAGTTCTTCATGCACCAGGCCGTCAGCCTGTGGGCGGGCCTGGGCAGCCGCGACCAGTCGCTGGGGCTGATCCTGCATTCGCTGCTCGTCGGCGCGGGCGTGTTCGCCGGCGGCGCCGTGCTGGGCTCGGCGCTGTTCGGCGGCTATCTGGCGCTGATGTGCCGGCTGGGCCTGCTGACCAACAACGGCTACTCGGCGCTGGATGGGCAGGACCACAAGGGATTCCTGCGTTTTCGCATCGCGCCGGATGGTGGGCTGCAGGCCTGGTTCATCGCCATCGACCGCGTGCCGCGGCGCTGGCGGCGTTCAAGCCAGCCCGGGCCGGTCTGGCGCAATGACGACGCCGCGGCAACGGCGCCGCGGGTGCATGACCGCTTCAGGCTTTGAAACGCGGGCCGGGCCTACTGCAGGTGCGAGGCGCAGGCCAGCCCGACCTGTGTGCCCAAACGCTCGATCCCGGCCTTGTCGCCACCGTCCAGGATCTCCTTGACCTTCCCGAGCTGGGCCACGGTGTTGTCCGCCGAGCATTCGCAGAAGTCGCGGAACTTGCGCGGCTGCTCGGCCGCGATGCGAGCGACGTCCGGCGAGCTGCGCGGGCCCTGGGCCACGCACTGGGCCGCGACGATCTGGCGCATCTCCGCCATCGACGCATTGGCCGGCAAGGCCGGCAGCGACGGGAGCGCCCGCCCCTCGATCGGCACGCTGCGTGCCGAGTCCGGGCAAGGTTTCGACTGGTAGGCCGTCTTGCCCGCAACGTCGGTGCACTTGTAGACCTGCGCATTCGCAGGCGCCGACAAGGCCGCCCCCAGCAGTAGCGCCAGAAGCGGGAAAGGAATGCGGTGCAGCTGGATGCGCATGGATCGCCTCGCGGTTGGCAACAGCTTCGGCCTCTGACGCCCTATCGCAGGGTCCTGCTCACTTCAGCATTTCCGCTGCGATGAGCCGCACCGGCGCATTGCCATAGCTGAGGAACTGCTCGTGGAAGGCCTTGAGGCTGAACCCCGGCTTGGCCTTCAAGGCCTCGCGCAGCGCAAAAATCTCGCTGTAGCCGCTGAAATAGCTGGTCAGCTGCACGGAGCTCAGCTGCACGCGGCGCCACTTCTCGGTCGCCTCGCGCTGGGTCTGGAAGGCCTGGCGGGTCAGCAGGTCCACCGCGTCGGCCTCGCTCATGCCGAGCACGTGCACGCTGTAGTCGAGCACGGTGTTGGTGACCGAGCGCAGATGCCATTTGCCGTACATCAACGTCATTTCGGGCGAGGCGCCGTAGCCGCTCTCGATCATCATGCGCTCGCCGTAGACGGCCCAGCCCTCCACCATCGCGCCGTTGCCGAACAGGGCCTTGACCTTGCTCGGCGCGCGGTTGGCGTGCACGAGCTGGGTGTAGTGGCCCGGGATGGCTTCGTGGATGTTGAGGATCTGCAGGATCCAGTGGTTGTATTCGCGCAGGCTGCTCTCGGCCTGCTCGGGCGTCAGGTCGTCCAGCGGCGTGACGTTGTAATAGGTGCGGTCCTGCGGCCGGTAGGCGCCGGGCGCCTCGATGCTGGCGCCGGCCACGCCGCGCTGGTACTCGGGCGTCTCGCGCACCGCCAGCGGCTTGCTGGCGTCCTGGCTCAGCAGGTCCTTCTCGCGCACCCAGGCTTCGAGCTGCGGGATCTGCGCGCGGATCTCGTCGACGAAGCGTTCGCGCGCCACATGGCGCTCGCTCAACTTGGCGATGACGCGGCCGATCAGCGCGAAGCGGTCGGCGGGCGGCGTCTCGCTGCCGATGACGGTCGGCCACAGCGCGGTGGCTTGCGTGAGCATGCTGGCCAGCACCTCCTCGCGGCGCTGCAGGGCCAGCTCGTAGGTCTCCTTGGCCGTGCGGGCGGACTGGATGTCGTGGGCGAACTTGGGCTCGTAGAGCTCGGCGCCGAGGCGAAAGCCCCGCACCGGCTTGAGCCGCTTCAGGTGGGCCACATAGCCGTTCACCGCGGCGCGGGCCTGGGCCAGCGGCGCCTTGAGGGCGGCCGCCTGGCCCGCCTCGGCGGCACGCTTGGCGATGTCGTCCAGCACGCCGAGCACGCCCGGCGCCTGCTGGATGGCCAGCTCCGTGTGCTCGCGCGTGACGCCGGCCAAGCTGGCCTGGGCCGCGCGGTAATAGGCCGGCAGCGCCGCGATGCGCGGCTTGAGCGCCTTCAGCCGCGCGGGCAGTGGCGCGTAGTCGGTGTTCAGCAGCAGGTCCAGCGGCGCCGCCGGGTTGTGCTCGGACGGGTTCCACGACCATTCGCGCAGCGTGTCCAGGCGCCAGAGGTCGCTCTGGATCTTGCCGACCAGCAAGGCGCGATCCATGCGGTCACTGGTGCTCAAACGCGCGTCGGGCACGGTTTCGAAAACGCCCAAACGCTCCGTCAGGAAGGTCCGCATGCGCTGGCGCTGCGCATCGCTGGGCAGGGTCACGCGGCCTGCGAACTCGAAGCGGCCGGCCATCACCGCGGCGTCGGGGTCGAGCTTCCACAGGGCTTCGAGGAAGCGCTCGCTCTGCATGCCGATGAAGCTGTCTTCGGCCATGGCCGGAACGGCGAAGGCGGCCAGGCCCAGGGCCGTGAAGTCGCGGCGCTTCATGCCATGGCCTCCTCGAGCGCGTCGACGAACATCTTCGCGACGTCGAAGCCGCTCTGGTCGGTGATCTCCTGGAAGCAGGTCGGGCTGGTCACGTTGATCTCGGTGACGTTCTCGCCGATGACGTCCAGGCCCACCAGCAGCAGGCCGCGCGCGGCCAGGATGGGGCCGAGGTATTCGGCGATCTCGCGGTCGCGAGCGGTCAGCTCGCGTGCCACGCCCTTGCCGCCGGCCGCCAGGTTGCCGCGCACTTCATTGCCCTGCGGGATGCGCGCCAGGCAACGTGGCACCGGCTTGCCGCCGATGATGAGGATGCGCTTGTCGCCCTCGGTGATGGCCGGGATGAAGCGCTGCACCATGACCGTCTGCGTACCTTCCTTGTTCAGCGTCTCGATGATGCTGCCGAGGTTCAGGCCGTCGTCCTTGACGCGGAAGATGCCCATGCCGCCCATGCCGTCCAGGGGCTTCAGGATGATGTCGCGCTGCTCGGCGTGGAAGGCACGGATCTCGGCCGGGTCGCGCGTGACCAGGGTCGGCGAGATGAACTGAGGGAACTCGAGGATGGCGAGCTTCTCGGGGTGCTCGCGCAGCGCGCTGGCGCGGTTGAAGACCTTGGCGCCTTCGCGCTCGGCCTGGCTGAGCAGATGGGTGGCGTAGAAGAACTCGCTGTCGAAGGGCGGGTCCTTGCGCATCAGCACCGCATCGACGTCGGCCAGGGCGACATCGGCCGTGGCCTCCACCGTGAACCAGTCATGCGCGTCACCGGTCAGCGTGATGTGGCGGGCACCGCGCGCCGTCACGCGGCCGCCGCGCAGCCAGACGAGCTGGCCGACCTCGCAGGCAACGATGCTGTGGCCGCGCCGGGTGGCCTCGCGCATCATGGCGAAGGTGGAGTCCTTGTAGGTCTTGAAGGTGTCGAGTGGGTCGGCGACGAAGAGCAGCTTCATGGTCTGGGCGATGCGATTAGGGCGTCGGCCAGTGTTGCACAGGGCCGCCCTCAGCCTCTGACGTAGGGACTCAGCGCCGCCTCGGCGGCGGCGGCAATGCTGCGCCAGTGCTCGCGCCGTTGGCGGGCCCGGGTGCGGTGCTTGGCCTTCAGCTCGGACATGGCCGCGACAGAGACGGGTACCCGGATCTCCACGCCGTGCCGGGCCAGGGGCAGGCCACCAAAGCCGAGCCAGAAGTCGTCGTAGGAGCGCCTGAAGCCGGCCGCGTAGCAGGACTCGAAGGCGATCTGCTGCGTGTCGCGCACGCCGACGACGCGCGTCTGCCCGAGGGCGCGGGTGAGGCCGTTCAGCGCGGCAAACGCGAAATAGGCGGGCGAGTTCTGCGGGAACTCGGCGCGAAAGCGCGCCAGCGCCGGCTCTTCCGAGCGCAGGGACTGGTTGCGCGTGGCGAACAGCACCGGGCCACCACCGGCGTCGGGCCCGAGGCGGCTGGCGTCGATCCAGGCGAAAGACAGCTCATGCAGGGTCTCGCCGCGGTGGCGCAGCACGAGGCTGAGCGGGCCCTCGTGGCGGGTGGCCGCGTTGGCCCGCAGGCGGACGTCGTAGCCCGCCAGGTTTCGCCACAGCAGCAGGCCGTCGCCATGCAGGGCCGGCAGCAGGGCCGGCAGGAAGTGGGTCTGCTCGAACTGGAAATGGTCGAGCACGCAGGCCAGGCGCTCGGTGCTGCCGAAGCCGCGCGACAGGAAGTGGCGGTGGCTGATGAAGAAGAAGGCGTCGGCCTGGGGCTGGGCGGCCATCAGCCGCGCGAACGCGGGAATGGCGAAGAGCCGGGCGAGGCCCTCGCGCTCGCCAAGCATGCGGCCGCCGCCGAGCAGCACGCGCAGGCCATCGGGCAGGCCCTGGGCGCGGGCCCGCCGCCAGGCATTGCCGGCCACGCGGCTCAGCAACTGCAGGCCGCTGGGCGGCACGGGGCTGGGCCAATCTGGCGCGGTGGTGGGGGTCACGACTCGAAGGAAAAGCCGCCGGGGCGGCCCTACATTGACAGCTTCGAGACAGATTATCGACAGATAGCGGACATGAAAGCGCCGCCGCGCCCCTCGATCCGAGGGCGGGGAAGTCCCGGGCGTGACTTGCGTGACTTAAGGCGCGCCGCTTACACGGCGGGGCGACGCCAGGCCGCGACGACGGTGGCGACACCGCCCGCCACCACGCCCCAGAAGGCCGCGCCGATGCCGAAAACGCTGATGCCGGACAGGCAGACGAGGAAGGTCAGGATGGCCGCGTCGCGATGGCCCTCGTCCTTCAACGCGCCGGCCAGCGCACCGGCGATGGTGCCCAGCAGGGCCAGGCCCGCGATGGCCGCGACGAGCTCGCGCGGGAAGGCCGACAGCAGAATGGCGACGGCGCCGCCGGCCAGGCCGAGCAGCACATAGAACAGGCCCGCCGCGACGCTGGCCGTGTAGCGCCGTGCCGGGTCCTCATGCGCCTCGCGGCCCATGCAGATGGCCGCCGTGATGGCGGCCAGGTTGAAGGCATAGCCGCCGAAGGGCGCCAGCAGCGTCGTCGCCGCGCCCGTGATGGCGATGCTGGCAGACACGGGCGTCTGGTAGCCGCTGGCGCGCTGGGCCGCGACGCCGGGCAGGTTCTGCGAGGCCATGGTGACGATGAAGAGCGGCAGGGCGACGCCGATGACGGCATGCCAGCTGAACTGCGGCGCCGTCCAGAGCGGCAGCGCGAAGACCTGGGAGGTGTCGACACCGGCAAAGCTCAAGCGCCCCTGGGCCAGGGCCACGATGACGCCGGCGATCAACACACCCGGCACCGCATAGCGCGGCCACAGCCGCCGGCCGGCCAGATAGGCCGCCGCCATGGCGAGGACGAGCTCGGGCGCCGTTTTCGTGCTCGTCACCGCCTCGAGGCCGAAGCGCGCCAGCACGCCGGCCAGCAGGGCCGAGGCGATGGCCACGGGGATGCGGTCCATCAGCTTCTCGAACCAGCCCCTGGCGCCGGCCCAGGCGATCAGCAGGCCGCAGACGATGAAGGCGCCGATGGCTTCGGGCATCTCGACGCCCGAGGTCGAGGCCAGCAGGGCCGCGCCCGGCGTGGACCAGGCCGTCAGCACGGGCTGGCGCGTCCACAGGCTCAGGGCCAGGCTGGTGACGCCCATGCCCAGGCCCAGGGCCCACAGCCAGGAGGCGGTCTGGGCCGGCGTGGCGCCGAGGGCGACGGTGGCCTGGAAGATGATGGCCACCGAGCTGGTGTAGCCCACCAGCACCGCCACGAAGCCGGCAACGACAGTGGACGGCGAAAAGTCTTGCAGCAAGCGTGTCATGCGGCCAGCATAGCCACCACTTCATCAACGACAGGCCTGCGGATGTGCCGTTTCCTCGCCTACTCGGGCGACGCGATCTTTCTGGAAGACCTGGTCTGCAAACCGCGCCATTCCCTGGTACGCCAGAGCCTGCAGGCCGAACAGGCCAAGTCGGTGACCAATGGCGACGGCTTCGGCATCGGCTGGTATGGCGAGCGCGACACGCCGGGCGTCTACCGCGAGGTGATGCCGGCCTGGAGCGACGACAACCTGATGGCCCTGTGCGCGAATGTGCGCTCGCATCTCTTCATGGCCCATGTGCGGGCGGCGACCGGCGGCGGCGTGTCCCGGCAGAACTGCCACCCCTTCCACCTCGGGCGCTTTCTCTTCATCCACAACGGCCAGATCGGCGACTTCCCGCGCCTGCGCCGCGGCATGGAGGCGCAGCTCTCCGACGAGCTCTATGACCTGAAGCGCGGCGCCACGGATTCGGAGCTGCTCTTCCTGCTCATCATGGGCCGCGTGCAGGCCGGCGCAACGGTCGAAGCCGCGACGCGTCAGGTCTTGCTGGACACGGTGGCGGCGATGCAGGCGCATGGCATCACGACGCCGCTGCGCTTCTCCGCAGCCCTCGCGGACGGCGAGCAGCTTTGGGCCGTGCGCTGGGCCAGCGACGACAAGCCGCCCAGCCTCTACCTCAAGCCCCAGCCGGGCGGCTGGGCGATCGCTTCGGAGCCGCTGGG
This sequence comes from Roseateles sp. P2_H4, assembly GCF_056403315.1. Classification (NCBI taxonomy): domain Bacteria; kingdom Pseudomonadati; phylum Pseudomonadota; class Betaproteobacteria; order Burkholderiales; family Sphaerotilaceae; genus Roseateles; species Roseateles sp. P2_H4. Next base: position 218,269 of record NZ_JBFUFR010000001.1, on the reverse strand, counting down.
CGACGACGCCGAGGCCTGGCAGCCGCTCGCCAAGGGCGAGCTCGTGCATGTGCACGACGGGCGCATCGAGCGCCGCCTGCTCTGCGGCAGTTAACGCCTGCCGATGAAGACCAGCAGCAGGGCTCCGGCGGCCAGCACGGCCAYGCCGACGACGGCGCCCGCCTTCACATAGACCAGGCTGGCCCACAAAAGATAGGCACTGCAGGCACTGAACAGCAGTGGCAGCCACGGATACAGCGGCACGCGAAACGGCCGTGGCCGCTCGGGCTCGCGGCGGCGCAGCACGATCAGCGCGCCGCCGCTGAGCACCAGGAAGAACCAGTAGACCGGCGACAGATAGTCCACCATGGTCGAGAAGCCGCCGCGCGTGACGTCGCCCAGGGCCACCAGCAGCAGGGCCACGAGGGCAGTCGCGACGACGGCCGCGCTGGGCGTGCCGCGGCGTGCATTCCAGTGCGCAAGCCGCCATTCGGATGCAAGGTCGCGCGCGGCGGCATAGGTGGTGCGCGGGCCGGCGATGAGGATGGCGTTCATCACCGACAGCGCCGTCAGCGTGACGACGCCCACCATCAGCAGTTCAGCGCCACGGCCGAAGGCGATGCGCATCAGCTCGGCTGCCGGCGCCTCGCTGCGCGCCAGGCCGGGCAGACCCAGCACGCTCACATAGGCCCAGTTGGCCAGCAGATAGAGGGCCATCACCACGCCCAGCCCCAGCAACAGCGCGCGGACGATGCCGCGCTTCTCGTCGCGCATCTCGGCCGACAGCGTCGCCGCATCGCTCCAGCCGCCATAGGCCAGGAAGACGAAGACCATGGCCACGCCCCAGTCGGTGCCCGCCGTCGCCGCGCCCACGCTGGCCGGCGGCAGGCCGCCGAGCTGGTGAGCACCGGCAGCCAGGCCGAGCAGCAGCAGGCCGACCATCACCAAGGTCGTCAGGCCGAGCTGCGTGCCCAGGCCGACGCGCACGCCCAGCAGGTTGAGCCCGGTCAGCAACACGATCAGCACCGCTGCCAGCAGCGCGCTGGCATGGGACCCCAACCAGGGGCTCAAGTCCACCACCTGGCCGAGATAGTCCCCGAAGACAAAGCCCAGCAGCGCCATCGAGCCGGTGTGGATGACGGCGAAGCGCGACCACGCGAACAAGAAGCCCAGGCGCCGGCCATAGGCGCGGCTGAGGAAGTGGTAGTCGCCGCCGGCGTCCGGAAAGGCCGCAGCCAGCTCGGCAAAGCACAGCGCGCCGACGAAGGACAGCACGCCGCCCAGGGCCCAGGCGAGATAGAGCTGGCCGGCATCGGGCAGGGACTGCGCCACCATGGGCGAGGTCTTGAAGATGCCGGCGCCGACGACCATGCCGACGCACAGCGCGCCCGCGTGCCGGGCACCCAGGCGGCGCTCCGGCGTGGCCAGGCTCAAATCTCGACCTTGGAACCCAACTCGACGATGCGGTTGGTCGGCAGGTGCAGGAAGTCGGCGGCCGCGGCCGCGTTGCGGTGCATGCTGGCGAACAGCTTCTCGCGCCACAGCGCCATGCCCGAACCGATGGTCGGGATGACGATGTCGCGGCTCAGGAAGTAGCTGGTCTCCATCTCGTCGAGCTGCACGCCATGCTTCTTCAACAGGGCCAGGGCCTCGGGCACGTCGGGCTCGTTCTTGAAGCCGAAGTGCAGGGCCACCTGCCAGCAGCAGTGCCCCAGGGCCTCGACCTCGCAGCGCTTCTCGAAACCAACCCAGGGCACTTCGTGGTGCTTGACGGTGACGAAGACGTTCTGCTCGTGCAGCACCTTGTTGTGCTTGAGGTTGTGCAGCAGCGCATTGGGCGTGGAGCCCTTCTCGGACGACAGGAAGACGGCCGTGCCGGCCACGCGCGTCGGCGGATTGATGAAGACGGCCTCGAGGAAGGTGTCGAGCTCGATGGCGTCCTCGCGCAGCTTGTCGGACAGCTGCTTGCGGCCCTGCTTCCAGGTCAGCATCAGCGTGAACATGCCGATGCCGATCAAGAGCGGGAACCAGCCGCCGGCGGCGATCTTCAGCAGATTGGAAGCCAGGAAGGTCACGTCGATGAGGAAGAAGACGCCTGTGGCGGCAATGCACAGCGCCAGCGGGTATTTCCAGCCGTAGCGGATGACGAAGAAGGTCATCACCGTCGTGATCGTCATGTCGATGGTGACGGCCACGCCGTAGGCGCCCGCCAGCTTGGTGGACGACCCGAAGAAGACGACGGCGACGACGACCAGGGCGAAAAGGCCCCAGTTGATGAAGGGCACATAGATCTGGCCGGTGTCACGCACGCTGGTGTGCAGCACGCGCAGCCGCGGCAGGATGCCGAGCTGGATGGCCTGCTTGGTGACCGAGAAGGCGGCCGTGATCAGGGCCTGAGACGCAACGATGGCGGCGGCCGTGGCCAGCAGGAAGAGGGGGATCTCGGCCCAGCCCGGCGCCAGCAGGAAGAAGGGGTTCTTCACGCCTTCGGGGTTGTCCAGCAGCATGGCGCCCTGGCCGAAGTAGTTGATCACCAAGGACGGCATGACAACGCCATACCAGGCGATGCGGATGGGCTTCTTGCCGAAATGGCCGAGGTCCGCATACAGCGCCTCGCCACCCGTGACGACGAGGACGACGGCGCCCAGTGCGACGAAGGCCACCCAGCGGTATTCAAGGCAGAAGTGCAGCGCATACGCCGGGTTGACGGCCGCCAGCACGCGCGGGTTGTCGAAGATGTGCGGCAGGCCCAGGGCCACCAGCGTCAGGAACCACAGCATCATGATGGGCCCGAAGGCCTTGCCGATGCCGCCGGTGCCGAAGCGCTGCACGGCGAACAGGCCGACCATGACGATCAGCGTGATCGGCAGGATGGCATCGTGCAGCTGGGGCTCGTAGACGTCGATGCCCTCGACGGCACCCAGCACCGTCATGGCCGGCGTGATGACGGCGTCGCCGAAGAAGATGGCGGTGCCGAACAGGCCCACCAGCATCAGCGTGCGGCGCAGCGGCGGCTTGTCGTTCACGGCGTTGGTGGCCAGCGCCAGCATGGCGATCAGGCCGCCCTCGCCGTTGTTGTCGGCGCGCAGGATCAGCAGCACATACTTGATCGAGACGACGACGGTCAGCGTCCAGAACAGCAGGGACAGCACGCCGAGGATGTTGTCTGGCGTGGTGGAGACATGGCCGCCGTGGAAAACCTCTTTGAGGGCGTACAACGGGCTGGTGCCGATGTCGCCATAGACCACTCCGAGAGCCCCGAGGGTCAGACCCGCCAGCGCCGAGGGGCTGCGGGCCGCATGAGAAGAACTCACTTCGCGAAGACCACCGGCTTGGGGTGGCGTTTGTTCGAAAGTGGGGATTCTGCGCCCGCTTTTGGGGTTTTGTGCAGTGCAGCAAAACCACACAAGCCCGGGTTGACGCCTACCCGGGGGCAGGCGTAGACGCAGGCCCTGGCGACGAGGAAGGCCGCCTCACCAGATGCGGATGCGGTCCGCCGCGGGCTTGAACATCCTGTCGCCGGCCTGGGTCTTGAAGGCGTCGTGGAAGCCGTCGTGGTTGATCGCGGCGCCATTGGCGCGGAATTCTGCCGGCGAATGCGGGTCGGCCGTCAGCTGCTGCAGGCGGCGCGGCTCGCGCATCTTCTCGCGCCAGGCCTGGGACCAGCCCATGAAGAAGCGCTGCGGGCCGGTGAGGCCGTCGATGACGGGCGCCGGCTTGCCGCCGAGCGACCGCAAATAGGCCTTGTAGGCGATCTGCAGGCCGGACAGGTCGGCGATGTTCTCGCCCAGCGTCAGCTTGCCGTTCACATGCTTGCCGGGGATGGGCTCGTAGGCCTCGTACTGGGCCACCAGCCGCTCGCCGACCTTCTCGAAGGCCTGGCGGTCGGCATCCGTCCACCAGTTGGCCAGCGCCCCGTCGCCGTCGAACTGGCTGCCCTCGTCGTCGAAGCCGTGGCTGATCTCATGGCCGATGACGGCACCGATGGCGCCGTAGTTCACCGCATCGTCGGCCCGGGTGTTGTAGAGCGGCGGCTGCAGCACGGCGGCCGGGAAGACGATCTCGTTGAAGCTGGGGTTGTAGTAGGCGTTGACGGTCTGCGGCGTCATGCCCCATTCGCGCTTGTCGACCGGCTTGCCTGCGTGGGCGGCCTGACGCAGCCATTCGAAGCGCGCCGCGCGCTGGCGGTTGCCGGCCGGGTCGCCGGCCTTCACCTCCAGGGCGGCATAGCTGCGCCAGACGTCGGGATAGCCGATCTTGACGAGGTATTTGGACAGCTTGTCCCGCGCCTTGGCCTTGGTGGGCGGCGTCATCCAGGCCAGGCCATCGATGGACTCGCCATAGGCCGCCAGCAGGTTGTTGACGAGCTTGAGCATGCGCGCCTTGTCGGCAGCCTGGAAGTTGCGCTTCACATAGGCCTCGCCGACGGACTCGCCCAGGGCCTGGTTCAGGTCGGCCACGGCCTGCTGCCAGCGCGGCTGCTCGCTGCTGGCGCCGCTGAGCGCGGTGCCGCGGAAGGCGAAGCGCGCTTCACGCAGGGCTAGCGGCAGCACGTCGGCATGGCCGTCCAGCACGCGCATCGTCAGGTAGAGCCGCACATCGTCCAGCGGCGCTTCGGCCAGCAATCTGGCCGCGGCCGTCACATAGCTGGGCTGGGAAATGATGAGCTTGTCCTGGGCCGGAAGCTGGGCCGCCGCGAGCAGGCCGGCCCAATCCAGGCCGGGAGCCCGGCTCGCCAGCTCGGCCGGCGTCATGGCGTTGTAGATCTTCTGCGGGTCGCGGTTTTCTTCGGCCGCCCACTGGGCCTCGGCCAGCTGGCGCTCCAGTGCGAGCACGCGCCGGGCCGCGTCAGTGGGATTGGCCTGGCCGGCGGCGCGGGCCAGCGCTTCCAGGTAGGTCTGGTAGTCCGCGCGCGCCTTCGCGAAACGGGCGTCGTCCTTCAGGTAGTAGTCGCGGTTGGGCAGGCCCAGGCCGCCCTGGTTGGCGATGACGCGGTTGATGCCGGGCTGCTTGAAATCGGCCTCGACGCTCAGCACCACCGGCATGTCGATGACACCGACCTGGCGGCCCAGCCAGGCGGCGAGCTGCTCGCGGGTCTGCAGCGCGGCGATGCCGTCCAGCAGCGGCTGCATCGGCGCGAGGCCAGCGCGGTCGATGGCCGCCGTGTCCATGAAGCTGGCGTAGTAGGCGCCGATCTTGTGCCCGGCCGAGCCGGGTTTGGCCTTGGCCAGGCCTTCGACGAGGGCGCGCACGCGCTGGTCGGACAGGTCGCGCAACTGGGCCACCATGCCGAAGGAGGACTTGTCGGCCGGGATCTCGGTGGTGGCCAGCCAGTGGCCGTTGCCGGCGCGGAACAGGTCGTCCTGCGGGCGCGTGACGCGGTCGATGCCGGCGAGATCGAGGCCGGAATGTGGGGCGGCGCCGGCCAGGCCGGCGAACTGAAGGGACAGGACGAGGGCGGCGAGGCGATAGGTCTTCATCTGGGGCAGCGGTTTGCGCGAAACCGCCAGCCTAGGTCAAAGACGCCGCCCTGACGAAAGTGATCAGGCCGCTTCCGCTTCCGCCTGCGGATCGGTCGCTTCCAGCTCGTAGCTGGCCGCCAGCATGGCCAGCCGCCCAATGACGCCGTACATATAGAAGCGATTGGGCGCACTGGCGCCGGGCTTCTCGCCGGGCCGGGGCAGATGCGGAGACTCGGCGAAGGCCAGCGGCACATAGCTGGCGCCGGGGGCGTTGAGGTTCTCGTCGATGCCGCGGTGGGCATGCACGCGGTAGTAACCGCCCACCACGTAGCGGTCCATCATGTAGACGACCGGCTCGGCCACGGCCTCGTGCACGCGCTCGTGGGTGGGCACACCCTCCTGCACGATGACTTCCTGGCCGAGGTTGTCGGGCAGCGCCGAAGCCAGGGTCTCGATGTCCTTGGCGTCGCGCACCGTCAGGACACCACGGCCATAGCTGCCGACGTCGCTCTTGATGATGACGAAGGGCTTCTCGTTGATGCCGTATTCCTTGTACTTGCGGCGCACCTTGGTGAGCTGGGCGTCGGCGGCCGTCTGCAGCGCCTCCAGGCCCTTCTTGCCATGCAGGTCGACGCTCGTGAACATCGGCGTGATGAGCCAGGGGTCCATCCCCAGCAGCTTGCCGAAGCGCTTGGCGACTTCCTCGTAGGCGCGGAAATGCTGGCTCTTGCGCCGCACCGTCCAGCCGGCGTGCAGCGGTGGCAGCAGGTATTGCTCGTGCAGGCCCATCAGCTGCGGCGGCGTGCCGGCGGAGAGGTCGTTGTTGAGCAGGATGGTGCAGGGGTCGAAGCCCTTGAGCATCAGGCGGCCGCGCTTGCGCACCAGCGGCTCGACGGTGATGCTGCCGCCATTGGCGATCCTGAGTTCCGTCGGTTCGGTGACGCTGGTGTCCAGCGTGCCGAAGCGCACGTTCAGACCAGCCTGCGTGAAGATGCGCGCCAGGGTGGCGAGGTTGTCCAGGTAGAAGCTGCAGCGTGCACCGGTCTCGGGGATGACCAGCAGGTTGCGCGCCTCGGGGCAGATCTTCTCGATGGCCGCCATGGCTGCCTGCACGGCCTGCGGCAGCATCTGCGGCGTGAGGTGGTTGAAGCCGCCGGGGAAGAGGTTGGTGTCGACCGGCGCCAGCTTGAAGCCGGCGTTGCGCAGGTCCACCGAGGCGTAGAAGGTCGGCGTGTGCTCCATCCATTCCAGCCTGAACCAGCGTTCGGTGGCCGGCATGGATTCCAGGATGCGGGCCTCCAGCTCGTTGATGGGGCCGTTCAGGGCGGTGATCAGATGGGGAACCATGGCCGAATGATCTCAAACTCGGGAGGGTCGGCCCACATGGGGACGACCGGTTGAATCACAAGACGCCGTCGGCGCAGGCGGTCCGGCCCCGGCCGGCGTGCTTGGCGCGGTAGAGCTGATCATCGGCCCGCTTGATGGCGGCCGCCAGCGTCTCGCCGGCCTGCACGCGGACGGCGCCGGCGCTGAAGTCGGCGATGAAGCCCAGGCTGGCTTCGCAGCGCCGCCGCAGCGCCTGGTGCAGGCGGCTGTCCAGCCGCCCGAAGGCCTCGGCGTCGCATTGGCGCACCAGCAGGCAGAACTCCTCGCCGCCGTAGCGGCCGACCAGGTCGCTGGCCCGCAGCTCGCCGCGCAGCACCTCGCCGGTCAGCTTGAGCACCTCGTCGCCGACCGGATGGCCGCGCTCGTCGTTGATGCGCTTGAAGTGGTCCAGGTCCAGCATCAGCAGCACGCTGGACTGGCCGCCGCCGCCCAGGGCGCTGGCGGCCCGGCTCATCCATTCGCGGCGGTTCAGCAGGCCGGTCAGGGTGTCCAGCGACGCCAGCCTCACCAGCGCCTGCTCGGCCGCGTCGCGGTGGGCCAGCAGGAAGCCCATGGTGCCCAGCACCAGGCTGGCATTGAGCAGCATCATCGAACCGATGTTGAGGGGATTGGGGGTCAGGAAGCGCGGGTAGATCTCGGGCCAGCCCAGCACCAGGCAGCCGCGGGCCAGCGTCATGACGCCATTGGCCAGCGCCGCGCCGCCGCACAGCCAGCGCCAGCGCACGCCGGCAGCGCCGCGCAGCAGCAGCACGCTGGCCCAGATGATCTGGGCGCCTATGGTCAGGTTGGTCACGCCGGTGGCAACGCCCAGATCGCCGAAGACGAGGGCGTGCACGACGCCCAGGCCCAGCGGCGCCCCCAGCAGCCAGCCGCGTCGCGCCGTCAGCCCGAGGAAGCGGCAGGCCGTGATCACGGTGGCCGAGGCCGAGCCGCTCAGCGCCATGACCCCCAATGTCGCCAGCAGGCGCGGCGCGCCGAGGGTGGCGCCGATCAACAGGCCGAAGCCCAGGGCCTGGCCGAGCAGCATGAACTGCCAGGCCTGCAGGCCGCTGCGCGTGCGCAGGCCGACGCCGACGGCCAGCGCCAGGCTCATCAGCAGCGCATTGACCAGCACCGCCCCGAGGAGGGTGATCACATCCATGGCGGGTCAGCATAACGGGCGGTCAGCGCGCCAATAAAAAAGCCGCCCCGAAGGGCGGCTCGGCACTGCGGCTGCAGTGGATCACTTGTGATACGCGGTCTCGCCGTGTGACGAGATGTCCAGGCCTTCGCGCTCTTCCTCTTCCGTGACGCGCAGGCCGATGGTCAGATCCACCAGCTTGAAGGCCACGATGGAGACGACGCCCGACCAGAGGATGGTCACGATCACTGCCTTGGTCTGGATCCAGACCTGGCCGGCGATGGAGAAGTCGGCCGGCGTGACCATGGTCGCGGTGACCCAGTCGCCCATGGCGCTCGGGCCGCCGAGGTTGGGCGATGCGAACACGCCGGTCAGCAGGGCGCCGACGATACCGCCGATGCCGTGGACGCCGAAGACGTCCAGCGAGTCGTCGGCACGCAGCAGCTTCTTCAGGCCGGACACACCCCACAGGCAGGCGAAGCCGGCGACGATGCCGATGACCAGGGCGCCACCGATGCCGACGTTGCCGGCAGCGGGGGTGATGGCGACGAGGCCGGCGACGGCACCCGAAGCGGCACCCAGCATCGAGGCCTTGCCCTTGAGCAGCGCTTCACCCACGCACCAGGCCAGCACGGCAGCGGCCGTGGCGCCGAAGGTGTTGATGAAGGCCAGGGCGGCGAAGCCGTTGGCTTCCAGCGCGGAGCCGGCGTTGAAGCCGAACCAGCCCACCCACAGCAGCGAGGCACCGACCATGGTCAGCGTCAGGCTGTGAGGCGTGAACTGCTCCTTGCCGTAGCCGACGCGCTTGCCGACCATGTAGGCACCCACCAGGCCAGCGACGGCGGCGTTGATGTGCACGACGGTACCGCCGGCGAAGTCCAGCGCGCCCCACTGCCAGAGCATGCCGGCCTTGGCGTTCATCGCGTCAACGACTTCCTTGGCGGAGTAGGCATCCGGGCCCATCCAGAACCAGACCATGTGGGCGATCGGCAGGTAGCTGAACGTGAACCACAGTGTCAGGAAGGCGAGCACGGCCGAGAACTTGATGCGCTCGGCGAAGGCGCCAATGATCAGGCAGGCGGTGATGCCGGCGAAGGTGGCCTGGAAGGCGGCGAACACCATCTCGTACATCGGCACACCCTTGCTGAAGGTGGCGCCGGTGGCGAAGGTGCCGGCCACGTTGTCCCAGATGCCCTTCATGAAGAGTCGGTCCGTGCCGCCGATGAACTTGTTGCCCTCGGTGAACGCGAAGCTGTAGCCATACAGGAACCACAGCACGACGATCAGCGAGAAGCCGACCATGACCTGCATCAGCACCGACAGCATGTTCTTGCTGCGCACCAGGCCGCCGTAGAACAGCGCGAGGCCGGGCACCGTCATCAGGATGACGAGCAGCGTGGACAGCATCATCCAGGCGGTGTCGCCCTTGTTGGGCACCGGGGCCGGCGCGGAGGCCGCTTCGGCGGGCGCGGAAGCGGCAGCGTCAGCCGCGGAAGCCGCCGGAGCGGCGACGGTTGCGGCAGCGGCCACGGCAGAGGCGGGCGCCGAGGCCGGGTCCTGGGCCCAGGCGGCCGGCGCAAGCAGGCCGGCGGCAAGCGCGAGACCGGCAAGGAGTTTCTTCATTTGAGGGATCTCCAACAGGTTGTTATGGACGCGTCAGAGCGCGTCGTTGCCGGTTTCGCCGGTGCGGATGCGGACGACCTGATCCAGCGGCGACACGAAAATCTTGCCGTCGCCGATCTTGCCGGTGCGGGCCGAGGACTCGATGGCCTCGATGACGCGCTCGACAACGTCGTCGTTGACGGCGGCTTCGATCTTGACCTTGGGCAGGAAGTCGACGACGTACTCGGCGCCGCGGTACAGCTCGGTGTGGCCCTTCTGGCGGCCGAAGCCCTTGACCTCGGTGACCGTCAGCCCCTGCACGCCGATGGCGCTCAGGGCCTCACGCACCTCGTCGAGCTTGAAGGGCTTGATGACGGCAGTGATCAATTTCATGTCGCTCTCCAGTAATCAGAAGGTCTTCTTCAGGCCGACGACCAGCGAGGTCTTGCCCATGAACTTGCCGTTGGCGGGACTGGCGTAGAAGCTCTTGTCGGCATCGGTGCCGATCACGGCGCCACTCAATACCAGGCCGGAGAAATCCTTGGCCAACGTCAGCGAGTAGTCGGAGTAGGAGCCGGCGGGTACGTGGCGCATCGTCTGATGGCCGATGTGCGGCGTCAGCGTCATGCCATCGCCCAGGTCGAAATTGGCCGACACGTCGAAGTAGCCGCTGTACTTGGTGCCCGGCACGCCGAACAGGTTGGTGCTGTTGGTGTTGGAGTACTTCGCCGTCACGGGGCCGTAGCTGAGTGCGCCGTAGATTTCGAAGGTGTTGGCACTGGTGGGCAGCTTGTTGCTGGGGTAGTAGTACTGCAGCACGCCGAGGTCCAGCGTCAGGCCCTTGGCGACTTCGGCCTTGTAGCCACCGTACAGGTCAATCTCGACCTGGCCGTCACCACCCGCGTCCTTGATCCACTTGATCGTCGACGCCCAGGCGCCGACGTAGAAACCGCTCGGCGAGGCGTAATCCAGGCCGCCTTGCAGGGCCGGCTTCAGGCGCGACTGAGAGATGCCGCGGTAGCGATATTCGCTGACGGCGCCGACATTGAACGACAGCGGGTCCGGCGCCGGTTCATCGGCGAACGCGGGCAGGGCGACCGCGGACAGCGCGAGTGCGATCAGCGAAGGGGACAACTTCATGGCGGAGCTCCTGAGTCAATAGTGGGTGGGATACGGTCCGGCGGGGTATTTGCAGCTTCCGTGCCAAGCGTCACGCCTTGTCACGCCGCACGGATCTGGGCGGAGGGCGCCCTCAACTCAGGCATTCGCACCAAACTGGAACGACGCCTCATCATCACAGCACCTTGATGGTGCATTCTTGGGAGAAGCCCCGGGCCGACTCGCCCCAGACCGGCGGCTAGACTGGCCCGCCACCCTGGGAGCCCCCGATGCCGGAGACGTCCGCCGCCCCGCCCGCTGCCGCGCCGAACCCGGCGCCGACGRCCATCGACTGGGCCGCCGGAGGCGCTCTCGGTCTGCTGCTGGGGCTGCTGGTGGGCCTGTCGGCCGAGCCTGTCGTGTCGGCCGTCGTCACCGGGCTGGTCGCCCTGCTGGCGGCCATGTTCGGCCTGTCGGACAAGCTGCCCCTGGGGCTGTCGCGCACGGGCGCGCACCGGCTGACCGCCTTCGGGCTGGCCGCCGTCGTCGCGGTGCTGCTGGGCCTGCAGTTGCGTACCCGCTGGCTGGCGCCCGATGTGGCCGAGTTGCGCCGCCAACTGGTCGAGATCGAGATCACCGACCCCGCCGAACAGAAGCAGATGCTGCGCTTCCTGCGCTACGGCCTGCTGCCAGCGGGCACGCAGGCGGCCGGCAAGGACGGCGAGGCTGCCAAGCTGGCCGTCGCGGCCGGCCTGCCCCTGCTCTATGCCGAACCGGCCAGCTTCTGCGGCCCCTTGCGCCGCCTTGTCGGCGAAAACGCTGCGGCCAGCGACGTGCTGCTGCATCTGAAGAGCGGCGGCGACGCGGCCCAACGCGCCGGCCGCGCCATCCAGGCCCTGCCCGAGGCCGAACGGGCCGCCGCGCTGCGGGCGGCGCCGCTGTATCTGTGCTCGTCATGAAGGCCCTTGCCGCGCTCGCGCTGCTGGGCGCCGGCACGGTCTGGGCCCAGGCGCCCAGCTTCGAGACTCGCCAGCAGGTGCTGCGCACCCTGGTGCAGGTGACGGCCAGCGACTGCGCCGACGGCGTCTCGCGCAGCGGCAGCGGCTTTGCCCTGGAAACCCCGGGGCGCATCGTCACGGCCCACCACGTCGTGGGGGGCTGCCGCACGGTGCAGGTCAGCTACGAGGCCGTCAAGCCGCCCGCACCGAAGCGGCGCGAAGCCCGCATCGTTCGGGTGCTGGCCGCCGGCGACCTCAGCCTGCTGCAGATCGACGCGCCGCCCAGCGTGCCGACGCTGCGCATGTCTACCCTGGCCCCATCACGCGACCAGATCTTCTTCGGCTTCGGCTATGCCCTGGGCATGCCGACGGCGGGCGACCAGGAGGTGCGCTTCTCGACCGGCGCCACCCGGCTGACCGACATCCTGCCGCCGGCCGCCGCCGACGAATTGCGCAACAGCGGCAGCCCCATCGCCACCGAGCGCGAGGTGCTGCGCTTCAACGTCGCGCTGCAGCCGGGCATGAGTGGTGGGCCCATCGTCAATGCCAGCGGCGAGGTCATCGGCGTCGTCGCCGGTGGCCTGAAGGCCGGCGCGGCGCCGGCGAGCTGGGGCTGGCCGGGCGACGGCGTGCGCCGCCTGCTGGACTCGACGGAACCGACCGACCGCGCCGTGAAGGTGGCGAGCACCTATTACTCGCTGCCGGATCTGTCGGCCCTGCTCGCGGCGCGCCAGCAGGGGCGCAAGCTGCGTTGCGGCGCGCTGGAGTTCAGCGACTCGGGCCTGCGCACCTTGAGCGACCTGATGCGCAGCGCCGACGACATGCAGCGCGTCATCTATCTGATCAGCATCTCGGGCGACAGCATCGCGACGCTGGCCGGCGAGCAGTTCCGCGTCTGGGTCCACGCGCCCAGCGGCGCGACCGCCCTGGTGCCGGCCGAAGCCACGCTGCAGCAGGAAGGCAGCGCCTGCGCGGCACGCTCGGGTGACGGCAATCTGCAGCAACTGGTCTGGGCCGCGCTGGCCCTCACCAACCAGGATGCGACCGCGCGCATGCTGGAGTTCGAGAGCGCCGTCCAGACGCCGCGCATGCCGCGCTTCGTCGCCAGCCAGTTCGACACGACACTGACGACGATGGCGATGAATCCCGTGACCGGCCAGGCCATGCCGGGCTCACAGATGCGCGACGGCGGCCTCATCTTCTCCCGCAAGGCCTTGTCGCTGTTCAAGCGCGCGCCGCAGTTCTACGGCGACCAGGTGCCCCAGGGCCATGCCTTCGAGACCCTGGTGGCACGCTCGGGCATCTTCCTGGGCGTGGCGACCCTCAACCAGCAGGTCGATCCGCGCTGGCAAGCCTGTACGCTCAACCCGCAATACCCGGGCTGCGCCGACGCCTTCCGCAATCGCCGCGCCTGGACCCGCTTCGTCCTGGCCACCCAGCTCTCCACCTTCCCCAGCTATTGATGTCCCTCGCCACCGTCCACAGCCGCGCCCTCGATGGCCTCGCCGCCGCGCCGGTCACGGTGGAAGTCCACCTGGCCAACGGCCTGCCGTCGTTCACCGTCGTCGGCTTGGCGGACACCGAAGTCAAGGAGGCGCGCGAGCGCGTCAGGGCGGCGCTGCAGAACAGCGGCCTTTCCTTTCCGGCCAACAAGCGCATCACCGTCAACCTCGCGCCCGCCGACCTGCCCAAGGAGGGTGGCCGGTTTGATTTGCCGATGGCGCTCGGCCTGCTGGCGGCGAACGGCCAGATCGATGCCGCCAGGCAGGCGCGCTTCGAATGCGCGGGCGAGCTGTCGCTGGCCGGCGAACTGCGCGCCGTGCGCGGTGCCCTGGCCATGGCCTTGGCGATGCGCCAGGACGGCAGCGGGCGCGAGCTGCTGCTGCCCGAGGCCAGCGCCGCCGAAGCGGCCCTGGTCGACGGCCTGGTGGTGAGGCAGGCTGGTCATCTGCTCGATGTCGTCGCCGCCCTGCAGCCCGACGGCGACGCCCTGCCGCGCGCCACCGCCCTGCCCCGCGAGGCCGCCCGCGGCCTGCCCGATATCGCCGACATCAAGGGTCAGGCCGGCCCCAAGCGGGCGCTGGAGATCGCCGCGGCCGGCGGCCACAGCCTGCTGATGGTGGGCCCGCCGGGCACGGGCAAGTCCATGCTCGCCCAGCGCCTGGCCGGGCTGCTGCCCGCGCTGGACGACGAGGCCGCCCTCGAGTCCGCCGCGGTGCTCAGCCTGGCCGGCCAGTTCGACATCGCCCGCTGGGGCCAGCGGCCGCTGCGCTCACCGCACCACTCGGCCTCGAGCGTGGCCCTGGTGGGCGGTGGCTCCCCGCCCCGGCCCGGCGAGATCTCGCTGGCCCAGCATGGCGTGCTCTTCCTCGATGAACTGCCCGAGTTCCCGCGCGCTGCGCTGGAAGCCCTGCGCGAGCCGCTGGAGACCGGCCGCATCCTGATCTCGCGCGCCGCGCGCCAGGCCGAGTTCCCGGCCCGCTTCCAGCTCGTCGCCGCGATGAACCCCTGCCCCTGTGGTCATCTGGGCAGCCCCCTGAAGGCCTGCCGCTGCACGCCCGACCAGGTCTCGCGTTATCAGGGAAGGCTCAGCGGCCCCTTCCTCGATAGGCTTGACCTGCTCATCGAAGTGCCCGCCATCCCGCCGCGCGAGCTGCAGGACCTGGCACCGGGCGAGTCCAGCGCCGTCGTCGCGGAGCGCGTGTCGGCGGCACGCGAGCGGGCCGTCGCCCGCCAGGGCATGGCCAACGCCCAGTTGCAGGCCCAGGACCTGACCGAACATGCGGTGCTGGAGCCCGCGGCCAAGGCCTTGCTGGAGCGTTCGGCCGAGCGCCTGGGCTGGTCGGCACGCGGCTTTCACCGGGTGCTGCGCGTGGCCCGCACGGTGGCCGACCTGGCCGCGGCGGCGTCGATAGGCAGCACCCATGTCGCCGAGGCCATCCAGTTGCGCCGCGGCCTGCCCGGTCAGGCGGCCTGACCATGCGCGCCGTCTCGCGAGCCCTGGGCCTGGCCGCCGCGCTGCTGGCGGCGCTGGCAGCACCTTCGCAGGCCGCGCCCATCAGCATCGCCATGCCCAGCGGCCCGGTGTCGCTGCCGCTGCTGGTGGCCATAGACAAGCGCCTGTTCCAGGACGAAGGCCTGGACGTGGTGCGCATCCCCTGCAGCAGCGGCAGGGCCTGCCTGGCCGCGCTGCGCTCGGGCGCGGCCGATGTCGCCGCGAGCGCCGAGTTTGCCGTCGCGATGACCGCCGCGCAGACGCCCGCGGTCGCCATCCTCGCGTCCATCGGCGAGTCCACGGCCCAGCTCAAGCTCATCGCCAGCCGCCGCGCGGGCGTGCGCCAGGGCTCCGACATGGCCGGCAAGCGCATTGCCACGGTGGCCGGCACGTCGGCCGAGTACTTCCTCGACCGCTGGCTCACCTACCAGGGCATCGACCCCGAGCGCGTCAAGCTGAGCTTCGCCGAGCCCGGCGCGCTGGGCGACCTCGTGCAGCATGGCAAGGCCGCCGCCGCCGTCGTCTGGGAGCCCGAGGCCGGCCGCATCGAGGACAAGCTCGGCGACGACGCGGTCCGCCTGCCCTCGGCCCATGTCTACACCCAGCACTTCTGCATCGTCGCGCAGGCACGGGCCATCGAAAGGGACAGGCCGCGCTTCGAGAAGGTGCTGCGCGCGCTGCTGCGCGCCCAGCGCTTCATCGCGGATTCGCCGGCCGATGCACAAGCCATCCTCGCGGCCAGCCTCAAGGTCGCCGCGCCCGTCGCGCAGCGCCTGATGGCCGAGCAGGACTACCGCGTCGCCCTGCACACCTCGCTGCCGACGACCATGCTCAGCCAGATCCGCTGGCAGCTGGGCCAGGACGGCAAGCCGATGGAGCCGGCCCCGTCCCTGCAGCAGCTGATCGACGCGCGCCCGCTGCAATCGCTCGCCCCGAGCGCGGTCACCTTGACCCGGTGAGGCCCACATGCACTCCCGCTTCTCGAAGTTGCTTTGGTTGCTGATGCTGGTCGCAGCCGGGCTGATGGGCACGGCGGCTGCGGCACCGTTGACCATCGCGGTGTCGCGGTCGCCGCATTCGCTGCCGGTCTTCGTGGCGCTGGCCGAAGGCCTGTTCGAGGCCGAAGGCCTGACCGTCAAGACCATCGAAGCCCCCAGCGGCCGCCGCTGCCTCAAGCTGATGGCCGAGGGCCAGGCCGACCTCGGCACGGCCGCGGAAACCGCCATCGCCTTCGAGTCCTTCGAGCGCACCGACTTCTCCATCATCGCCACCTTCTCCAGCACGTCCAGCGACGTCGAGCTGGTGGCGCGCCGCGCGGCCGGCATCAAGGCCGCGGGGGACCTCGTGGGCAAGCGCGTCGGCGTCGTCAAGGGCACCTCGGCGCAATACTTCCTGGACACCTTCCTGCTCAATAGCAACGTCAATCCGAAAAGTATCGTCCAGGTCGCCATACAGCCTGAGGCTGCGCTGGACACCCTGGCTGCCGGCCAGGTGGACGCGGTCGCAGTCTTTCAGCCCTTTGCCTATGCGGCCGCCCACAGCCCGCGCGTGGACGGCGTCGTGCTCAGCGAGTCCGGGGACTACAAGCAGACGTTCAACCTGGTGGCGCAAAACAGCGCCCTGAGGACGAGGCGGGCCGACATCGAGCGCTTCCTCAGGGCCCTGCACCGGGCCAATGAATTCATCCGCGCCCAGCCGCGCCGGGCGGAATTGATCTTCGTGAGCCGGCTGGGCGTCGAGCCGAGTTTCGCGGCCTGGGCTATGCAGCGCACCCATGTCGGGCTGTCCCTGGAGGAGGCCCTGTTGCGAACGCTGCAGTCGCAGGCGAACTGGGCCTTGCGCGAGGGCTATGCGAGCGGCAGCAAGCCGGTCGACTACCGCAACCTGATCGACGCGGGGCCGCTGCGCGCGGTGCTGCCCAACGCGGTGGGCCTGGCCCGCTGAATCCCCGGCGCCATGAAGATCCGTTCCCTCTTCATCGCTGCCGGCGTAGCCGCCGTGCTGGTGGGCGTGTCGGCCATCACCGCCATGGGGATGGCCACCGGCCAGGAAGACCGGGCGAAAGCCCAGCAGCAGCGCGCCGAGCAGGTGGCACGCGACGTCGCCGGCCTGGTGGGGGTGACCTATGTCTTCCAGCGCGAACGCGACGAGCTCTCGGTGTCGGAATGGAAGCGCTGGCACGCCAACATCGCCCGGGAGCTGGAAGGCGCGGAGCCCGAGGGGGCGTCGGAGGCCGAGCTGGCGCTGCTGAAGGACGCGGCAGCCCGCCTTCCGGTGCTCTTCGAGCGGGCGCTGAAGACCTCCGCCGCACCGGCGAGCGACTTCGAGCGCCGCCKCCGCGACCAGGCCTTCGAGCTGCTGCTCGGCGACACCCAGGCCATGGCGGACGCGGCCTTCCGCTGGTCCCGCAATGCCGGCGACGCGCGCGGCGAGGCGGAGGACGTGCACGAGCACGTCACCATGGCCGCGGTCGTCAGCTTCAGCCTGCTGCTGGCCGCCCTGGCGGTCGTCGGCGTACGCCGCGTGCTGCGCCCACTGGCACGGCTGACCGAGGCCGCGGAGGCTCTCGAACGCGGCGAGCAGGTGCCGCTGTTCGGCAGCACGACCCAGGATGAACTGGGCACGCTCAAGCGCCGCTTCGACGCCATGACCCTGGCCCTGCAACGCCGCACCGACGAAGTGCTTGAGGCCGAGCGGCGCATGCGCGAGATCACGGACAACATCCCCGTGCTCATCACCGAGTTCGATGCCGACGCCCGCATCGTGTTCGCCAACGCGACGGTCGGGCGGGTCTACGGCGTGACGACGGACGCCCTCATCGGCAAGCACATCGGCGACGTGCGTGGCGCGGACGGCGCCAGGCAGCTGCGCCCCCATATCGAGGCCGTGCTGCGAGGCCAGGCGGTCGAGTTCGACAGCACCCAGATGCTCGGTGACGCGGAGCGCCATTTCCAGCAGCTCTATGTGCCCCGGCGGGACGCCCTGGGCGACGTCGTCGGCTTCTATTCGGTGTCCATGGACATCACCGAACGCAAGGCCGCCGAGCTGGCGGTACAGGCCTCGGAGCACCGCCTCAAGGCCATCACGGACAACATCCCGGCCGTGGTCTCGCATTTCGACAAGTCGCTGCGCGCGGACTTCGGCAACCTGGCCGCGGAGAAGGTGCTGCGGCGGCCCTTGAGCGAGCTGATGGGCCTGACCTTCCAGCAGATCCGCGGCGACGCGGTCTGGCAGATCGCCAGGCCTCACATCGAGGGCGTGCTGCGCGGCGAGCCCCAGCAGTTCGAGTCTTTCGTGAAGCACGGCGACAGCACGCGCTTCTTCGACCAGAAGTACGTGCCGGACTTCGATGCGCAAGGCCGGATCCAGGGCTTCTATTCCGTCTCCTTCGACATCACCGAACGCCGCCAGGCCGAAGCGCGGCTGGCCGAAAGCGAGAAGCGGCTGCGCGACATCGCCGACAACCTGCCGGTGATGATTTCCTATATCGACAAGGACCAGCGCATGCTGTTCCTGAACGAGACCTTCAGCAAATGGACGGGGCTTGATCACCGGGCCAACATCGGCAAGACGGTGGCAGAAGCCGTTCCGGCGGCGCTTTATGAGCCTCGCCGCGAGGCCCTTGCGCGAGCGCTCGCTGGCGAGCGGGTCGAGTTCCACATCGAATCCACGGCGGCCGGCGTCTCACGGTCGCTGCACAACCTCTACCTGCCCGACGTCGACGCCGATGGGTCGACTCGCGGCCTCTATGCCCTCAGCACGGACGTGACCGAGCGCCGCCAACTCGAGCGCCGGCTCGCCGAACTGGCCCGCACCGATGCCCTCACCGGCCTGCCCAACCGCTACAGCTTCAACGAGCAATTGGCCGCCGTGATCAAGCGCGCCCACCGGGCGCAGAGCTTCACCGCGCTGCTCTTCCTCGACATCGACAGGTTCAAGCTCATCAACGACAACCATGGCCACGGCGTCGGCGACGAGGTACTGCGCGAGTTCGCGTGCCGGCTGCTGGCTCTGGTCAGGAGCACCGATTTCGTCGGGCGGCTGGCGGGCGACGAGTTCGTCGTCGTGCTGGAAGGCCTGCACGCGGCTTCCGAGGCGGAGATCGTGGCCGGCAAGATCATCGAGGCGATCAACCGACCCTTCGCGACTTCAGCCGGCGAGTTGTCGGTCGGCACCAGCATCGGCATCGCCATCCATCCGCGCGACGAACTCGGCGGCGAGGAACTGCTCGGCCGGGCCGACCAAGCGCTGTACCTCGCCAAGGGCGCGGGGCGCAACCAATGGCGAATGCACGTGACTTAGTGCGTCAGGGTCGGACGAGCTGGCCGTCCCGCTCGCGCACGATGTCGCCGGCCCTCAGCATCGGGTCGGCACCCATCTCGACGCGGCGCATCTGGCCGCTGCGGTCGACGACCTGGGCGACCCAGACGGTGGACTTCTTGGCGTTCTTCTCGACCTCGTTGCCGGCATAGCCGCCGGCCGCGGCACCGCCGACGGTCGCCAGCTTCTTGCCCGTGCCGCCGCCGATCTGGTGGCCCAGCAGACCGCCGATGACGGCGCCGCCGACCACGCCCAGGCCGCTGCCCTTGCCCTCGCGGGTTTCGGTGTGGATTTCCTGCACCCACAGGCAACCCTTGCAGAGCGCGTCGCGCTGGGCCTGGGTTGGAATGGACAGCACCGGCGCCGGGCCGTCATCGGCGCGCACAGGGGCGGAAAGGGTCGCGGCCAGGGCCGCGGTGGCAATCAACAACTTCATTGCATCACTCCTTGGAACCCGCCCTGTTTGCCGCCTCGTTGCGCCTTCAGGCGCGCACGAAGCCGTTCTCGGTCAAGCGGACCTCGTCGCCGACGCGCAGGCCGGGGTCGGCGCTGCGCTCGAAGCGGCGCAGGCGGCCGTCGCGCTCGCGCACCTGCACGATCCAGACGTTGTGGGTCTTCTGGTTCTTCTCGATCTCGTTGCCGGCATAGCCACCACCCACAGCGCCCGCCACGGTGGCCAGCTTGCGGCCATTGCCGCCGCCCACCATATTGCCCAGCAGGCCGCCGACGACGGCGCCGCCCACGGCACCCACGCCACTGCCCTTGCCCTTGCGGGCCTCGGTATGCACATCGGTCACGCGGCCACAGCTGTCGCACAGCGCCGGCGGGGCCTGGGTTTCAACGACCGGGGCCGGCTGGGCCTGGCGCACCGGGTCAGCGCTGGCCAGGCGCTGCGGCGCAGGGCTGGTCTGCGGCTGCGTCGTCGTGGCAATCGGCTCGCTGCTGACGGTCTGCGACCTGCCCACCGCATAGGCGCCGCCGAGCAGTGCCGCCACGACGGCGACGCCGGCGACGATCTGGGTGGACTTGACGGAATGTGTGGGGGTCGACATGGGGCCTCCGGTGTGGTTGGTATGACCCGCAGGATGCCCAACCCCGGCGGCCCGCCCTGTAGGACGAGGCCGCTTCGGCCTAGGGATGTCGACCTAACCCAACAGCGGCGCCAGCGCGCGGCGCGCGTCGGCCTCGCTCAGGCCGCAGCGGGCGGCCCAGTCGGCGAGCTGGTCGTCGGCTATGCGGCCGACGTTGAAGTAGGCCGCATCGGGATGAGCCAGGTAGAAGCCACTGACGCTGGCCGCCGGCGTCATCGCCATGCTGTCGGTCAGGCCCATGCCGATCTCGTCGGGGGCGAGCACGCGGAACATGTCGCGCTTGGCGAGATGGTCCGGGCAGGCCGGGTAGCCGGGCGCGGGGCGGATGCCTTGGTACTTCTCGGCGACGAGGTCGGCATTGCTCAGCGCCTCGGCCGGCGCATAACCCCAGAACTCGCGGCGCACGCGCTCGTGCAGCCACTCGGCCGCGGCCTCGGCGAGGCGGTCGGCCAGGGCCTTGAGCATGATGGCCGAGTAGTCGTCGTGGCTGGCCAGGAAGTCGGCCTCCTTCTTGTCGACACCCAGGCCCGCCGTGACCGCGAACATGCCGATGTGGTCGCCCCCCGCTGTCGATTCCGGGGCGACGAAGTCGGACAGGCAGCGGTTGGGCCGCTTCACGCCTTCCACCACGGGGCGCTCGGACTGCATGCGCAGGCCATGCCACGTCATCGGCGGCTCGCTCTTGATCGCGATGTCGTCGTCGTTGACGCGCGCGGCCGGGTAGAGGCCGAAGACGGCATGGGCCTGCAGCCAGCGGCCGTCGATGATCTTCTTCAGCATGGCTTGGGCGTCGGCGAACACCTTGCGCGCCTCGCTGCCGACGACGGCGTCGTCGAGGATGGCCGGGTAGGGGCCGGCCAGGTCCCAGGTCTGGAAATAGGGCCCCCAGTCGATGTAGCGGGCCAGCTCGGCGAGGTCGAGGTTCTTCAGCACGCGGCGGCCGGTGAACTTCGGCGCGACCGGCAGGCGGCTCAGGTCCAGCACGGCCTTGTTGGCGCGTGCGGCGGCCAGCGTCACCAGCGGCGTCTGCTTCTTGTTGGCGTGCAGTTGGCGGGTCTTCTCGGCGTCGACTTTCAGCTCGGCGATGTAGGCGGCGGCGCGGTCGTCGCTGAGCAGCTCGGTGCACACGCCCACGGCGCGCGACGCGTCGGGCACGTAGACGACCGGGCCTTCGTAGTGCGGCGAGATCTTGACGGCCGTGTGCACGCGGCTGGTGGTGGCGCCGCCGATCAGCAGCGGCATGTGGCGTGACGAGAAGTAGCTGTCGCGCTGCATCTCGGCCGCCACATGCTGCATCTCTTCAAGGCTGGGCGTGATGAGGCCCGACAGGCCGATGATGTCGGCGCCCTCTTCCTTGGCCTTCTGCAGGATGTCGCGCGCCGGCACCATGACGCCCATGTTGACGACTTCGTAGTTGTTGCACTGCAGGACCACCGTGACGATGTTCTTGCCGATGTCGTGCACATCGCCCTTGACCGTCGCCATGACGATCTTGCCCTTGGGCTTGGCGTCGCCGCCGCCTTCGATGAGCAGGCGCTTCTCTTCCTCGATATAGGGCAGCAGGTGGGCCACGGCCTGCTTCATCACGCGGGCGCTCTTGACCACCTGAGGCAGGAACATCTTGCCCTGGCCGAACAGGTCGCCGACGACGTTCATGCCGGCCATCAACGGGCCTTCGATGACGTGCAGCGGCCGGCCGCCGCCGGCCAGGATGGCCTGCCAGGCCTCCTCGGTGTCGGCATCGATGAAGTCGGTGATGCCATGCACCAGCGCRTGCGACAGGCGCGSGTTGACGTCGTTGGCACGCCAGGCCAGGCGCGCCGAATCGTCCTTGCCGGCGCTCTTGGCTCGGTCGGCGATCTCGATGAGGCGCTCGCCCGCATCCGGGCGGCGGTTCAGCACCACGTCTTCGACGCGTTCACGCAGTTCGGCATCGAGGTCGTCATAGACGCCCACCATGCCGGCGTTGACGATGCCCATGTCCATGCCGGCCTGGATGGCGTGGTACAGGAAGACGGTGTGGATGGCCTCGCGCACCGGCTCGTTGCCGCGGAAGCTGAAGGACACGTTGGACACGCCCCCCGACACCTTGGCGCCGGGCAGGTTCTGCTTGATCCAGCGCGTGGCCTCGATGAAGTCCACCGCGTAGTTGTCGTGCTCCTCGATGCCGGTGGCGATCGCGAAGATATTGGGGTCGAAGATGATGTCCTCGGGCGGGAAGTCCACCTCGTCGACGAGGAAGCGGTAGGCCCGCTCGCAGATCTCCGTCTTGCGCGCGAAGGTGTCGGCCTGGCCCTTTTCGTCGAAGGCCATCACGACGGCCGCCGCGCCATAGCGCTTGACGAGCTTGGCCTGGCGCCGGAACTCGGCCTCGCCTTCCTTCAGCGAGATGGAGTTGACGATGCCCTTGCCCTGGATGCACTTCAGGCCGGCCTCGATGACGCTCCACTTGGAGGAGTCGATCATGATGGGCACGCGCGCGATCTCGGGCTCGCCGGCAATCAGGTTCAGGAAGCGCACCATGGCCGCCTGGCTGTCCAGCATGGCCTCGTCCATGTTGATGTCGATGACCTGGGCGCCGTTCTCGACCTGCTGGCGCGCCACGGCCAGGGCCTGCTCGAACTGGCCCGCGAGGATCATGCGGGCGAAGGCTTTGGAGCCGGTGACGTTGGTGCGCTCGCCGATGTTGACGAACAGGCTGCCTGCGTCGATGGCGACGGGCTCGAGGCCGGAGAGCTTGAGGGGAGGCGGGGTGGTCATCGATGCGTTTCGCGCGGGAAATCGATGAGCGCCGTTGGAAAACGATCCGAGCCTGGGGGAGGGAGCCTGTTCAAGGCCTCTTCACGGCGCCCGTTGCCCCGCAAAGGCAGTGGATGCAAGGCGCAAACCGCAGCCGGGTTGGACACCCGGCGAGGATTTGCAACGCCGCAGCCGCTGATTTTGCGGGGCAACCCGAAGGGCAAGGCATCCCAGGGCCGCACTCGTCGTTGCGTCACTTGCCCGCACATCAGTGCGGGCGGCGTACCGCGCCTAGATTGCGGCCCTGGGATGCCTTGCGGGCACCATGAAGAGGCCTTGAGCAGGCTCCAGCCCTCGCAGCGCTCCTCGGATGAGCCGGGAATTCTACGCAGCCACCCCTTCGCCAACGCTCAAGATCGGCTCTTCCATGCCGAAGGCCGTTGAGAATGCCGCAATCCATGGCCTCCGAACTCATCCCTCTACCCGCCCGCACCCTGCGGCTGGGCATGACCCTGCCCTACGACCTCTTCGACGCCAACGGCAAGCTGCTGTTCGCGCGCGGCCAGGTGCTGCGCGACTCGCCACTGGTACGCGGCCTCGTCGACGGCGGCGCCTGGGTGAACTCCTCGGACACGATGGAGTACCAGCGCGCCCTGGCCCACCGCCTGGACACCATGGTCATGCAGGACGTGTCGCTGTCCGACATCGCCAAGGCCGACGGCAGCTTCCGGCTGGACACCCTGGTGCCGAGCAAGGTCGAGCTGGGCCCGCGCGAGGCCTGGTCCGACCTGCTGCTGCACACCCATGGCCTGCTGCGCGAAGCCGACCCGGCGGACTTTCAAGCCCGCCTCACGCTGCTGCGCGACACCGCGCTGAAGCGCCTGCACGCCCACCCGGATGCCACGCTGATGCTGCTCGTCTTCGAGAGCAGCCAGGAGTTCGGCGACTACAGCGCCCGCCATGCCCTGTTGACGCTGCTGCTCTGCGACCTCGTCGCGCAGCAGATGCAGCTGCCGCCCGAGTTGCGCGCCGCGCTGCAGGGCGCCGCGCTGACGATGAACTACGGCGCTGGCCCCGCGCATGACCGCCTGGCCGCCCAGGTCGACGCCGCCACACCCGCCCAGCGCCAGGCCCTGGCCGCCCACGGCGACCGCGCCGCGCAGCGCCTGGCCCAGGTCGGCGTCACCGACCCCGTCTGGTTGACCGCCGTGCGCCTGCATCACGAAGCCGGCCCCGGCCCGCTCGGCAGCCGCAGCGACGGCGAGAAGCTGGCGCGGCTGCTGCGCCGCATCGACCTCTTCGGCGCGCGGCTGTCGCCCCGCCGCAGCCGCGCGGCCATGAGCGGCGCCGCGGCGGCGCGCGCCGTCTTCCTCGATGAACTCGGCCAGCCCGACGAGGCCGGCGCGGCCCTGATCAAGACCGTCGGCCTCTACCCGCCCGGCAGCATCGTGCGCCTGGCCAATGGCGAGGTCGGCCTGGTCTTCAAGCGCGGCTTCAGCGCCAACGAGCCGCTGGTGGCCGCGCTGATCGGCAAGAGCGGCAGCCCACTGAGCAACCCGGTGCCGCGCGACACGCGCCTGGCGGCCCAGGCCATCACGGCCAGCCTGGCGCCGGCGGAGTTCAAGCTGCGGGTCAATCTGGAAGCGCTGTTGAAGCTCTAACTGGCGGTTGATTTCGCACAGCAAGGGCGGCCCGCGGGCCGCTCTTTTCATTCAGACGCTTGCTTTCGCCCGACTGTGCATATATTCTGTGTATACACATTATGCACAGCAGTCTATTCATCTCCCAGACGGACGCCCGGCCGATGTATCTGCAGATCGTCGAGCAGATCCGTCAGCGCGTCGCCGCGGGCGACTGGCCGGCGGGGCAGGAGCTGCCCTCCATCCGGGCGCTGGCCGCCGACCTGCGCGTCAGCGTCATCACCGTGAAGCGCGCCTACCTGGACCTGGAGTCCGAAGGCGTCATCGTCACCCGCCACGGCAAGGGCTCCTTCGTGGCGGATGCGCAGGGACTGGCCAAGGACATGCGCCTGGCCCAGCTCGACACCCACCTCGCCGCAGCCAGCGAGATCG
The DNA here is from genome assembly GCF_056403315.1 of Roseateles sp. P2_H4. Classification (NCBI taxonomy): domain Bacteria; kingdom Pseudomonadati; phylum Pseudomonadota; class Betaproteobacteria; order Burkholderiales; family Sphaerotilaceae; genus Roseateles; species Roseateles sp. P2_H4. The sequence goes on along the minus strand of NZ_JBFUFR010000001.1, from coordinate 193,407 downwards.
CCCGTTCGCTGGCCATGCCCGAGCCCGACCTCATAGCCCGACTGCGCGATGCGCTGAACACCCAGGAGCCCACGCAATGAGCGCGAAAGCCATCGACATGAAGGGCGTGCGCAAGGCGTTCCGCTTCTTCACGCTGGAGGACGTGTCCCTCGACCTCGAGCAGGGCCAGATCATGGGCCTGGTCGGCCCCAACGGCGCCGGCAAGAGCACCACCATCCGGCTGCTGATGGGCCTGCTGACCCCCGACGCCGGCAGCATCCGCCTGCTCGGCCAGGAGATGCCACGCCAGCAGGCCGTGGCCAAGGCCGACGTCGGCTTCGTCAGCGACGACATGAAGCTGCTGCCGCAGGCGACGCTGGCCTGGCATATGGACTTTGTCGCGTCCCTCTACCCCGGCTGGGACGCGGCCTATGCCGCCAGGCTGCTGAAGCGCTTCGGCCTGCACGCGGGGCAGATGGCCAGGCACCTGTCCACCGGCGAGCAGGCCAAGGCCCTGCTGCTGCTGGCCCTGGCTCGCCGCCCGCGCCTGCTGGTGCTGGACGAACCCACCTCGGGCATGGACCCCGTCGCAAGGCACGAACTGCTGACCGAGTTCATGGACGTGCTGCGCGACGACAGCCGCTCCATCCTGTTCTCGTCGCACAACACGCTGGACGTCGAGCGCATCTCCGACCGCATCACCTTCATCGACCGCGGCCGCGTCGTCGCGTCGAACAACAAGGAGGACTACCTCGAACGCTGGCGCACGCTGCGGCTGAGGTTGCCCGACGGTTTGCCGGACTGGAAGCTGCCGGAGATCGTCCACCGCGACGTCGACGGTCCCAACATCACGCTGACCGTCGACGGCTTCAGCGACGACTTCCTCGCCCGCCTCGGCGCGCCCGTGCAGGAAGTGCACCGCATGAGCCTGGAAGAGGTCTTCGTCGCCACCGTCATGCACAGCCGCGAGGCCCGCACACCATGAATCCGCTCACGCGCAAGCTCGTCATCAAGGAGCTCTACCTTTTCCGCTGGCTGCTGGTGGGTGGCACCGCCGCGGGCTTCGCCGGCCTGCTCAGCGCCAGCGCCGGCGAGGTGGGCTTCAACATCGGCTTCATCGTCTGGCTGACGGCCATCATCGCCCTGGGCGTCATGCTGGCGCTGTTCGGCATCGCCACCGAACGCAAGGAGCGCTCGCTGCTCTTCATGCTCAGCCTGCCGCTGTCGCCGGGCGACTATGTGCGAGCCAAGCTGCTCGGCCTGCTCGCCTGCTTCCTGCTGCCCTGGGGCCTGCTGAGTGCCGGTGCGCTGACCCTCATCCTCGTCATGCCCGGCATCCCGGACGGCCTGCTGCCCTACGCGGTGCTGCTCTGCGTCTTCATGCTGCTGAATTTCTCGATCGTGCTGTGCGGCGCGCTGCACATCGCCTCCGAAGCCGGCATGGGCGGCCTGATCATCCTGACCAATATGTCCATCTCGCTGTTCATGATGGGCGTAGGCCGCATCCCCGCCATCGGCCAGTACACGCAGGCGGCCGCCCCGGTCTGGAATGCCGCCTTCTGGCAGCTGCTCGCTGCCGAAGTGGCCCTGACCCTGCTGACCCTCTCCCTGCCCCTGTTCATCGCCGCAAGACGGCGCGACTTCCTCTAGGAGCGCTCATGACTTCCCAACCCAACGGCGAGAGGCTGCACGCCCTCGACGCAGTGCGGAGCTTTGCCCTTTTGCTGGGCGTGGCCTTCCACGCGATGCTGTCCTTCATCCCCGGCATGCCGCCCGGCCTGTGGGCCATGAACGACAACTCGCCCAGCCCGTTCCTCGCCGACGCGAGCTTCGTAGCGCACAGCTTCCGCATGCTGCTCTTCTTCTTCATCGCCGGCTTCTTCGCGCGGCTGCTGCACCAGCGCCTGGGCACGGCCGGCTTCTGGGCCAACCGCGGCAAGCGCATCGCCGTGCCGCTGATCGTCGGCTGGCCACTGCTGTTCGTCGCCATCATCTTCGTGTGGTCGCTCGGCATGCAGAAGGTCTTCCACGGCACGCCCCCCGCACCACCCGAGATGCCCAAGACCTTCGGCGCGCTGCCGCTGTTCCACCTGTGGTTCCTCTACCAGTTGCTGTGGCTGTACGCCGGTGCGCTGAGCGTGCGCAGCCTCGTCGCGAAGCTGGACCGCCACCAGACCCTGCGCGGCCTCGTCGACCGCCTCACGACCGGCGCCCTGCGCTGGCCCGCCGGTGCATTGCTGCTGGGCCTGCCGCTGGCGTCCTGCCTGCTGGCGCTGCCGATGTGGATGCCCTGGGCCGGCATCCCCACGCCCGACCAGTCGTTGATCCCGCAGCTGCCTGCCACGCTGGGCTATGGCACGGCCTTCGCGTTCGGCTGGCTGGTGCAGCGCGCGCCCGACGCGCTGGCGGCCCTGCGCGGGCGCTGGCTGGTGCATCTGGCGCTGGCCATCGCCTCCTCGGCCGTCTGCCTCTACGTGCTGAAGACCCAGCCGGTCTTCGGCATGCCCGATCAGCCGAAGCTGATCTTCACGCTGTCCTTCGTCGCCTCGGCTTGGGGCTGGAGCTTCGCCATCACCGGCGCGGCGCTGCGCTTCCTGTCCGGCCACAGCCCGGCGCGGCGCTATGTGGCCGATGCGTCCTACTGGATCTACCTGGCCCACCTGCCGGTCGTCGCCGCCTTGCAGGTCTGGGTGGGCGACTGGCCGCTGCACTGGAGCCTGAAGTACCCCTTCGTTGTCGCGGCCAGCCTGGCCCTGCTGCTGCTGAGCTATCACTTCCTCGTCCGTTCGACGCTCATCGGCAAGCTGCTCAACGGCCGCGTCTACCCGCGCCATGCCGCCACGGCGCCCGTCGAGATGCCCGCGGACGACGAGGTCGTCGCCTCGCTGTGCGGGGTGTCCAAGCGCTATGGCAAGCTGGAGGCGCTCAGCAGCGTCGACCTGCAGCTCAAGCGCGGCGAACTGCTGGCGCTGCTCGGCCCCAATGGCGCCGGCAAGTCCACCGCCATCTCGCTGTGGCTGGGCCTGCATGACGCCGACGCCGGCCTCGTGCGCCTGCTCGGCGGCTCGCCGCAGGAGATCGGGCGGCGCCAGGGCCTGGGCGTCATGATGCAGGACGTCGAGCTGCCCAAGGACTTGAAGGTCCACGAGCTCGTCGCCCTGTCGGCCAGCTACTACGCGAACCCGCTGAGCGTGAAGGACACGCTGGCGCGCGCCGGCATCACGGCCCTCGCGAGCCGCCCCTACGGCAAGCTCTCGGGCGGCCAGAAGCGCCAGGTGCAGTTCGCCATCGCCATCTGCGGCCGGCCCAAGGTGCTGTTCCTGGACGAGCCCACCGTCGGCCTCGACATCCAGGCCCGCGAGCTGATGTGGGACAACATCCGCGCGCTGCTGCGCGAGGGCTGCTCCATCCTGCTGACGACGCACTACCTCGAGGAAGCCGAGGCGCTGGCCAGCCGCGTCGCCGTGCTCGGCAAGGGCCGCGTCATCGCCTCGGGCAGCGTGGCCGAGATGCGCGCCCTGGTGTCGCGGCGCCACATCCGCTGCGAGACCACGCTGGTGCCGGGCGATGTGAGCCAGTGGCCGGGCGTGGTGGACGTGTGCTGCGATCACGACCAGCTCGCCATCGTCGCCACCGACGCCGAAGCCGTCGTGCGCCGCCTGCTCGCGGCCGATCCCACGCTCTCGCGCCTGGAAGTGAAGCAGGCCGGGCTCAACGATGCATTCAACGCCCTGACACAGGAGGCCGCATGACCACGCTGATCCACCCCCTGGAGCTGGCGCCGCCGCGGCGCGCGGCTTCTCCCTACGTCGTCGAGATCCGGCTCGAACTGCTGCGCCTGCTGCGCGCGCCGGCCTTCGCGCTGCCGATGTTCGTGCTGCCGGTGGCCCTCTACCTGCTGTTCGCCTTCGCCGTGGCCGGCGAGCAGGCGGCCAAGGACCCGGACACCGCGCGCTTCATGTTCGCCGGCTTCTCGCTGATGGCCGTGACCATGGCCGCGGTGTTCGCCACCTGCCCTTCCATCGCGCTGGAGCGCGAGCTGGGCCTGCTGACCCTCAAGCGCGCCCAGCCCGCGCCGCCCGGCGCCTGGCTGACGGCCAAGATCGTGGCGGGCATCGTGACCGGCACCATCGCCTATCTGCCCATCCTCGTCGTCACCGCCGTCAGCGGCCAGGCGGGCCTGAGCGCCGGCCAGCTCGCCGCCATGAGCGCCGTGCTGGTGGCGGGCGCCATCCCCTTCTGCGCGCTCGGGCTGATGGTGGGTGCGCTGGCCAGCGGCTCCGCCGCGCCCGCCTATGCCCACCTGCTCTATCTGCCGGGCCTCTATCTGTCGGGCGTGTTCTTCCCGCTGCCCAAGTCGATGTACTTCCAGGCGCCGTACTGGCCGCAGTTCCATCTCAACCAGCTCGTCTTCGCCGCCGGCGGTGTCGACAAGTTCCGCTGGATCGGCCCGGAGATGGCCTTCGCCGTGCTGCTGGGCTTCACGGTGCTGTGCAGCGGCATCGCCCTGCACCGGCTGAAGCGGCGCGGCTGAAGGAAACGGCGGCCCGCAGGCCGCCCCATCCCTGGCCGTGGATCAGCGCTTGGCCGAACCGTCGGCCGAGGCGTTCAGCGCGACGCCGTTGTCGGTGCGCGCAGCCTTGGCCGTGGCGCTGCCTTCGGCCTGAGCCTTGCGGCCGGCGGCCTGGCCGCTGGCGCTGCCGCCCAGGTCCTTCTTGCTGGCACTGCCGTTGGCGGTGCCGCCCAGCGCCAGCGGCGCAGCGGGCTTGGCGGGCGCTGTAGCGGGGGTTGTGGTGGCCGTGGGGGCAGCCGGTGCGGTGGGGGTCACCGGTGCCGTGGCCGTCGGCGCGGTGGGTGCTGCCGGGGTCGTGGTGGCCGGCGTGTCGCCCTGCTTCAGCGCGCCATCCAGCGCGCCGCTGCCCTGGCCAGCCAGGCTGCCACTGACGCCGTTGGCCGTGCCGTTCAGCGCGCCGCTGAGGCTGCCATCGGCGCTGCCCGAGGCGTTGCCGACGGTATTGCCCAGCGAATCCTTGGCGCCTTCGCTGGCGGTCTTCAGCTCGCCGACCTTGGCGGCCGCCGTGTCCTTGACACCGCCCACGGCGCCCTTGGTCTTGTCGACCGTGCCCTTGATCAGCGAGCCCTCGGCATTGGCCGAGCCGTTGGCCTTGCCGCCGACGTCGAGCTGGCGCGGCGACAGCGCGCCGTTCAGGCCGCCGGTCAAGCCACCGGTGAGGCCGCCACCACCGCCGCCGAGCAGGCCGGCGTGGGCATTGGCGGCTAGCAGGCCAGCCGCGACGGCAGCAATGCTCAGCGTGGTGCGAAGAACTTGGGTGCGACGGGTTGCAGACATGATGAATCTCCGGGTGGTTGGATCAGAAGAGCCAGCGATTCCGGCCCTTTCACTGAGTACAACGAGCACCGTCGAAACATCCTTCCCCGCCGAGATGCAAGCTTGTGTATCAGCGCGCCTGACGCGCCTGCAACTGCTCGGGCACCACACGCAGGTCTTCGGCGACGAGGCCGCGGCCATAGACCGGATCACGGCCCGGCGCGCCGAGGTCGATGGCCGAGGCAGCCAGGCGTTCCAGCACCGCAGCAGCGGCCGCCGGGTCGGGTTCGCGCAGTTCCAAAGCGAGCAGGCCGGCCACCAGCGGCGCGGCATACGAGGTGCCGCGCGCGATGCCATAGCCGCCGCCACTGCGGGCCACCGCGACATCGGCGCCCGGCGCCGTCAGCAGCACCTGCGCCCCCTGCGCCGCCTCGGGCAGCACGCGGCGCGACGGGTTCACACCGGTCACGCCGACGACACCGGCATAGGACGCCGGGAACAGCGGCGGCGCGGCCGGGCCGTCGTTGCCGACCGCCGCGACAAGCAGATGGCCGCGCTTCACCAAGGCCGCAACACCCTGCTCCAGCAGCCGGTTCTGCGGCCCGACGAGGCTGAGGTTGATGACGGCGACACGCTCGCGCGCCATCCAGGCCAGGGCGCGCACGACCTCCTCGGCCGAGCCGCCATCCGGCTTGTCGCAATAGACGTCGGCGGCGAAGAGTTCGGCCTTCACCGCCGCGCCGGCGAAGCCGCGATCACGGCCGACGAGCAGGGACGCGACGGCAGTGCCATGTTCGCTGGCCACGGCGCTGCCACCGCAGCCGAAGCTGGGGCCGGCGGCATGGCGCAGCGCCGCATGGCGGCGGTCCACACCGCCGTCGATGAGGCCCACGCGCACCGGGCCGCGCTGTGCCGGGACGGTGGCCGCAGCGGCCTTTGTCACCTCGCCGCTGCGTGAATACAGATGGTTGAAATCGGCCTGCAGCCCGGGCTGGGCGGCGCGCAGCCGGTCCAGTGCCTCGGCCGTGTCCAGGCCCGCAGGCACGCGCAGCACGACCTCGCGCAGCTCGAGCTCCAGCCAGGCCTCCTCACGCAGTTTGACCAGGCCCAGGGCCGTCGCCGCCGCCAACGCAGCCTCGCTGGGCGACAGCAGCACCAGCTCGCGGCGGCGGATCAGCTCGCCGCGCGGATCGGCCTCGACGACATCCGGATGGCGCTGCAGCAGGTCGCGCACGGTCGTCAGGCGCAGGTCCACCAGCTGCGTGGCGGACGACAGCAGCTCAGGCAGGGGTTGCACGACGCGGTCCACCACACGATCCACGACGCCTGGCAGGCGCTGCACTCCCGGCAGCTGCGGCAGGCGCAGCTGGGCCTGGGCCGGCGCAGTCAGCGCGGCGGCGATCGACAGGGCGAAGACGGCTTGTTTCATGGCTTTGTGAGGATAACGAGCGACAGCGGGAAGAAAATCCATGCCTCGCCCGTTGTCCCGGTATCGATGCCCGAAAACCTTCCCGAACTTCGCCAGGAGATCGCCGCCCTGCTGCCGCGGCTGCGCCGTTTCGGCCGCACGCTGGCCCACTCCCGCGAAGACGCCGACGACCTCGTGCAGGTCGCCATCGAGAAGGCCCTGACCCGCACCGACCAGTGGACGCCTGGAACGCGTCTGGACAGCTGGATGTTTCGCATCATGCAGAACGCTTGGATCGATGAACTGAGGGCCCGCGAGCGACGCGGCCAGACCTTCCTGCCCGAGGAGGAAGGCGAGCATGTCGGCGACGGCGCTGTGACGGGCTCGCAGCTCGATGCCATCCTCGTGCGCAAGGCCGTGGCGAAGTTGAGCGACGAGCACCGCGCCATCGTCGGCCTCGTGCTGGTGGAAGGCCTGAGTTACCAGGAAGCGGCGCAGACGCTGGGCGTGCCGGTCGGTACCGTCACGAGCCGCCTCGCCCGCGCCCGCGAGGCGCTGCAGGAGCTTTTGGGAGAGTGGCCATGAGCCGCAATGATGAAGAGCTGTTGAAGGCCGAGCGGGTGCGCATGGCGGCCGCCTTCAGCGACGTGTTGAACGAGCCCGTGCCCGACCGATTCAAGGCCCTGCTGGCCGAGCCCGCTGCCCAGGTGGTGGACCTCGGCGCCGTGCGCGCCCAGCGCCGTTCGATGTCGAACTGGATGGCCTGGGGCGGCATGGCGGCGACGCTGGTGCTGGGCACGCTGATCGGCATGCGACTGCCACCGCCTGCCGGCGGCGATGAGCGCCTGGTCGCCAGCGGCGTCATCGCCCAGGCCCTGGACACCCAGCTCGCCAGCGCTCCCGGCCGCGCGGTGGCCGTGCAGGTCAGCTTCAAGGCCAAGGACGGCCGCTACTGCCGCAGCTTCTCGACAAACGCCTCGGCGGGCCTGGCCTGCCGCGAGGCCGATGGCGCCTGGGCGCTGCGGCAGGTCGCTGCGACGAGCACCGCGAGCACCGGCATGCGCCAGGCGGCCAGCAGCCTGCCGCCCTCGGTGCTGGCCGCCATCGACAGCACCATGGCCGGCGAGGCCTTGAACGCCGACCAAGAGAAGGCCGCACGCGACGCCGGCTGGCGCTGAGAATCAGCCCTGCCGGGCTAGCATGACGCAGCCGGCCCAACCTTTGCCTTTGCATGCCCTGGCGAATCTCCGCAAGCCTGCTGCGCTTCAAGCGCTATCTGATTCTCGGCAACCTCGTCATCCTGGCGATGCTCGCTGGGGTCGCATGGCAGGTCGCCTACGCCAGCCACCAGACGCATGAGGCGCGTGCGCGCCAGACCGCGGCCAATCTGGCACAGACGCTGAGCCAGAGCGTCAGTGCAGGGCTCAAGCTGGTGGACAACAGCCTGCAGACGACGCTGAAGCGGCTGGACGAGTTGCTGAGCAAGGGGCCGGCAGACCTGCGGGAGCTGGCGCGCGTTGCCGAGGAGCAGCGCACCCTGGTGCCCACCATCGATGCGCTGCGCGTGACCGACGCCAGCGGCCTGGTGCTCAACCCCGGTGACAGGCCCGGCGTGTCCATGGCCGACCGCGATTACTTCCAGGCCGCCAAGGCCGAGCCGACCAGGACGGTGGTGTCCGAGCCGGTGCGCGGCCGTCTCATCGGCGGCTGGGGCCTGGCCATCGCACGCGCCCGCATGGCAGCGGACGGCAGCTTCCAGGGCGTGGTCTACGCCAGCGTCAAGACTGATCGCTTTCGCGACGACTTCAGGCGCGCCGACGTCGGCGCCCAGGGCGCCGTGACGCTGCGCTCGGGCACGCTGCAGCTGATCGCGCGACATTCACCGCTGGACGTCAACCCCGAGGCCGGCACCGGCACGGCCAGGGTGTCCGACCAGCTGCGCGCCGCGCTGGCGCTGGCCCCGAAGCGAGGCAGCTTTGTCACGCGCACGGTGCTGGACGGCATCGAGCGCGTCACCGCCTACGAGGCCGTGCCCGACTACCCCATGCTGCTGCTGGTCGGCCTGGCCACCGACGACTTCTTCACCGCCTGGCGGCGCGAGGTCATGGTGCTGGCCGCGCTGCTGCTGCTGCTGGAGGCCTTGCTGCTGGCCTTCTCTGTCTTCATCTACCGCGCCCAGGCCCGGCAGGTGAAGGAGCGCAGCCGCGTCGAACTGCTGGCCGCCGAACGCGGCGCCCTGCTGGACAACGAGCTGGTGGCGATGGTGAGGATGCGCGACCGCCAGGAGACCTGGCACAACGCCGCCCTGGCCCTGCTGTTCGGCTACGCGCCCGGCGAGCTGAGCGGCCAGCCCGCGCGCCTGCTCTATCTCGACGACGAGTCTTTTGCTCTGGTCGGCCGCTCCTACCAGCAGTTGGAGGCCCTGCGCAGCTACCGCACCCAGCTGCGCATGCGGCGCAAGGACGGCAGCGCGATCTGGATCGACCTCAGCGGCACGGCCCTGCCCGATGGGGAGTCGCTGTGGCTGATGCTGGACATCACGGCCCTCAAGCAAAGCGAGGAGCAGGCCCGCCACCAAGCCTTCCACGACCTGCTGACCGGCCTGCCCAACCGCCATCTGCTGCAGGAGAGCCTGGCCCTGCTGCTGCGCGATGCCGAGCGCAACGAGCGCTGGCTGGCCGTCTGCTATCTGGACCTGGACGGTTTCAAGGCCGTCAACGACAACCAGGGCCACGACGCCGGTGACGCGGTGCTGCGCGCCACCGCCGAGCGCCTGCTCGCCAATGTGCGCATCAACGACGTGGTGGCACGCATAGGCGGCGACGAGTTCGTGCTGGTGCTCAACCAGCTCAGCGGGCTCGCCGACGAGAGGCATGCGCTGAACCGGCTGCTGGACGCCTTCGAGGCGCCGTTTGCGCTGCCGAACGGCGGCTCGGCCCGGATCGGCATCAGCATCGGCGTGGCGATGTACCCGCGCCATGGCAGGGACGCCAACACGCTGATCACCCGCGCCGACCAGGCCATGCTGGCCGGCAAGCGCGCCGGCAAGGGCCGCTGGGTGATGGCCGCGGACGCGGACCCGCCGCCCGCCTGAGCCTAGGGCACCGCCGTGAAGTGCTCCATGCTCGGCGGGCTGGCGAAGTAGCTGCCGATGTGAGCGCGCCAGACGGCGAACAGCGGCCCGTTGCGGAAGCCTTGCATATGGTCTTCCAGCGTCTGCCATTCGACCAGCAGCACATAGCGCTCGGGCGACTCCAGGCCGCGCTGCACGCTGGCGCGGATGAAGCCCGGCGACTGCGACAGCGCCTCGGCGATGCCCAGCTGCAGCGCGGTTTCAAAGGCGGCCTGCTGGCCGGGCAGGATGCGGAAGTCGGCGATTTCGAGAATCATGGTCTGAACTCTGCCATGTCTGCCATGCCCCGCGCGCTCAGGCCGACTTGTGGTCCTGCATCAGGCCGACCGCCAAGCCCAGCGGGTCCAGCATCACGGCCATCACGTCGCCATCCGGCAGCGCCGTGACGGGCACGATGACCGTGGCGCCCTGGGCCGTGGCGGTAGACAGCGTCGCCGCGACGTCGGGCACGCTGACGAAAACCTGCACGCTGCTGGGGGCACCGGGCGGTGCAGGCCAGATGCCGCCGGGGATGCCGCCCGGCGCGGCCGGGATTTCGCGGTAGCCCATGGCGTTGTGGGCCGTGATGGCCCAGCCGAACACGCGCCCGTAGAACTGCGCCGCGCGCTCAGGGTCGGGCGTGACGATCTGCCAGTGAGTGACGGGTGCATTCATCGTTGAGTCTCCTGGAGGGGGGATTGAAGTTGCCAGTGGCCCCGGCTGCGCATGACGAGCACGCGGTCGACCAGCAGGCGCTGCAGCGCGACGTTGACGGCGTCCAGCGGCAGGCCGGTCATGGCGGCCAGCCAGCGGGAATCGGGGCGGAAATCGCGCCGCGTGATGGCGCGGCAGACGCCGCGGCGGGCCTCGGCGAGGCCGAGCTGCGCGATCTCGTCGTCGGCCAGCCCGAGGCGCCGGCCCAGGCGCTGCACGCATCGGCCGGTGGCGACGGTGCGGCCGGCCAGCAGCCGCGTCAGCGTGGCGTGGTGCACGCCCAGCGACTGCGCCAGGGCCCGCAGCGAATAGGCCGGATTGACGGCGCGGCGGCGGGCCAGGGTGTCGGCGAGCAGGGTGTGCAGGACCATGGCGCCCAGCTTAAGCGCGGGCCTCGCCGGCCTCGCGCAGAAACTGGTGCGATCCCCCGGTCAGGGCGCCTTGTCGGGTTCCGGGATGCGGCTGATCTGCACGCTGACGATCTTCCAGGCCCCGCCGCGCTTCACGTAGATGTCGATGTAGCGGTAATGGCTCTTGAAGGCCTGGCCCTCGTACTTGCCCGTCATGCGCGTGCGGCCGCTGAGCAGGGCCGTGTCGCCGTAGACGCGCACCTCGAAGTCTTCGACGGTGTAGGGGTCGATGACGAGGTCGGGCGAGACCAGTCCCTCGACAAAGCTGGCCTTGGTCTCGATGTTGCCGCGGCCATCGATCTGGCGGAAGTCCGCGGCCATGTTCGCCTCGATGGCAGCGCGGTCCTTCTTGATGATGGCCTGGTCCCAGGCGTCGGACTGGGCCTTGAGTTGAGCCAGCAACTTGGGGGGCGGCGCGGCATGAGCGAAGGCAGCCGTCGCCAGCATCAACGCCGCCAGGGCGACACGGCGCGTGCTCATGGCTTGAGGCTGCGCCAGATCAGGCTGGTGATCAACTCGCGTGCGGCCTCGAAGTCGGCATCGTCCAGCGCCGGCTTGCCCATGTAGAGGGAAAACTGCGGCCCGAGGTCGGCATAGGCCTGGGTGGACGACCAGATCAGGAACATCAGATGGGTGAAGTCGACACGCCGGATCAAGCCTTCATCGGCCCAGCCCTCGAAGCGCTCGACGTCGGCATGCAGCAGCGGCATGACCTGGGCCTTCAGCACGTCCTGGTAGCGCGGCGCGCCGGCCATGATCTCGCGCGTGAAAACGGCGTTGCCGCTGGCCCGATCCCGGCTGAAACGTAGTTTTGCCGACACATAGGCCTGGATGGCGCCCTCGGGTTCGTCGGCCTCGGTGATGGCGTTCATATTGGCCATCCACTCGCCCATGACGCTGTCCAGCACGGCGCGGTAGAGGTCCTCCTTGCTGGGCCAGTGGTAGAGCAGGTTCTGGCGGGACAGATCGAGCACGGCCGCGATGCTGTCGAGGCTGACGCCTTCAAAACCAAAGCGGGCGAACTGGCGTTCGGCCTCGGCAAGGATGGCCTCCTGCTTGCGCAGGGTGGCGGCGCGCGGGGTGCGCGTCACGGTCGCGGTGTCGGTCATGGCGCGCATTTTGACGGGGCGCACCAAGCCGGCCCTGCGGGTTTTTACGCTTCGGTCAAGTTTTACAGGGTAGTAATGTTTGCCTGTTTTCGCCTGGGAGATTCCCGTGGACCTTGCCGACTTGAAATCCGGGCGCCTGACGCCCGATGAGTACGCCAGCAACTTTGCCGACGCCCATCCGCCGCTGAACCGCACGCAGGCGCTGATCGAGGCCGAGCGCTGCTACTACTGTTACGACGCGCCCTGCCAGACGGCCTGCCCCACGGGCATCGACATCCCGAGCTTCATCCAGCGGGTGGCGCAGGACAATGTGCGCGGCGCGGCTGAGGCCATCCTGACGGCCAACCCGCTGGGCGGCATGTGCGCCCGCGTCTGCCCGACCGAGGTGCTGTGCGAGCAGGCCTGCGTGCGCAACACCAACGAAAGCAAGCCGGTCGAGATCGGCATGCTGCAGCGCTATGCGGTGGAGGGTCACTTCGCCAATCCCGGAGCCAAGCCGCTGTTCGAGCGCGGCATGCCGACGGGCCGCCGCATTGCCGTCGTCGGTGCCGGCCCGGCCGGCCTGGCTGCGGCGCACGGCCTGGCCTGGCGCGGCCACGACGTGGTGCTGTTCGACGCGGCGCCCAAGCTCGGCGGCCTGAACGAATACGGCTTGGCCAGCTACAAGGTCGCCGGCGGCTTTGCGCAGAAGGAGATCGACTGGCTGCTGAGCATTGGCGGCATCACGCCCAAGCTGAACTGTCGACTCGGCCGCGACATCACCCTCGACGGCCTGCTGGCTGAGTACGACGCCGTCTTCCTCGGCCTGGGCCTGGCCGGCGTGAACGCACTGGGCATTGCCGAGCCGCAGGTCACCGGCCTGCGCGACGCCGTCGACTTCATCGCCGAACTGCGCCAGAGCGCACCGGAGATCGTCACCGTGGGCCGCAAGGTCGTCGTCATCGGCGGCGGCATGACGGCCGTGGACGCGGCGGTTCAGAGCCGGCTGCTGGGCGCCGAGCAGGTGACCATGGTCTACCGCCGCGGGCCCGACGGCCTGTCGGCCTCCGAGCACGAGCAGCACTGGGCTCAAACCAACGGCGTGACCATCCGCTGCTGGGCGCGGCCCCTGTCCGTCGAGGCGGCAGGCGGCGCGCTGCGCGGCATGCGCTTCGCGGCCACCCAGCTCGAAGGCGGCAAGCTGGTCGACACCGGCGAGCAGTTCTTCATCGAGGCCGACATGGTGCTGCGCGCCATCGGCCAGACCTATGAGGCGGCCCCCGCGGGCGCCGGCATCGAACTGCAATCCGGCCGCATCAAGACCGACGCCGATGGCCAGACCAGCCTGGCCCGCGTCTGGGCCGGTGGCGACTGCCGCGCCGGCGGCAGGGACCTGACCGTGGAAGCCGTCGAACACGGCAAGCGCGCCGCCGTCAGCATCGACCGCGCCCTGGGCCTGAGCACCGCCCGTCACATGGACAAGGAGGCCTCGAATGGCTGACCTGAGCACCGACTTCCTGGGCATCAAGAGCCCGAATCCCTTCTGGCTCGCTTCGGCGCCGCCGACCGACAAGGAGATCAATGTCCGCCGCGCCTTCGAGGCCGGCTGGGGCGGCGTGGTCTGGAAGACGTTGGGTGAGGACCCGCCGGTCGTCAACGTCAACGGCCCGCGCTACGCCACGCTGTGGAGCCAGGACCGCCGTGTCATCGGCTTCAACAACATCGAGCTGATCTCCGACCGGCCGCTGCAGACCAACCTGGACGAAATCAAGCGCGTGAAGCGCGACTTCCCCGACCGGGCCATGATCGTGTCGCTGATGGTGCCGGTGAACGAGGCGAGCTGGAAGGCGATTCTTGAACGCGTGGCCGACACCGGTGCCGACGGCGTGGAGCTGAACTTCGGCTGCCCGCATGGCATGAGCGAGCGTGGCATGGGCTCGGCCGTCGGCCAGGTGCCGGAGTACATCCAGCAGGTCACCGAGTGGTGCAAGAAGCACACCAAGATGCCCGTCATCGTGAAGCTGACGCCCAACATCACCGATGTGCGCTTCCCGGCGCGCGCTGCGCATGCCGGCGGCGCCGATGCGGTCAGCCTCATCAACACCATCAACTCGGTCATGGGTGTGGACCTGGACCGCATGACCATGAGCCCGGTCACCGACGGCCTGGGTTCGCACGGCGGCTACTGCGGCCAGGCCGTGAAGCCGATCGCACTGAACATGGTGGCCGAGATCGCCCGCGACCCGACCACGGCCGGTTTGCCCATCAGCGGCATCGGCGGCATCACCACCTGGCGCGACGCGGCCGAGTTCATCGCCATGGGCTGCGGCACGGTGCAGGTCTGCACGGCCGCCATGGTCTATGGCTTCAAGATCGTGCAGGACATGTGCTCGGGCCTGAACACCTTCATGGACGAGAAGGGCTACAAGAGCATCGCCGACTTCCAGGGCCGCGCCGTGCCCACCGTGAAGAACTGGAACCAGCTCAACCTGAACTACGTCGAGAAGGCGGTCATCGACCAGGACAGCTGCATCAAGTGCGGGCGCTGCCACGTCGTCTGCGAGGACACCTCCCACCAGGCCATCTTTGCCACCAAGAACGGCCAGCGCCATTTCGAGGTCAACGACGCCGAATGCGTCGGTTGCAATCTCTGCGTGTCGATCTGCCCCGTCCCTGGCACCATCACGATGCGCAAGCTGGAAGCCGGCGAGACGGATGCCCGCACGGGCCGCGTCATCGACGGCAGCTATGCCAACTGGACCACGCACCCGAACAACCCCATGCGTTCGGGCTGCGCCTGAAGGAATTGAAATGAGCAGTCACTACGAAGTTGGACACTGGATCAACGGGGCCATCAACCGCGGCAATGGCGACCGGCAGCAGGACATCTACAACCCCGCCACCGGCGCGGTGCAAGGCAAGCTGCTGCTGGGCAGCGTCGCCGACCTGGACGCCGCCGTGGCCAGCGCCACCAAGGCCGCCAAGGCCTGGGCCCAGACGCCGGCCCTGGCGCGCTCGCGCGTGCTGTTCAAGTTCCTGTCCATCGTGCAGGACAAGCGCGAAGAGCTGGCCCGCGCGCTGGTGCGCGAGCACGGCAAGACGCTGCCCGACGCGCTGGGCGAAGTGGCTCGCGGCATCGAGAACATCGAGTTCGCGACCGCCATGCCGCAACTGCTGAAGGGCGAGTACACCGAGCAGATCGCTCGGGGCCTGGACGCCTGGAGCGTGCGTCAGCCGCTGGGCGTCGTGGCCGGCATCACGCCGTTCAACTTCCCGGCCATGGTGCCCATGTGGATGTATCCGCTGGCCATCGGCTGCGGCAATGCCTTCATCCTGAAGCCCAGCGAGCGCGACCCGTCGGCGTCGCTGCTGATGGCGCAATGGTTGAAGGACGCGGGTCTGCCCGACGGCGTGTTCAGCGTCATCCAGGGCGACAAGGACATCGTCGACGCCATCCTGGCCCACCCCGGCATCGCGGCCGTCAGCTTCGTCGGCTCCACGCCCGTGGCCGAACACATCTACAAGGTCGGCTCGGCCCACGGCAAGCGCGTGYAGGCCCTGGGCGGCGCCAAGAACCACATGGTCGTCATGCCCGACGCCGACCTCGAACAGGCCGTGGACGCACTGATGGGCGCGGCCTATGGCTCGGCCGGCGAGCGCTGCATGGCGATCTCGGTGGCCGTGGCCGTGGGCGATGCAGCGGATGCGCTGGTGGCCGCACTCGCGCCCAAGGTCGCCGCACTGAAGATCGGCGAGGGATTTGGTGCCGGCATGGAGATGGGGCCGCTGATCACGCGCGCCTCGCAGCAGCGCGTCGAGAAGCTGATCGGCGAAGGCGTGGCGGCCGGCGCCAAGGCCGTCGTCGATGGCCGTGGCCATCGCGTGGCCGGGTTTGAAGACGGCTTCTTCGTCGGCGGCACGCTGCTGGACGGCGTGTCGGCCGACATGAGCTGCTACACCGAGGAGATCTTCGGGCCGGTGCTCTGCGTCGTGCGCGTGCCCGACCTGGCCGCCGCGCTCGCGCTGATCGAGGCCAATGAGTACGCCAATGGCGTGGCCATCTTCACCCGCGACGGCCATGTGGCGCGCGAGTTCGTGCACCACATCCAGGTCGGCATGGTGGGCGTCAACGTGCCCCTGCCGGTGCCCATGGCCTTCAACAGCTTCGGCGGCTGGAAGCGCAGCCTGTTCGGCGACCATCACGCCTACGGCCCCGAGGCGGTGCGCTTCTATACCAAGCACAAGGCCGTCATGCAGCGCTGGCCGGACAGCCTGCCCAAGGGCCCGCAATTTGCTTTCCCGCAGAACACCTGAACCGCAAGGACGCTGCCCATGACCGACCCCACGCTGAGCAATCCGGACCTGATCCCGACGACCGCTGCCCAGCGGACCTGGCGCTGGTACCACTTTGCGGCGCTGTGGGTGGGCATGGTCATGTGCATCCCGGCTTACACACTGGCGGCCAGCCTCATCGAGTCGGGCATGAGCTGGAGCCAGGCCGTCGGCACGGTCTTCCTGGGCAACCTCATCGTGCTGGTGCCCATGCTGCTGATCGGCCATGCCGGCGCCAAATACGGCATCCCGTATGCGGTGCTGGCGCGGGCCTCCTTCGGCACCCAGGGCGCGCGGCTGCCGGCCCTGCTGCGGGCGCTGGTGGCCTGCGGCTGGTACGGCATCCAGACCTGGTTCGGCGGCCAGATGATCTACACGCTGGCCGGCGTGCTGATCGGCCATCCGCTGACCGGCGATCCGCTGCCGGGCCTGGGCATCAACCCGGCGCAGCTCGGCTGCTTCCTGCTGTTCTGGGCGCTGCAGTTCTGGTTCGTCGTGCACGGCATCGAGGCCATCCGCAAGCTCGAGACCTACACGGCACCGATCAAGATCGTCATCTGCTTCGTGCTGCTGTGGTGGGCCTGGGACAAGGCCGGCGGCTTCGGGCCCATCCTCGACCAGCCCTCGGCGTTCGTGGAAGGCGGCAAGAAGGCCGGCCAGTTCTCTGCCGTGTTCTGGCCCTCGCTGACCGCCATGGTCGGCTTCTGGGCGACGTTGGCGCTGAACATCCCCGACTTCACACGCTTTGCCAAGACGCAACGCGACCAGCTCATCGGCCAGGCCATCGGCCTGCCGCTGCCCATGGGCCTGCTGGCGGCGCTGGCCGTGTTCGTCACCTCGGCCACCGTCGTCATCTACGGCAAGGCGCTGTGGGACCCGGTGGACGTGGCCAGCCGCATGACGGGTGCCGCCGTGCTGATCGCCCTCATCGTGCTGCTGATCGACACCGTCAGCGTCAACCTCGCGGCCAACCTCGTCGGCCCGGCCTATGACTTCTCGGCGCTGGCGCCGGGCAAGATCAGCTACAAGACCGGCGGCATGCTGACGGCCGGTATCGCCATCGTCATGATGCCGTGGAAGATCCTGGCCTCGACCGAGGGCTATATCTTCACGTGGCTGATCGGCTATTCGGCGCTGCTGGGGCCGGTCGCCGGCATCCTCATCGTCGACTACTACGTGCTGCGCAAGACCGAGCTGGCGGTGGATGAGCTCTACCGCGAAGGTGGCCGCTACAGCTACCGCGGCGGCTGGAACATCGCCGCCGTCATCGCCTTCGCTGTCGGCGTCGCGCCCAATATCCCCGGCTTCCTGAACGCCGCCTTCCCGGCCGCCTTCCCCGAGGTCGGCACGGCCTTCAAGGCCATCTACACGTACGCCTGGTTTGCCGGTCTTGCCCTTGCCGCCATCGTCTATGGCGCACTGATGGCTGGCAAGACCCAACCCCAACCGCTCACGAGGAGCGCGACATGACTTCCCTGTTGATCCGCGGCGCCGTCGTCGTCAATGCCGATGCCGAGTCCCGCACCGATGTGCTCTGTGTCGACGGCCGCATCGCCGCGATGGGCGAGCGCGCCGTCACCGAAGCGCCCGCCGGCACGACGACGCTGGACGGCACCGGCCAGTACCTCATTCCCGGCGGCATCGACCCGCACACCCATATGCAGCTGCCCTTCATGGGCACGGTCACGCAGGACGACTTCTTCAGCGGCACGGCGGCGGGCCTGGCGGGCGGCACGACGTCCATCATCGACTTCGTCATCCCCAACCCGCAGCAACCGCTGATGGACGCCTACCGGCAGTGGCGCGGCTGGGCCGAGAAGAGCGCGGCCGACTACGCCTTCCATGTCGCCGTGACCTGGTGGAGCGAGCAGGTGCATGCCGACATGGGCACCCTGGTGCGCGAGGAAGGCGTCAACAGCTTCAAGCACTTCATGGCCTACAAGAACGCCATCATGTGCGACGACGAGACGCTGGTGAACAGCTTCAAGCGTGCCCTCGAACTCGGCGCCATGCCGACCGTGCACGCCGAGAACGGCGAGCTGGTCTATCTGCTGCAGGCCGAGGTCGCCAAGATGGGCATCACCGGCCCCGAGGGTCATCCGCTGAGCCGCCCGCCGATGGTGGAAGGCGAGGCCGCCAACCGCGCCATCGCGATTGCCGATGTGCTGGGCGTGCCCATCTACATCGTGCACGTCAGCTGCATCGAGAGCGCCGAGGCGATCGCCCGTGCGCGCGCCCGCGGCCAGCGCGTCTACGGCGAGGTGCTGGCCGGCCATCTGCTGATCGACGACAGCGTCTACCGCGATCCGGAT
The DNA here is from genome assembly GCF_056403315.1 of Roseateles sp. P2_H4. NCBI lineage: Bacteria > Pseudomonadati > Pseudomonadota > Betaproteobacteria > Burkholderiales > Sphaerotilaceae > Roseateles > Roseateles sp. P2_H4. Next base: position 174,723 of record NZ_JBFUFR010000001.1, on the reverse strand, counting down.
TTCGCCAAGGCCGCCGCCTATGTGATGAGCCCGCCCTTCCGGCCCAAGATCCACCAGGAGTTCCTGTGGCGCGGCCTGCAGAGCGGCCAGCTGCACACGACGGCGACCGACCACTGCACCTTCTGCGCCAGCCAGAAGGCCGCCGGCATCGACAACTTCGCCAAGATCCCCAACGGCTGCGGTGGCGTCGAGGAGCGCATGGCGGTGCTGTGGGACGCTGGTGTCAATTCCGGCCGCCTGACGCCCAGCGAGTTCGTCGCCATCACGTCTTCCAACGCGGCCAAGCTCTTCAATATGTACCCGCGCAAGGGCGTCATCGCTGAAGGGTCGGACGCCGACCTCGTGCTGTGGGACCCGGCCGGCATCAAGACGTTGAGCGCCAAGACGCAGTTCTCCAGGAACGACTTCAACATCTTCGAGGGCCGCACCGTGCGCGGCATTGCCAGCCACACGATCGCGCAAGGCCGCCTCGTGTTCGCCCGCGGCGAGCTGCGCGCCGAGCAAGGCAAGGGTCGCTATCTGAAGCGCCCGCCGTTCGGCCCGCAGTTCGATGCCGCGGCCAAGCGCGCCCACGACCTGGCTCCTACCGCCGTCGCTCGATGAAAATGAAGCCCCCACGCTCGCTTCGCTCTCTGCCCCCCGAGGGGGCGCGTCAGCGCCTTCGGGCGGCCGGGCGCCGCTGACATGCAAACCGTCATCCCCCAGCTGCGCATGACGGACGCGGCGCGCGCGCAAGCCTTCTACATCGACCAGCTGGGTTTCAGCATCGACTGGCAGCACCAGTTCGAACCCGGCCTGCCGCTGTTCCTGCAGCTCACGCGCGAGGGCCAGACGATCTTCCTGACCGGCCACGCCGGCGACTGCGCGCCCGGTGGCGCCGTCTATTTCTGGGTGCCCGACGCCGACGCCGTCTACGCCGCCTTCACGGCCAAAGGCGTGAAGCCGGTCAAGCCCATTGAAGACATGCCCTGGGGCGTACGCGAGTTCCTGCTCGTCGACCCCGACCACAACAAACTGCGCTTCGGCACGAAGCTCTAGGAGTCCACGATGGACATGCCCACCAAGACAGACATCACGAAGCTGCGCGTCAACGGCCAGCGCCTCTGGGACTCGCTGATGGAGCTGGCGCAGATCGGCGCCACCGAGAAGGGCGGCGTCTGCCGCCTGACGCTGACCGACCTCGACAAGCAGGGCCGCGACCTCGTCACGCGGTGGGCGCGCGAGGCGGGCATGACGGTCACCATCGACCAGATCGGCAACGGCTTCATGCGCCGCGCGGGCCGCAACAACAGCTTGGCCCCCATCATGACCGGCAGCCACATCGACACCCAGCCCACCGGCGGCAAGTTCGACGGCAACTACGGCGTGCTGGCCGGCATCGAGGTCGTGCGCACGCTGAATGACCACGGCATCGAGACCGAGGCGCCCATCGAGGTCGCCTTCTGGACCAATGAAGAAGGCTCGCGCTTCGTGCCCGTCATGATGGGCTCGGGCGTGTTCGCCAAGGCCTTCACGCTGGAGCATGCCTACGCCGCGACGGACACCGAAGGCAAGACCGTCAAGGGCGAGCTGGAGCGCATCGGCTACGTCGGCAGCCAAGTGCCGGGCGACCACCCCATCGGCGCCTACTTCGAGACCCATATCGAGCAGGGCCCGGTGCTGGAGGATCACGACAAGACCATTGGCGTCGTCACCGGGGTGCTGGGCATCCGCTGGTATGACTGCGTCGTCACCGGCATGGAGGCCCACGCCGGCCCCACGCCCATGGCCCTCCGCAAGGATGCGCTGCAGGTGGCCGCCAAGCTGATGCAAGAAGTGGTCGCCTGCGCCCACCGCCACCCGCCGCATGGCCGCGGCACCGTGGGCATGGTGCAGGTCCACCCCAACAGCCGCAACGTCATCCCCGGCCGCGTCAAGTTCAGCATCGACCTGCGCAACGCGACGGATGCGCTGTGCGAAGCGATGGACGCCGACATCCGCGCCGTGGCTGCCAAGCTGAGCGCCGACAGCGGCCTGCCCATCGAAATCACGCCGGTCAGCGCCTACCCGGCCCAACCCTTCCACGCCGACTGTATCGCTGCGGTTCAGAAGGCCGCCGACACGCTGGGTTACAGCAATATGCGCGCGGTCTCCGGCGCCGGCCACGACGCCGTCTACATGGCCCGCCTGGCCCCGGCTGGCATGATCTTCATCCCCTGCAAGGACGGCATCAGCCACAACGAGATCGAGGACGCCAAGCCCGAGCACATCGAGGCGGGGTGCAATGTGCTGTTGCAGGCCATGCTCGAGCGCGCGGGCTGATCTCGCAGCAAGTCCCGCCCCTATAGTGCGCCGCCATGGCGCCTGCTTCGGCGCCTCGCCCTGCGAGGAGCCGGCTTGATCCGACGTCTGTTGACCACTGTCCTGCTGCTTGCGCAGCTGACGAGCCATGCTGCCGAGCCGCTGGCTCCGGCCTGCGAAGCGCAAGCTGCTGACCGCACCGTCCGCGAGCAGGGCTTCGTGGCCATCAACGGCATCCCGCAGTGGGTGACCATCAGCAGCCAGGACTGCCGCAACCCGGTGCTGCTCTTCATCCACGGCGGCCCCGGCAATCCGATCAGCCCGTTTGCAGACAATCTCTACGGCGGCTGGGCCAAGGACTTCACCCTGGTGCAATGGGACCAACGCGGCGCCGGCCGCACCTATGGCCGCAACCTGCCGGTGCGTGAGCTGGAGCCCGAAGAATTCGCGCGCACGCCGCTGACGCTGGCGCTGATGGCCGCCGATGGCCTCGCGGTGGCCGAGTACCTGCAACAGCGTCTGGGCAAGAACAAGCTCATTCTGACCGGCAGCTCCTGGGGCTCGGCCCTGGCCGCGGAGATGGCGAGTCTCAAGCCCGAGCTTTTCCATGCCTATGTCGGCGTGGCCCAGCTCGTCGGGCCGCCGGATCTGATCGCCAGCCATGCCCTCACGCTGCAACGCGCCCGCGAGCTCGGAGACGAGGCCGCACTGACCACGCTGCAAGCCCTCGGTACGCCCCCCTGGACCAACCCGCGCAGCTTCGGCCAGCTGCGCCGTATCGTGCGCCGCTACGAAGCCCAGCGCAGCGACGCCGGCCCCGACTGGCGCCCCGCGCCCGGCTACGCCAGCCCGCAGGACCTGGCCGCCTACGAGGCCGGCGAGGACTTCTCCTTCCTGAAGTTCGTCGGCTTCAAGGCCGACGGCATGCTCTGGCAGCTGGCACTGAAAGAACAGCGCACGCGTTTCCGGCTGCCGGTCTTCCTCATCCAGGGCGAGCAAGACCTGCTGACCCCGCCGGCCGTGACGCAGGCCTGGTTCGACGGCATCCAGGCGCCGCGCAAGAAGCTGGTGACGGTGCCCCGTGCCGGCCACGACCCGAACGGACCGCTGCTGGAGGCGCAACTCCGCCTGCTGCGCGATGAGGTCATCCCGCTGACGCGCTGAACGCAGGCCGCGCCCTGACGCACCAGGCCTGCACCACGGCCCAGCTCAGCTCGGGCACGATGAACAGCAGCATCACCGGTGCGCCGGTCTGCAGCCAGGCCCACGCCATCCACACCCCGAACAACAGCCGCCCGGCCGCGTCATAGCGGCCGAACTGCACCGTCGGCCCGCGCAACCTCAGCACCGACCAGACGAGGACGATGCTGCCCATCAGCAGCGCGAACAGGGTCTGCACCGCATCGAAAGCCGGCAGGGGCAGGCCCCCCAGGGCCTGGTTGATGGCGCTGAGCTGGGCGCGATTCAATTCAAAGGTCCAGGGCGTGGCGAAGGGCGCGGTGACGATGAGGTCGTAGAGGGCGCTGAACCAGACGACGCGCAGGAAACCGGAGTTGCTGAAGGCAGGCATGGCGAGGCATGAAATAGGGACGTGCACACATGCTCGACCTTGGACCACACTCCAAGGTCAAGCTATTTCGGATGCCTCATGCTCATCGGCACCCTCGCCACACTGACCGGCCTGAGCCGCGACAGCCTGCGCTTCTACGAGAAGCGCGGCCTGCTGCAGGCGCGCCGCACCGACAACGGCTACCGCGACTACCCCGCGGAGACCGTTCAATGGCTGGGCTATGTGCGCACGGCCCAGCAACTGGGCTTCACGCTGACCGAGATCGCGGCCGACATGCCCTTGCTCGCCCAGGGCGAGGAGGCCGGCCCGGCGCTGCGGGCAGCGCTGGCGCGCAAGCTGGCAGACATCGACGCGCGCATCGCGGCGTTGCAGGGCCTGAGGGCGGAGCTGGCCATGCGCTTGGCCGAGACGCCTGAGACCGGCGCGAGCTGCCCCTTGCGACCGGCCGCCTGACCGCTCACGCCACCGCGCTGCGCACCGCCTCGCGCACCAGGCCGTCGAGCTTGCCGGTGATCTGCGTCAGCTCGCCCGACACGACGGCGAACTCGCGGCCCGAGTCGCCCGCACGCGCGGCGACGACCTGCGCGTTGAAGGACACGATGCGGGCGTGTTTGGCGATGGTCTCGATGTCGCCCATGACGGCGGTGAGTTGCTTCTTGGCCGCGGCGGCCTGCTGGCGGGCCAGGTCCTCGTACAGCTGCGTCAGCCGGTTCAGCACCGCCAGCAGCGGTGTGACGCTTTCCACCAGCTCCTCCAGCAGGGCCGCAGCGCTGCGGCCCTCGGTGGCGATGGCATCGAGCGCTCGCTGCGCCAACGCGATGAAGCCGCCGATGCGCTCATCGGCCCGGTCGGGGCCGAAGTAGGCCTGCTCCAGCTCGCCGCCCAGCGCACGCGGCGACAGTTCGCCTTCGGTCAGCGAGCGATGGGCCTCACGGAAGGTCGCCAGCGCATCGTGGGCCGTGGCGAGCGCACCTTCGCGGCCTTGCAAGGCCAGCACCGCGAACAGCACCAGGCGCTGCGATGTGAAACGGCGTCGACCCGACAGGTTGATCAACTTGCCAAACGCCTCGCCTGCCGTTTGTTTGGGCACGGCCCCCGCTTTTCGTGCATCGGGCACTGCACGCTGATGGTGCGACATGACATCCTCCGTGAGCTGGGTCACGACCGGTGCCTCCCGCAATGCGCGTGCCGGTCCTGCCGACTCAGGGTTAGCACGGGGCGTGCCAGCGTGAGGCGCTAGCCGTGCAGGCCGCTCTGCAGCCGCTGCGTCGCCAGCTTCAAGGTCTCATCCCGCTTCGCAAAGCAGAACCTCACATGCCGCCTCTCCTGCGGCTGCTGGTAGAAGACCGACAGCGGGATGGCCGCGACGCCGATCTCGGTGGTCAGCCATTGGGCGAAGTCCAGCTCGGGCAGATCCGACACGGCGCTGTAGTCCACCGTCTGGAAGTAGGTGCCCTCGCAGGGCAGCAGCTTCAGCGGCGTGGCTGACAACGCCGCGCGGAAGCCGTCGCGCTTGGCCTGGTAGAAGCCGCTCAAGCCCTGCCAGGGTGCCGGGTCGGCGAGATAGGCCGCAATCGCGTGCTGGGTCGGCGTGTGCACGGTGAACACGGTGTACTGGTGCAAACGGCGAAAGGCCGCTGACAGCGCCGGCGGCGCGGCGACAAAGCCGACCTTCCAGCCGGTCACATGGAAGGTCTTGCCGAAGCTGCTGACGAGGAAGCTGCGCTCCCTCAGGCCGGGGTAGCGCGCGACGCTCTCGTGTGGTGCGCCATCGAAGACCATGTGCTCGTAGACCTCGTCGCTGATGACGAAGAGGTCGTGCGCTTCAGCGATCCGCTCCAGCTCGCGCAGGTCCTCGGCGGTCGCGATGCGGCCGCTGGGGTTGTGCGGCGTGTTGATCACCAGCGCCCGCGTGCGCGGCGTGATGGCGGCACGCACCGCCGTCCAGTCGATGCAATAGTCCAGCGTCATCGGCACGCCGACGGGAATGGCACCGGCCAGGCGGATGGCGGGGTCGTAGCTGTCGTAGGCCGGCTCGATGATGATGACCTCATCGCCAGCGCCCACGCAGCTGTGCAGCGCCGTGATCAGCCCCTGCGTGCCGCCGGCTGTGATCGTGATGTCACGGTCAGCGTCATAGGCCGAGCCGTAGAGCGCGTTCAGCTTGGTGGCGATGGCCTGGCGCAGCGCCGGCACGCCGGTCATCGGCGGGTACTGGTTGTGGCCGGCGGCCATGGCGTCGGTGACGGCCTGCAGCAGGGCGGGGTCGGCGCCGAAATCCGGGAAGCCCTGGCCGAGATTGACGGCGCCATGCTCGGTGGCCAGCGCCGACATGACGGTGAAGATGGTGGTGCCGGTATTGGGCAGCTTGGTAGGCAGGTCACGCATGGTGGGCGATTTTGCGCGAGCCGGCCCACCCTTCCTCGCTGGCCGCATTTGCTGATGCGGCCAGCGACGTCAGCCGCGCCGCGGCCCGCCCAGCAGCACCCGGCGCGCCGCCAGGCCGATCGGGAAGCCGAACAGGAAGCAATGCGCGACGATCGCCGCCGCATCCAGCTTGGGTGGCCAGAACGGCGTGTGCAGGGCCGACAGCGGCAGCACGACGTTGTTCATGCCGAAGTAGACAACGAAGCCATAAGCCAGGCCGGCGGCCGTCGCATTGCGCAGCAGGGCCGGCAGCCGCAGGGCCACCACGCAGAAGAGGGCAGCCCAGATCAGTGCGATGCCGTAGTGCAGCGCGACGCCCAGCGCAAAGGTCTCCGGCCCGCCGCCAAAGGCCACCTCGCGGCCGATGAGGCCGGCGGCGACGGTCTGGAAGACACGCAGCTTCATGCCGTAATAGCTCAGCGCGAAAACGAGGTCACCGGTGCCGGCGAGCAGGCCACCCCAGGCGATGGCCCTGGCTAGAGGATTCATCAGCGGTTTCATGCGGGTGGCCCCTTCAGTTCGACGACATTGCCTTCAGGGTCGCTCAAGTAGATGGAAGGCCCCTCGCCTTCGGCACCATAGCGGCTCTCGGTCTTGCCGCCCTCAACGCCGTGGGCCGTCAGATGCGCGCGGATAGCGTCCCCGTCGAAGGGTTCGACGCGCAGGCAGAAGTGATCCATGTTGCGGCCCTCGACGCCGGGCGCGGCCCCGCCCATGCGGCCAAGCTTGCCGTCCACCGGCACGAGGTCGATCAGCGAATGGCCGGCACGCAGCTGCACGAGGCCGATCTCGTCCTGGCGGCGCTCGACCGAGCAGCCGAGCACGTCGACATAGAAGCGGACCATGGCGTCGAGGTTGATGACGCGCAGCACGAGATGGTCAATGCCTTGCAGCTTCAGCATGCGGCAGTCTCCTGTTCCGGGGGCGTGAGGATCATGCCGCGCCGCGCCCATGCCGAAAGTGACGACGGGTTTGTCCGGAGTAACGAAAGGGCCTCGCCGCGCTCAATAGGGACATGCAACTTCTGCAGGCCTCCTCCCCATGCGCCCCGACATGAGCTGGCTGACCCGCCTCGGCTTTGTCGCCCCGGCCGCGTCCGCAGCCGGCGATGACGCCGCGCTGCTGGCCCGCGTGGCCGATGGCGACGCCGACGCGCTGGCGCTGGTCTACCGGCGCGAGAGCGGCTCGGTCTACCGCTATGCGCTGGCGCTGGCCGGCGACGAGGCCACGGCGCTGGATGCCGTGCAGGAAGCCTTTGCGCAGTTGTTGCGCGGGCCGCAGTCCTTCAACGCCGGCCGCGGTTCGCTGGGCGCCTATCTCGCCGGCATGGCCCGCCACCAACTGCTGAACCAGTGGCGCGACGCACGTCGTCATGTGCCGCTGGACGACTCCCTCGACGCCGACGAAGGCGCCGAGGCCATGCCGGCCAGCGACACCCGCCTGAACCAGGCTCAACAGCAGGACGGCCTTTGGGCCGGCATTCGCGCCTTGAGCTGGCCGCAGCGCGAAGCCATCGTGCTGGTGGACCTGCAGGAGCGCAGCTACGAGGACGCCGCCGCGATTGCAGGCGTCAGCGTGGACACCTTGCGCACCCGCCTGCACCGCGCCCGGCAGCGCCTGGCCGATCTGCTCACCGTGGGAGAAAAGCCATGAGCCCCAACGACACCCCCGACTGGCTGCTGCCCGCCCGCGGCGAGTTCGCACGGCTCCAACCCGGCGCCGACCAAGACGCCGCGCTATTGGCCCGCCTGACCGACCAGCAACGCGTGCTGCGCGCCCGACGCCGGGTAGCCGAGACGGCCGAGGCCCACGAGCCCCGCTGGCTTCGCCGCCTGGCCTGGGGCAGTGGGGCGCTGGGCGCCACGGCCGCCGTGCTGCTGAGCGCCATGCTGCTGCTGGACCCGCCCGGCACCCAGACCGCGCAGGCGGCGCCTGCCGGCAGCGGCTTCGTCCCGCTGGTGCCGGAGGGTGAGTTCCGCGCGGCGCTGGCGGCCAGCCGCAATGCCGCCGTGTGGCTGCAACCCGCCGAGCTGCCGCGCGAGCGCCTGGCGCTGCTGGGCCTGCCCTTTGATGCCGCGCGCGCCGACGAGACGGTGCGCGCCGAGCTGATGTTGAACCCGAGCGRCCAGGTGCTGGCCGTGCGGATCCTGAATTGACCTGGAGAACGACATGAAGACGCCCCTCACCGTCCTGACGCTGATCGCCATGGCCGCTTCGGCCACCGCGCTGGAAGCCGACCGCCTGCAAGCGCGGGACATCGAACGCGAAGTCGAGCGCAGCGTGCAGCTGGCCCTGTCCGACCTGCCCGTGCGCATCGCCATGGGCGACCAGGCCCTGGCCTTTGCCGGCCGCGAGCTGGAGGGCGAGCGCGTCGTGCGTGGTGCGCCCTACTGCGCGACGGCCGTGCACGAGAACGTGCAGACGCTGGGCGACGGCAACCGCATCGTGCGCAAGCAGCTGAGCCAGCTCTGCCGCGACGGCGAGGGTCGCACGCGCCGGGAAGTCCAGCGCGAGGGTGGCCCCAAGGTCGTCTACCTGAACGACCCGGTGGCCAAGGAGAGCTGGGTCATCTACCCGGACCAGAAGCGCGTGCAACGACTGCGCGGCTCCATGGTCTGGGCACCGGGCGCCGACGCGGCCGCGCACGCCGCCTGGGAGGCGTCGATGCAGGACTGGGGCGAGCGCATGAAGGAGCAAGCGGCGCGCTGGAAGGAATGGGGTGGTCGCGTGGCCGAGCGCGCCCGCAGCGTGGATGCCGAGCGCGTCCGCGGCCGCGCGATGGCCGGCGAGCCGGGCATCGTCATCGAGCAGGAGCTGGTGGCGCCACCCGCGCCGGGTGCCAGCGCCGTCGAGCGCCGCCGTGAGCTGCGCGTCATCCGAGCCAGCGAACTGCCCGCCATGCCTGCCATGCCCGCCCTGCCCGCACCACCGGCGCCGATGACTCCGCCCACGCCGCCGCTACCGCCCCTGCCCCTGTTGCAGTTCCCCATGCTGCCGCGCGAGGGCGGCACGACGACCGCGCTGGCACCCAAGGAGATCGACGGCCTGAAGGTCACCGGCGAGCGCACGACGTGGACCATCGAGGCCGGCAAGATCGGCAACGAGAAGCCCATCGTCAGCTCGCGCGAGGTCTGGCGTTCACCCGACCTGATGCTGACCGTCATGAGCCGCGATGCCGACCCGCGCATGGGCGAGCAGAACTACCGTCTGGAGAAGATCAAGCGCGGTGAGCCAGACGCGGCGCTGATGAAGCCCCCGGCCGAATTCAGCGAAGTGCCGAAGCGCAGCGCCAGGCCTTCGACGAATGCCCCGAGCGCGCCCAAGGCGTCCTGACGCGTCATTCGGCCGGCGATCGCACGGCGGCCCGCACGGGTCTTCAGGGCATCGGACATCGTGAGGGCCTGTGCCGCCATACGGCCACCTGTTGTCATGTGTTCCCATGAACAGGGCGGCGGGAAGCCATCCTGAATGTTCAGGACGCAGCCGCCGGCAACGCGTGTGCGCCGTTCTAGCATCGGCCCCTCACAGGAGGCCCTCATGCCCGCACCCGCCACGCCGACGCCCGAAGCCGCATCGCGCGTGCTCACGCCCACCGTGCTGGCCTGGCTGGGCGCCCTCACCGCCGCCGTCGTGCCTCTGGTGCAGTTCATCAACGGCTACTGGCAGAACCAGCTCAAGCAGACCGAGATCGCGCACCAGATCGCGCTGGACTTCGCCAAGCTGGCCATCGCGGACAAGGCGTCACGCGAATACCGGCGCGACACGCTCACGGTGATCGCCTCCATCGAAGGCAATCCGCTGCAGACCTGGGCTCGCGCCGAGCTGCAGGCACGCCGCGGCGAACAGCAAGCCGTCATGGAGGCCCTGCGCAGCCGTCTCGAAGGCCGGCGCTACACGACGCTGGTGGAATGCAAGGCCTATCTCGAGCAGCAGCTCAAGGTGCAGAGCTACTTGGTGGCCGAGACCTTCGACCGCAAGGACATGCGGGACACATTGGGCGCCGCGATCAAGGATGACTACACGAGCGCGGTCGAGCGCGATTGCCGCGATCTCGAGACCGGTACGCGCGCGGCCGTCGTGGTGGCGATTGCGCCCACCACCAAGCTGTCGACCACGCCGTCGACCACCACGGGTCAGGGCGCCGCCACCACGATGCCTGTCGAGGATCGCGCCTGCACCTCGGGCCAGGGCAACCCGCTGAACAAGCTGACGGTGGCCAAGCTGGCGCGCATCTACCCGCGCGCCAAGCCAGCCGACCTCGAGACCTATCTGCCGCTGCTGCGCAAGGGCATGGCCAAGGCGGAGATCAACACCTGCTCGCGGGCCGCGATGTTCCTGGCCCAGATCGGCCGCGAGAGCGACGAGTTGCACTTCACGCAGGAGCTGTCCTCGGGTGCGGCCTACGAAGGCCGCGCGGACCTGGGCAATACCCAGCCGGGCGACGGAGCCCGCTTCAAAGGCCGCGGGCTGCTGCTGCTGACCGGGCGGAGCAACTACCAGCGCTTTGCCGAGGCCCTCGGCAGGCCCGAGCTGATGACCACCCCGGAGCTCATCGCATCCGACCCCGAGCTCGCGCTGGAGACGGCGCTGCAGTACTGGATCCAGGCCAAGCTGAACACCTACAGCGACAGCGACGACATCCGGCTGGTCACGAGGCGCATCAACGGCGGCTACAACGGCCTGGAGCAGCGCAGCGCCTACCTGGCGGCGGCCAAGGCCGCGCTCTGAAACGGCCTCAGGCCGCCGCGAGCATCTCGCTGAAGAACTTCTCGCCGCTGACGCGCGGCTTGTAGGCCGACACGGCCTTGGCGATGGCTGCGATGTGGTCGGGCGTCGTGCCGCAGCAGCCGCCGGCGATGTTCAGGAAGCCGGCCTGGGCGAACTCGCCCACCAGGCGCGCCGTCACGTCCGGCGTCTCGTCGAAGCCGGTGTCGCTCATGGGGTTGGGCAGGCCGGCGTTGGGGTAGCAGCTGACGGCCACGTCGCCCGCCACCTTGGCCAGTTCCTCGATATAGGGCCGCATCAGCGTCGCGCCCAGCGCGCAGTTCAGGCCGATGGCGATGGGGCGGGCGTGGCGCACCGAGTGCCAGAAGGCGGTCACGGTCTGGCCGGACAGGATGCGGCCGGACGCGTCGGTCACCGTGCCCGAGATGATGACGGGCAGGCGCTCGCCGGTGTCTTCCATCAGCTCGTCGAGCGCGAAGATGGCGGCCTTGGCATTCAGCGTGTCGAAGATGGTCTCGACGAGGAAGAGGTCGCAGCCCCCCTCCAGCAGGCCCTTGGCCTGCTCGTAATAGGCGGCGCGCAGCGTGTCGAAGTCGACATTGCGGGCGCCGGGGTCGTTGACGTCCGGGCTGATGGAAGCGGTGCGCGGCGTCGGGCCGAGGGCACCCGCCACGTAGCGGGGCTTGTCGGGCGTCGAGTATTTGTCGCAGGCGGCGCGGGCCAGCTTGGCGGCCTCGACATTCATCTCGTAGGCCAACTCGGCGAGGTCGTAGTCCTCCTGGGCCACGGTGGTGGCGCCGAAGGTGTTGGTCTCGATGAGGTCGGCACCGGCGGCGAGGTATTGCTCGTGGATTTCAAGCAGCACATCGGGCCGCGTGAACATCAGCATCTCGTTGTTGCCCTTCAGGTCCTTGTGATGGTCCTTGAAGCGCTCGCCACGGTAGTCGGCCTCGACCAGCTTGTAACGCTGGATCATGGTGCCCATCGCGCCATCGAGGACGGCAATGCGTTGCTGGAGCAGGGCCGGCAGGCCTTGGGCACGGGTGTAGGCGATGGACTTCATGATTTCGCCATTTTCGCAGCCCCGGCAATGGCCTCGCCCAGTTGGGTGCATGAGGCCTTGCCGCCCAGGTCGGGCGTCTTGGGCGCGGCGGGGTCGGCCAACACGGCTTCGATGGCCGCCATGACGGCGTCGTGGGCGGCGCGGTGGCCCAGGAAGTCCAGCATCATGGCGCCGGCCCAGATCTGGCCGATGGGGTTGGCGATGCCTTTGCCCGCAATGTCCGGCGCCGAGCCGTGCACCGGCTCGAACAGGCTGGGCCATGCGCGCGTCGGGTTCAGGTTGGCCGAGGGCGCGATGGCGATGGTGCCGGTGCAGGCTGGCCCCAGGTCGGACAGGATGTCGCCGAACAGGTTGCTGGCCACCACCACGTCGAAGTGCTGCGGCCGTTGCACGAAGTGGGCGCAGAGGATGTCGATGTGGAACTTGTCGACCGCGACGCCAGGGAACTGCGCGGCCATGGCTTCGACGCGCTCGTCCCAATAGGGCATGGTGATGGCGATGCCATTGCTCTTGGTGGCGGAGGTGAGCTTGGCGCGCGGCCGCGAGGCAGCCAGCTCGAAGGCGAAGCGCAGCACGCGGTCGACGCCGATGCGGCTCATGACCGTCTCCTGGATGACGATCTCGCGCTCGGTGCCGGCGTACATGCGCCCGCCGACGCTGGAGTATTCGCCCTCGGTGTTCTCGCGCACGATCCACATGTCGATGTCGCCGGGCGAGCGGCCTGCGAGTGGCGAGCGCACGCCGGGCAGCAGTCGCGCGGGGCGCAGGTTCACGTACTGGTCGAATTCGCGACGGAACTTCAGCAGCGAGCCCCAGAGGCTGACGTGATCCGGCACCACGGCCGGCCAGCCGACGGCGCCGAAGAAGATGGCGTCATGGCCGCCGATCTGTTCCTTCCAGTCGTCCGGCATCATCTGGCCGTGCTGCTCGTAGTAGCGGCAGTGCGCAAAATCGAACTCGTCGAAGCGCAGCGGCAGGCTGAATCGCTCGGCGACGGCGCGCAGCACGCGCAGGCCTTCGGGCATGACTTCGGTACCGATGCCGTCACCGGCGATCACGGCGATCTTTTGCATAAGGGGCTTTCCTCACCACGGGAATCGGTGCGAGAGGATCTGCGCGGGCGCAGGGCTAGACGTGCGCCGCCGCCCTGGGCTCATGCCCAGGCCAGGCGCGCAACAACGCCATGCGCCCGCGCAGACCCTCTCCCTAAGGGTTGTCACTCAAAAGGCCGCCCGCGGCGTTGCAAAGCCTCGCTGGGGACGACCCCAGCTTCGGCTTCGCGCCTTGCTCGCGGCCTTTTGAGTGGCAACGCATCCGACTCCCGTGGTGAGGAAAGCCCCTAGTCCTCCTTGAAGAAATCTGCCGCCTCGGCCAGCACCACTTCGGGCGCTTCCTCGGCGATGTAGTGGCCGCTGGCGACCGCGCGGCCGCCGACGTTTTCGGCCGCGGCCTGCCAGAGCTTGAGTGGCTCGAAGCAGCGACCCACGACGCCCTCGGCACCCCACAGCACGCGCAGGGGTTGGGTGATGCGGCGGCCCGCATCGCGATCGGCACGGTCGTGATCGAGGTCGATGCCGGCGCTGGCGCGGTAGTCTGCACAGACCCCGGCGGCCGAGCCGGGCCGCGCCATGCAACGCTCGTACTCGGCCCAGGCGCGCTTGTCGAAGAAGGCGCCGCCGCGGCGGCCCATGCCATCGCGCAGATAGGCGGCGGGGTCGGCCTCGATGAGGCGCTCGGGCAGGGGCGCCGGCTGGATCAGGAAGAACCAATGCCAGTAGGCGCGCGCAAACGCCTCGGTGGTGCCCTCGTACATCGCCAGCGTCGGCGCGATGTCCAGCAGCATCAGCCGGGTCACGGCCTGGGGATGATCCAGCGCCAGCCGATGCGCGACCCGCGCGCCGCGGTCGTGCGCCAGCACGGCAAAGCGCTCGTGGCCGAGCGACCGCATCAACGCGACCGCGTCGAGGGCCATCTCGCGCTTGGCATAGGCCGTGCTGGCTTCGCCGGCGGGCGGACGGTCGCTGTCGCCATAGCCGCGCAGGTCTATCAGCACGACCCGGTGATGCTGGGCGAGCGTCGGCGCGACGCGATGCCACATCGCCATGGTCTGGGGATGGCCATGCAGAAGCAGCAAGGGCGGCCTGCCGGATTCCGACGGGCCGCCCTGGCGGGCAAACAACGTGACGCCGTCACGCTGGATGGTTAGCGGTTGGAAATCGGTCCACATCGTGGACCGATTCTGTCAGGCCGTGCGCAGGAAGTAGAGGTTGGCGCTGCCACGAGCCAGCAGCACGAAGCCGCGCAGGGCCGGGATGTAGCGCAGGCGGTTCTGAACGCCGCTATCGGGTGTCGCCGCGATCTTCGCGCTGCCGGCACCGACGCTCAGCAAGCTCATGTCCCAGACATTGCCATCATTGGGCGTGATGACGTAGACGCGCCCCGCCGCGTCGCCCTGGCCGCTGTAGAACAGGAAGCGATCGTTGTCGGCGTCGTAATCCATGCCGGCATAGCTGGGCTTGTCGGCCAGCCATTGCGTCAGTGCGGCGCTGGGATTGAAGCTGACAGCGATCTGCTGGGCACCCCCGACCGGCGCGCGGCTGGCCACCATGCGCTGCGGGTCAAAGCCCTGGCCGTCGCCCCATTGCAGGCAGAAGACCTGGTTGCGTCGCGGATCGAAGGCCATGGGCCAGCGCACCGCGTCGCCGTTGGCGTTGCTGACGAGGTCGGTCCACTTCTTGTCGACGGGGGACCACTTCTTCAGGCCGACGCTGATGACCTCGCCGGTGGCGCGAATCTGCGCGGCGCCGAAGTAGGCGCCCGTGATGTCAGCCCAGGTGCCAGCCTTGTCCCAGGTGTTGGTATCGAGACTGAAGGCGTCGACCTTGCCGAAGTCCCAGGCGGAGCCATATGACGCGCGGGTACCGAACAACATGACCCGGTTGAGCTGCGGCACGAAATGCGCCGAGCTGTAGACGTGACGCGAAGTCGGCTTGCCGTCGACGTAGTAGGCAACGTTCTGCGCCGTGATCAGGCTGGGCTGCATGCGCACCGTCCAGCTCGGCGTGTCGGCAGCGAGGCTGATGGAGACGACACGGTTGTCCGAGGAATCGCCGTGGCCGCCAGCGGCCGCGATGATGAGCTCGCAGTTGCGATCGTTGACGGCCATGCCGCTGTAGGCATCGATCGCGGCACCGCCGGCACCGGCGGTGTTGGGGATCTCGAACCAGGTGTTCAGCGGCTTGTTGGCGATCCAGGCGGGCTGGTGGAGGGCGGGCGCGACAGCCCAGACCGGCGAGATATTGAAGGCGTCGCGCAGGGCCGGGTAGTTGCTGGCGTTGACCATACGCTGGTAGGCCGCGCTCGCGCCCGTCACGCCGTGTCGGACCGCATAGGCGATCGCCGGCGTCAGATTGCCCCAGGTGGCACGGTCGCCCGGCATGAATTCGGCGGCCAGCTTGCCTTCGAGAACGCCCAACCAGGCCGGCTTGCTGGCGAAGGTGGCCAGGTAGACCGCCGCATCGCTGGGCAGCCAGGGGCCCTTGCCGCCAGCGAAGTCCGGAGACGCCACCGCCGTGATGCTCATCGTGTAGGGCGCTGCATTGACGTACCAGAAGCCCGTGGAAGGCCCCAAGCGCATGATGGCGCTGCGCGCCTTCCAGCGGAAGAAGGCATCCAGCTTGGTGGCATAGGCCGCTGCCACAGGCAGTCCCAGCGACAGTGAGTATCCAAAAGCCGCGGTCACGAAGTCCTGCTGCCAAGGCGCGCCTAGCTGCAGGCCGTTGTCGTAGCCCTCGCCCGGCTGGATCCAGCCATAGGGGTTGTTGGGCTGAGCCACGTAGCGAGCGTGGAAATTGTCGATATTGGTCTGCACGCAGGTGACGAATTCCTGCTTCAGTGCAGAGTCGCTGTCGGGCGTCACGGTCAGAGCCTGCACCAGCGTGCGCCACTGCCAGGCACAGGCGCGTGTCTGCCAGGCGCCATAGCAGCTTTGCACCAGGCCCTGGGAACCGTTGCGCAGAATGTCGTTGTCGCCCTTGGACAGATAGTCCAGCGTCGCTGCGAACTGGACCTGCTCCATGAAATACCAGCGGTCAGTCAGCAGATAGGCCATATAGCCCACCGACGGGCTGTGGGCACAGTCCCAGCCGGGCCCTTTGGTGCCTGTCGGCTTGGGCGTGAACTGGTAGCGGGTGGAGCTGCCGATGTTCGCCACCCCGCTGTTGGATTCGTTCAGCACCAGATTGGGAAACTGTGAGAACCGCAGCGGGCGCTGAGTCTTCTCGTCACGATAGTGGATGGGATAGCGGCCGGCTGCGAAGCCGTTACGCAGCACGGCGGCATAGGTCGTCGAAGACTCGCAGGTCAGATAGAGCGCGTCGTGCTGGGGCAGCAGACCGATTGGGTCCTGGTAGCCGGTGGCCGTCATGGCATCACCGTCATAGCTGAAGTTGCATTTGTCCAGCGGCGTGAAGGTTGCCACCAGCGTCTTGGCGCTGGTGGCGGCCGGGTCGACGCGGGCGCTGTAGGTCGGCACCAGTTCGGTGGCCTGCAGATAGGCCAGGTCGTGGCGCGGCGTCACGGCGGGGTCTTCACCCAGCCAATAGGACAGCGCCGTGCCGCTGATCAGTGGCGTGCGGCAGTGGTGGGGCAGGTCGATGGCGGCGGAGAAGCGCTGCGTGCCATTGATCTTGAAGGTGTAGGTGGCCGCCTTGTTGATCGGGCCGGCCACTTGCAGATAGCCGTTCTCGATCCACGGCAACACCTCGACGGCGCCGCCGGCGAACAGGCGCACTTCCAGCCAGGCGGTCAGGTGGGCATCGCTGCCCACCGGCTTGCGGAAGATCCAGGACGACATCTGCGGGCCGCTGACCCAGGCCTGGAAAGGCGCGTCCCAGTCGGCGGCAGCGAAGCTGGCGCTGCCCAGCGCGCCGGCACCGACCTCGGCCGTCAGGCCGGTCTTCTTCAGGTCGGCCAGGCTCAGCGACGTGGCGGCGGCGGCGGCGGCGGCGCTGGCCACCCGGCGCAAGCGCACCGTCTGCAATGTGTTGGCGGTCAGGTCGGCGAAGCCTGCCAGCTGGGCAAACTTCAGCGAGCCGTCCGGCCAGGTCGTGCGTGAAATGACCTGCATGGCGCTCAGATTGGAGGCCACGCTGCTGCCAGCCGGGATGTCGCCGCGCTTGAACGCGAAGCCCAGGCAGAAGGGCGCCTTCACCTGATTCTTCGTGCTGATCAGGCTGAACTGCATCGCGCCTGTGGCCAGGCCGAGCGTCGTGACAGCCACCGGGACGGGCGCCGGTGCCGGGGCAGGCGCGGGCGCCGGAACCGGCGCGGGCGTGACGGGCGTGGTGGGCAGCTTGATCACGCCGGCCGCCTCGGCAGTCGGTGCTTCCGCGGCCGCCATGGCTTCTCCGCCTCCACCGCCGCAACCGACCAAGGGGATGGAGCCGCTCAGGGCGGCTGAATACTGGAGAAATTTACGACGTTGGGGGTCAGTCATGGCAAAGCAATCCTTAGCAGCGGACGTCGCTGCACTTCGGTACTAGGGGGGTCTCCTAGCGGCGGAGCGGATTCTGACGGCGGCGTCTGAATCGACCGTGGCTAAACGTTACGAACTAGGGATGCTGAAGGGTATAAGTTTGGGTTATGCAACTCGACCTTTGCTGCCCTTGTCGCGGCGGGTCTGGCTCCAAACAATTCCCGCCCGTTCTTCCTCTGAAAAAGCCCTCGTCATGAAGCCCTTGCACGTCGCCCTGCTGACCCTTCTCGCACTGGCCGCAGCGCCCGCCGCACAGGCCCAGGGCAAGCCGCTGATCTACTGTGCCGACGCCAGTCCAGAAGGCTTTGACCCTGGAATGTGGGACAGCGCTAGCACCAACACGGTCAGCGGCCAGATGTTCGACGGTCTGCTCGGCTTCAAACGACCCACGACGGAATTGACTCCCAAGCTCGCCACCAGCTGGGAAATCTCGCCCGACGCGAAGAGCTTCATTTTCAAATTGCGGGAAGGCGTGAAGTTCCACAGCACCCCCTGGTTCAGGCCCACCCGCGACCTCAATGCAGATGATGTCCTGTTCACTTTTCAACGTTTCATCGACCCCAACCACCCGTTCAACAAGGCGTTTCCGGCAAATTTCATCTATCCGCAGAACCTCGGACTGACCAAGCTGATCGAGGGCATCGACAAGATCGACGACCGCACAATTCGTTTCCGGCTCCGGCAACCGAACGTGACATTCGTCGCAAACTTCGCGTTCGCCTGGGCGGGCATCCAGTCCGCCGAGTACGCCGCGCAGTTGCTGAAGGACGGAAAGGCCTCGCAGATCAATGTCCAACCGGTCGGCACGGGGCCCTTCCGCTTCAAAAGTTATGCCAAGGACGACGTGCTGCGTATGGAAGCGCACCCAGATTACTGGGGCGGCAAGCAGCCCACGCCGATGCTGGTCTTCAGCATCAGCCGCGAGCCGAATGTGCGCGTGCAGAAGATCGCCGCCGGCGAATGCCATGTAACAGCGGCCCTGCGTGACGTGGATGTCGCCTCGCTGGCCAACAACCCCAACATCAGCATCGAGAAGATCCAGGCGCTCAACATCTCCTACCTGAGCTTCAACCTGAAGAAGCCGCCCACCGACAAGCGCGAGGTGCGCGAGGCGCTGGACATCGCCGTCGACCGCGACGCGATCTTCAAGGCGCTGTTCCCGCGCGGCGACGCGACGCAGGCCGTCAGTGCCTTCCCGCCCGCCATTCCCGGCTACAACAAGAAGCTGAAGAACGAGTTCGACCCGGCCAAGGCCAAGGCCCTGCTGGCCAAGGCGGGCTTCCCGAACGGCTTCGAGATCGACCTCTGGGCCCTGCCCGTGCAGCGCCCCACCAACCCCAACGGCCAGTTGATGGCCCAGCTCATCCAGCAGGACTGGGCCAAGATCGGCGTCAAGGCTCACATCAAGACCTATGAGTGGGGCGAGTACCTCAAGCGCGCCAACAACGGCGAGCACAACGTCTACATGAGCGGCTGGAGCGGCGAGACCGGCGACGCCGACGACTTTCTGACGCCCAACCTCAGCTGCGCCGCCAACAAGAACGGCATCAAGTTCTGCAACGCCGAGTTCGAGAAGCTCATCGACGAGGCCCGCGCCACACCCGACCAGAAGAAGCGCATCGCGATGTACGAGAAGGCGCAGGAGATCTTCAAGCACGAGCGGCCGTGGATCACGATGGCGCACTCCACCGTCTACATCCCCGTCCGCAAGGACGTGGTGGGTTTCAAGATGGCGCCCAACGGCTCGGTTGACTTCGAAGGGGTGTACCGGAAATGAGCGTCGAGGCCGTCGTGAATTACGGGGCCGAGCGACGGGCCGCCCCTAGCCGGCCCTCACGGCCGGCGGCCGGGCCGTTCGCCCGGCAGTCGGTCGGCCCCCTCGGGGGGCGGATCAGCGTACTCGCTGGGCCGGGGGCCTGAGATGCGCTTGCGACATATCGAAGTCTTCCACGCCATCATGCAGGCCGGCACCATCAGCGGTGCGGCCCAGTTGCTGCACATCTCCCAGCCGGCCGTGACCAAGGTGCTGCAGCATTGCGAGCTGCAGCTCGGCATGGCCCTCTTCGACCGCGTGCGCGGCAAGCTCTACCCGACGCCTGAGGCGCAGCGCCTCTTCGTCGAGATCGACAAGCTCAACCGCGACCTCGTCGGCATCCGCCGCCTGGCGGCCAACCTGAAGAGCGGCGAAAGCGAGCAGGTGCGCCTGGTGGCCACACCGGCGCTCGCGATGGCCATCGTGCCGGCCGCGATGACGCCCTGGTGCAAGGCCTACCCGAACGCGAGCTGCTCGCTGGCCACCCACCACACACGCGAGATCGTGTCGGCCCTGCTGCTGGGCGAGGCCGACCTGGCCCTGTCGCTGCAGGACCCGCGCCACCCTGGCATCAAGGCCGAGGTCATCGCCAGCGGTGCCATGGTTGCCCTCTGCCCATTGAACAGCCCCGAGGCCAAGGGCGAGGGTCCGCTGGGCCTGGCCGACATCCGCACCGAGATCGTCGGCCTGCAGAGCGACGACCCGCTGGCCGGCCTGCTGCACCACGCTGGCGAGGCCCTGGGCCAGCCGCTGGCCAGCCGCATCACCGTGCAGACCTACCAGCTCGCGCGCGCCCTCGTCGAGGCCGGTGTCGGCATGACGCTGGTGGACCCCTTCACCGCCGCCAGCGCCGATGCCAGCAAGGTCCGCGTGCGCCCGCTGTCGCCGGCCGTGCCGGTGCAGCTCTATCTGCTCAGCGCGGCCAGCGCGCCGCTGGGCCAGGCCTCGCGCCGCCTGGTCAAGTTCATCACCGCCGCTGCGCACGAACACCTCTCTCGCCTGCCGTGATCCGCATCGAAGACATCGCCTCGCATGCCGACTTCCGGCGCCTGGCCTCGCTGGCTCATGGCATTGCCGTCGACCTGCGCTACGCCACCGCCGACAACTTCGTCGGCCACTCCGTCTACGCCGGCATCGACTGCGCCTGGCTGCGCCGCGAGGCCGCCGATGCGCTGGAACAGGCGGCCGCCTGGCTGCACGAACGCCGCCCGGGCTACCGCCTGCTCGTGCTGGACGCGCTGCGCCCCCAACGCGTCCAGCAGCGCCTGTGGGACGAACTGCAGGGCACGCCGCTGACGATGTACCTCGCCCACCCCGAGCGCGGCTCCATCCACAGCTTCGGCATGGCGGTGGACCTGACCCTGCTCGACCCCGCCGGCCGCGAGGTCGACATGGGCAGCGGCTTCGACGAGATGACGCTGGCCAGCCACCCCGACCACGAGGCCGAGCACCTGGCCCTCGGCGCACTGAAGCCCGAGCACCTCGTCGAGCGCGGCTGGCTGCGCGCGGCCATGCGTGAAGCGGGCTTTCACGGCATCACCACCGAGTGGTGGCACTTCGACTTTGGCGACCGCGTGGCGGTCAGGCGCGATCTGCCGCGGGTGGTTTGACGCCGCTCAGGCCGCACCCCCGACGAAGCGCAAGGCCTCGCGGGCCATCGACCGGCACTCGTCCGGCGCGCAACGGTCGACCGTCAGCCACTCCTTCATCAGCCGCCCATGTCCGGGGTCGAAGCGCCTGCCGACGCCGCGCGCCTCGAGCTCGTCCACGCGCTGGCGCGGCAGCTTGAACACCAGCGCCCCCGTGGCCGACACCATCGCAAAGATCTTGCCGTTGACCTGCAGCGCGGACGACCCGAAGCCCTTCTTGCCGCGTTGCCCGAGGCTCACGCCGGGCTCGCCCGACAGGTCGACCACGAGGGCGGCAAACTGGGTCTCGGCATCGGTCAGGGGCACGGCTCGTTCCTTCAGGTCGGCAAGGTGGCATCCAGCGCCTTCTGCATGAAGACGCTCAGCGGATCATCCGCGTAGCTGCCGAACGGCCCGCGGCGCTCATAGCCGCAGGCGGCATAGAAGGCGAGGGCTTCGGGCTGGTAGGGGCCTGTCTCCAGCGTGAAGCGCCGGCAGCCCCTGGCCACCGCCGCGGCCTCCAACAGTTCGAGCAGTTGCCGAGCCACACCGTGGCCGCGAGCGCGCGGGCTGACGAACATGCGCTTGAGTTCGCCGAAATCCGGGCCCAGCACGACAGCGCCGCAGCCCACCGCCTGCCCCGCAGCGTCCCGGGCCACGGCGAAGACGACGTTCGGCTGGGTCAGCGAAGCCAGGTCCAAGGCATACCGGGCTTCGGGCGGATAAAGGGTGTCTTGGTAGGCGTCCAGCTCGGCAATGAGGGCGATGACCTCGGGCTGGTTGGCAGATTCAAAGGTGATGCTCGTCAAGCAAATGGCTCCATGGCTTGAAGGGAAGGCATGACGCGCCGGACGCCGTGGTTGACGTCACGGCCTGCCAGCTCAGTCAGGTAATGGGCCCCGACATCACCCATTCCGATGGCGCGATGTCATAGGAGTCCCGT
The DNA here is from genome assembly GCF_056403315.1 of Roseateles sp. P2_H4. Lineage (NCBI taxonomy): Bacteria > Pseudomonadati > Pseudomonadota > Betaproteobacteria > Burkholderiales > Sphaerotilaceae > Roseateles > Roseateles sp. P2_H4. The sequence continues at coordinate 152,738 of NZ_JBFUFR010000001.1, read as the reverse complement.
GCCCAGGCAACGGCCTCCTCAAGGGTTTCATGCCACGTATCGGCGGCATAACGCCCGTCCAACGAATGGTAAACAAGCAGGAAGTTCTTGTTTCCATCGTCTGTGATCTCGAATCGGAACTCGAGCTCGAGCGCGTTGTCGTCATCAGGATCTGCGGGCGACCACCCACTGTTGGGGTGACCGAGGATGCGTACCACTCGGCAGGCGATGGTTGCGTAGGATTTCATTGGTGCGCTCTGACGTCGGAGTTCAGCGGGCGCCGGAGGCGTCCGCTGCAATGACCAGTTGAAGCTCAGCGGCACGGACCAAACTCCAGTGATTCAAGGAAGAGAGTGCCGTATTCGCTCAGCGATTCCGGTGGACCGGGATAGAACGGGGCGACGGCGGCCTCTACGAAGTGAAAGCCGATGACAACCAACGCGAGAAACACGGCTTTGCGCACGATGGTCCGTAACAGAGGGCTCGGGACAACTACTGCCAAGATGGCCGTGACGGTGGCGGAGACGCGGAAGACTTCCTTGTGCCACGCGTAGCCGCCGCAAGAGGCCAAACCAAAGAACACGGCCCCAACGAAGACGATGCTCGTGGCGGTCCAGACCCATGCGTTGCTAGGGCCGCCACGATGCACGTCGACTAAGTTCGTTCCCATGAGCTTCAACGTGTTCTAGCGCGACAGCCACTGCCGCATAAAACCGAAGGGGCCATCGCAAGTGCTTGATGGGCAATGACTATGCCAATGAAACATCGGCAAAAGCGGCTTGAAGTGACAAGTTCTCCATCGGCGGACGGAGGCCCGCCAGGCCGATTGCAGGACGGCGACTGCTAAGCGCCTGCATGGCGCCCCGCCAATTCACCAGCCCACTCCGCCACCCTCGCCCTCACCGCTTCCGGCCCCACCGCTTCAGCCTCCGGCGCTAACGACATCACCAACCGCGCCGCCTGATCCACGCTCTCGATCGGCAACTTCACCCGCGCCCACCGCTGCGGCCCCGCCGGCTTTTCGGGCACCGCAGCCGCCACGGCCTGCGCCGCGTAGCTGCCCTTCTCGGCAAGCCGCCGGCGGCCCTCGGCGGTGATGCGAATGACCGCGACCTCGGGCCGCAGATCGCGCTCAAAGCGCTGCAGCGAAGCTTGCCACCAAATCGACAGGTCGAAGTCAGCCGGGCGCTCGAAAACCTCCTCACTCACACTGAGCGACTGGATGTTGGCCACCTTCAGCGTCAGCGTGCGCGCGCCGGCGCGCGCAACGGCGTACCAGCTGCCGCCCTTGAGCACCAGGCCCAGCGGCTCGGCGCACCAGTGCCGCTCGCCCTTCCAGCTCAGATAGTCCAACTCGACGCGCCGGCATTCCAGCACCGCTTGGGCCAGCGCCGGCAGATGCGCGGCAGGCTCGCCGCCCTGGTACCAGTCCAGCGGATCCACATGCAGCCGCGCCTGCAACCGACCCGCCAACGCCGCGGACTCGCCCGGCAGCGCCGACTGCAGCTTGAGTCGCAGCCGCTGCGACGCGCCGCCCAGACCCAGCTCGCTGGCCGCACCCGGCAGGCCCAGCAGCGGCAGGGCTTGCGCCTCGTCGCCGAGCAGGCCGTTGAGGCGCGTCGCGAAGCCCTCGCGCAGCTTGAAGCCGCCACCGCGGCCGCGCTCGGCATAGACCGGCACGCCGGCCGCCGACAGTTCGTCGATGTCGCGCAGGATGGTGCGCACCGACACCTCGAACTCACGCGCCAGCGCCGGCGCCGTGATCTGCGGGCGCAGTTGCAGCAGGATCAGGATGGAAAGCAGGCGGCTGGCGCGCATGTCGTCGATTGGGCCTCGCAATACATGACGCGCATTGTCATCTTCAGCCCCGCAACATGCCGACATCCCCAACACAAGGACGAGACATGACAACGCCCGACCCCGACCGCCGCCAATTGCTGCAAGCCGCCGCCGCCATGACGATTGCAGGCACCGCGGCGGCCGCCGCCCCCGCCGAGCCCGTGCCCGGGCCGGCCATGACCGGCACCCTGCCGACCACCCGCACGCCCGGCAAGCCAGGCGACTTCGACTTTCTGACCGGCCGCTGGAAGATCCTCAACCACAAGCGCCGCAACGGTGTCTGGGATGTCTTCGAAGGCGAGGCCACCGTCCATGCCATCCTGGCCGGCGTCTGCAGCGTCGAGGAGCTGCGCATCCCCGCGCGCCAGTTCAGCGGCATGGGTCTGCGCCTGCTCGACGTGAAGAAGTCGCAGTGGTCCGACTTCTGGGTCAACGGCGCCGCGGGCGAGCTGGGTGGGCAAGGCCTGCCCGGCAGCTTCGAGGGCGGCGCCGGCATCTTCCAGGAGCAATCCGAGGAGGATGGCAAGCCGGTGATCTACCGCAGCGTCTGGGACCGCATCACGCCGACGAGTTGCCGCTGGCAACAGGCCGCGTCTCGCGACGGCGGCAAGACCTGGGTGATGGATTGGTCGATGGACTGGACCCGGGTGGCGTGATCAGCGCGCACGCTCTTCCGCCAGCCGCTTCAGCACGCCGCGGATGCCGGCGCCCTCGCTGATCTGCGGGTTGGAATAGCCGTCGCTTTTGCCCGCCTCCTTCTCGCGCACCTCGACAAGCCGGCGCGCCTGCGCATGCGCCTCGGTGAAGGACCAGGTCTTGCGCAGCGCATCCTCGTACATGGCTCGGCCGAAGAAGGTCAGCTCCGAACGCTTGCCGCAGCCGTAGGAGGTGTGCTCCGCGTCCGCGGCCGTCATCACCAAAGTGCCGTCGCCGGCCAACGGCGCAATCCAGCTGCCCGAGTAGCAGGCCGACACCGAGATCACGCGCCAGCGCACGCCGGCTTCGTCCAGCCAGCGCTTGAGCAAGTCGGGCGTGACGGGCTCGGTCTTCAACGGCCAGGTGTCGTTGGCCAGCTTGCCGTCGCGGCCGCCGTGCGAGGTCAGGTGCAGGAAAAGCACATCCCGGTCGCGGTCCATCACGGCGGCCATGCGGGTGATGGTCTGGCGCAGATTGGCCGGCGTGCCCCAGGGCAGCGTGTCGGTGGTGGCACGGTTGGCCACCAGCTCCACCAGACGACCGTCCGCGCCGAAGCGTTCGCGCATGGTCTTGGCAACGGTGGCACTCTCGCGCATGAAGACGTCTTCCGAGGCGTTGGGCGCGTAGGTCGCTGCGTAGACGTTGACCCGGCCCGGCTGCGGTGGTCGCAGACCCCGCAATGCAACAGCGACGAGCTGCGCTTGCCTGCCTAGGGTCTCGTCGGTCAACGGCAACCCGACCTCGGGTTCGGCGTCCGCCTCGGCACTGGCCGCTGGCTCGGCCCACCAGAATGTCGGCGGCGCGAGCCAGCCGTTCAGCATCAGCGGGATAGGGACCAGCAACAGGGCAGCACCACGCGCCAGCCCGGAACCCGCTGCCCGCCACAGCAGCACGAGCTGCGTCAGGCCCGCCCAGCACAAGGGCAGCAGCCACATCGTCAGCTGCAGGCTCAGGGGCCAGTCCTCAAACGGATTGAACGCGGCCCGTATGCCGAGAAAGACACCGCCGAACAACAGCCCGAGCAGCAGTCCGGCAATGCAAACCAGCGCGAACAGCGTGGCTGGTCTTGGCGTCGCTGACGCTTGCGCCGAGCGAGACCGCGCCACCACCCAGCACAGCCAGGCCATGATGGCGATGCCCGCCCAGCCGGCGAGAAAGCCTTGCCAGAGCAACATCGGCGCGCCCTGCATCATCAGGCGCTGAGCAATGAACTGCAGCAGATAGCCCGCCAGGATCGGCGCCGCCACCGTCGCCGGCGCAGCCTCCAAGCCCTCCCATCGCGGTGGGCGAAACGCCAGCACACGCGCGCCTTCACGCAGCCACGACGCGCCGCCACCTGTGGGTGCCCCGTCGTCCAGCGCCGCAGCCGTCAGCAACGGCCCGCCGACAGGCGCGTCCGGCGCCTGACCCTCTTCATTCATCCACCAAGCCTCCCCAGCCGGGCCATCGTCTCTAGCCAACGCGCTCGAAGCGCGGCCGCACGACGCCGTCGACCTCCAGTGTGCCGGTGAACATCTCGAAGGGCCGCACCCACCAGCCGCTGTCGTTGTACAGCGGCCGGTAGACCACCACGACCTCCTGCGTCTCGCTGTGGCGCGCCACATGAAGAACTTCGTACTCGCCGCCCTTGTAGTGGCGGTAGCGGCCAGGGGCCAGGTGGGGCAGCGGGGGCAGGTCTGAGTTCATGCCCCCGATTTCACCTCAGGGCTTGAACGCCGGATCAGTTTCAGCCCCTTTTCGCGGCTGCCAGCCCAGACCGTAGTACTCGCCACGGTCACGGGCCCAGGGATCGAAGGCGTTGACGACATGGCTCAACTCGGGCGCCAGTTCCGGCACGGTCCGCAGCAGCACGCGCTTGAAGGGCGAGACCTCGATGCGGTGGCCGTTGCTTTCCCTGGCCTCGAACTGCTTGCCCGTCGGGCCGTTGTTCAGCAGCCATTCGATGCCCAGTTGCCCATAGAACTCGGGGCGGAAGCTGCTGGTGAAGAAGCGGTCGCTGAAGAGGCGGCGCGACGCGTTCAGGATGAAGACCTGGAACTGCGTCTCCGAGATCGCATAGCCATGCGGCCGCGTGAACTCGGACAGCCAGCCCACCACCGTGTCCACGTCCTCGACGTTGTCCACCAGGCTGCCGTCGGGCTTGCCGAGGCAGTCGTTGATGGGGCTGCCATCGAGGTTCTTCTGCGCGGCCGTGATGACCTTCTTCGCATCGCACTTGTGCTGTCCATAGATGCCGCGCAGGTCGTTGATGACCTTCTGCTGGCGGGCGCGCTCGGGTGAATCGGCCGGCAGCCGGGCGTCGATGAAGTCGTCGAAGCTGCTCAGCTGGCGCAGGCCGTACTGACGGCGGAATTCGTTGAAGCGCGGCACGCCGTGCTCGCGGTCGCGGATGATGTCCAGGGCGGCGACGTCGATCTTGCCGGTGCTGGACTGCAGCCGCGGTATCGCCAGGTTCTGCAAAAAGGCCGGCGTGTTGCCCAGCGTCAGCAGGCCCAGGCGCTGGCGGCCCATGGACAGCGCCCAGTCCGCCACCCCTTCATTGGCCAATGCGGGCGTGGCCTTGGCGCGGAAGGTCTCGATGACCGGCACCTTGGCGGCGATGCGGTTGGGGTCGCTGTCCCAGTGGCGCAGCTCGATGAGGTCGGGCACCAGCGCATGCAGGCGGTAGACGCTGACGAATTCCTCCGGGAAGTTGAAGGGCGAACCGAAGTGGTTGACGCCGCCATTCACATGCTCGGGGTTGGACAGGCTCCACACGTCGTCCTTCTTGGCGTCGTGGCGGGCGAAGAGGCTGTCGTCCCTGTAGACGCGGGCGCCGAGGCCGAAGATGCCCGGCCCCGAGGCCAGGGCCGAGTACCACTGGCCGGCCTTCTTGGCGTCGCTGCTCTTGCCGTAGTTCTGCACGACGATGGCTTCCAGCGCGTTCTCCACGAAGGGGTGGCCTTCGAACAGGCCGCCCCAGTTGGCATTCATGCCGAGGTAGAGGGGCTCGTCGTAGAGCAGCTGCGTCGTCCACTCGATGGTGTGGATCTTGGCGATCTCGGCGGCGACGACGAGGCGGCCCACTTCGAAGAGCACATCGGGCGTCACGTCGCGATAGCGCACGACGGCCGTCGGGTTCGCGGGGTCGCGCAGACCCGAATCCGCGTCCGGCGTGGCCGCAGCGCGGCGGCGGAACTCGGCGACGAAGGCGTTGTGCTCGCGCGAGAACACCGTCTGGTAGAAGCCGACGCCAATGCTCCAGTTGTCCGGGAAGGCGGCCGCGCTCTGGCCGGCCCATTGCGGCAGGATGGGGTCGCCCGCCGCGAAGACGGGCAGCTGGCCCAGGGCTTCGCCGGCGCCGGCGCGCGTGCCGGCGGGCATCAGCAGCCTGGCCGGGTCGGCCGGGTCGCGCTTCACGCGCTGGCGCGAAACCGCGCTGTAGCCATAGATCTGCGAGGCATCCCACCAGGCGGTGTTGTTGTTGGCATGGGTGCGGAAGGCGCGCGCCAGCGGCTTGCTGCCGTCGGCGGCCGTGTAGCGCGGCGGCGCATTGCCATCGGCGACAAAGGCGCGGTCGATGCGGTCATCGGGCCGGCAGCCCAGCTTGGCCGCGTCGCCCGTGCAGCCCACCGGCATCCACTGCGGCGCATTGCGGCCCTCCTCCAGGTGAGAGAACCAGTCATGCGTCATGTACTGGATCCAGAAGGCCGCCAGCACATTGAAGAAGGGCGCCTTCTGGTAGTCACAGTTGGCGTCCACCGGGTTGCCGGGCAGGCCCTGGCCGTCGCGGCATTTGGCGGGGTCGGTCTGCGCACGTGTGAAGAGCTTGCGGCTGATCAGCTGGGGGTCGGGCTGCAGCAGCGCGAGGCGGTCGCCATGGCGGTTGCGGGCCAGCTGGTCGTCGCTGATGTCGGGGTAGGTGGCCTCGAACTGCACATTGCGCGCGAACAGCGCACCGGCCGAGCCCATCTTGGGGTTGCGGAGGTCGTTGCAGATGCCGCTGAGCTGGCGCCAGCGGATCAGCTCGCCCTGGCAGAGCTGCTGCCCGTCGCCACCCACGGCGGCGTAGAAGGGCGAGTCGGCCGGCAGCCGCATGGAGGGCCAGGTCTTGATGGCGGCGCCCGCCACGCCCTCGCGGCCGTTGGCGTAGTCGGCAAAGCTGCCGGAGTTGTCGAAGAGGTTGAACTTGATCAGCTCCATGCGCTGGTATTCCAGGTCCAGCAGCGCGCCGTCGACGCCGCGGCCGTTGGGGCCGAGATGACTCCCGACGCCCGTCGTGCCCGGCAGCAGCGTGGCCTGGTCGCCCGTGGCCCAGTAGTTGGCCCAGTCCACATAGGGCGTATGGCGGAAGGCGGCCGCCTTGTCACTGCCGCGGCAACGGGCGACCTGCTCGCCGACCTTGCCGTTGAAGCGCTCGCCGCGCTCGTCGGCCACCTTGCGGAAGCCCCCGGCCACCATGGCCGTGCAGTTCTTGGTGTCGTCCAGGCTGGCCTGGGGTGTGGTGCTGATGCAGCCGGCCAGCAGCAGCGGGGCCAGCAACAGGCCGATGAGGCTTTGCTTCACGAGGTGCTCCTCTCTTGTTCTTCGCGGGATCGCGCAACATAGCGAGGCCAGGGCCGCAGCGTCAATCCTGTGAAGGCCCTGGAAGATTCACCTTGAGGACTGCCCGCTAGGGCGGCAGGCGGCAGGCCCCCTCGGCCTTGGCGGCCGCGGACTCCTTGCACAAGGCCCGCCACAGCCGCAGCGTGAAGCCCTTGCCGCTCTGCGCCAGGGCCGGCGCCACGCCCACGAAGAGGTGGCGCCTCTCCACCGCCGGCAGCAGCCTTTCGATCTGCCGGGCCAGTTGCGGGTCGCGACGCAGCCTGTCGTCGACGAAATAGCTGTGCATCAGCAGCAGGGGCGTGCGGCCCGCGGCCACCTTCAGCAGGGCGCTTTCGTGGCTGGGCGCCAGATCCATAGCCCAGCCGCGCTCGTTGGCCAGCATCTCGGTGCGGGTGCTGGCCGTGACACCGACGCGCGCCTCCGCCGCCAGGCCGGAGATCGCCTGCCCATCCCAGGCTATGCCGCTGCCCCGGCGCGCATACAACACGTACTCGACGACGCCCAGGCTGAAGTCGAACTCGCCACGGCGCCCTTCCCGGGGCGGCAGGGCCAGCAAGGCCGCGATGGGCCCGCCATCGCCGACGCCGGCCACCACGTCGATCTGGCCGCCCTCGATCATGGCGCGCAGGCGGCGCACCGGCAGGCGCAGCATCTCGGCCCGCTCCAGGCAGCCCAGCTCACGCAGCGCATTGCGCATCCAGTCCACCAGCAGCCCCGGCGGCCGCAGGAAATCTTCGCCCTGACCGCGCATGAAGGGCTCGGCCGGCCCCTCGGGAAAGGCGACGCGCAGCCGCTCGGGGCAGGTATCGGCCTGGGCCGCGCTGGTTATGAGCCCCACAGCAATCGGCAGCCCACGACGCAGCACGGCCGCCACCATGCCGCACACAATGCCGCGCGAGAACATCGAATCCACGCGACCGAGTATGCGGTTGGCCCCTCATTTCTGACTGTTTGCAAACGATATGAACCCGTCACGTCGTCAACTACTGCACTTCAGCGCCGCCACGGCCGGCCTGCTGGCCGCGGCCAGTTCCGCGCGAGCCGCAGGCGGGCCGCTGCTCGCGCCACGCCTGCGCGCCGGCGACACCCTCGGCCTCGTCAGCCCCGCCAACGCCACCTTCGAGCGCGAGCCGCTGAAGATGGCCGTCGAGGTGCTGCAGGCCCTGGGCTTCAAGGTCAAGCTGGGCGAATTCGTGGCCGCGCGCCGCGGGCCGTTTGCCGGCACCGACGCCCAGCGCGCCGCCGACATCAATGCGATGTTTGCCGACGATGCGGTCGCCGGCATCCTCGCCGTGACCGGCGGCTCGGGCTGCAACCGCATCGTCGACAAGCTCGACTACGAGCTGATCCGCCGCAAGCCCAAGTTCTTCGGCGGCTTCAGCGACCTGACCTGCCTCGTCAACGCCCTGCACCGCCAGACCGGCCTCGTCACCTTCCACAGCCCGGTGGCGGTGTCGGAGTGGAACGACTACTCGGTGCAGAGCTTCAAGGCCATCGCGATGAATGCCGAGGCCGCCGTGCTGCGCAACCCGGTGGTCAAGCCCGTGGACGACCTCATCGCCCGCGAGGAACGCATCACGCCGATCCGCGCCGGCAAGGCCCAGGGCCGGCTGGTGGGCGGCAACCTGACCGTGCTGGCCTCCATGGCCGGCTCGGCATACTTCCCCGACTGCCGCGGCGCCCTCCTCTTCCTGGAAGACATCAACGAATACATCTACCGCATCGACCGCTGCCTCTCGACGCTGCGCCTGGCCGGCGCGCTGTCGCAGCTGAGCGGCGTCGTGCTCGGCCGCTTCACCAAATGCGAGCCGGGCGAGGGCTACGGCAGCCTGACGCTGGACGAGGTCTTCGACGACTACCTGCTGCCGCTGAACATCCCCGTCTACCGGGGTGCGGCCATCGGCCACATCAAGCGCAAGCTGACGGTGCCGGTCGGTGCGCCGGCCGAGATGGATGCGGAGGCGGGAACGATCCGGCTGCTGCAGCCGGCCGTCACTTGACGCAGGCCGACGCGCTCAGGCCATGGGGCTTGAGCAGCTCGGCCGTGCGGCCGCTGCGGCAGAGCTCCTGCAGCGCCTTGGCAAAGGCCGCCGCCGTAGCGGCATCGACGCGCTGGTTGTTGAGCCCGAAGGCATAGCCGAAGGTCTTGACCACGCCCACCGTCTGCAGGCCGGCGATACCGTCCTCGCGGATGAGGTGCTGGGCGGCGCCTTCGTTGGCCAGGGCCAGCCCGGCTTCGCCGTAACGCCCGACGGCCAGCTTGCGCAGCACGGCGCGGTTGTCGGTTTCCACCTCCGCACGCGCGCCCGGCACGCCGTCGATGAGGGCCTTCAGCGCATCCTGCGCCCCGGACGGGCCATAGACGCCGACGATCCGACCCATGAGCAGGCGTGCGTCGCCCTCGTAGCGCAGGGCCTCGCCACTGCGCGCCAGCAGCACATAGCGCCCCTCGACCACGGCCGGAGACACATGGAAGCGCGGCCGCGCCGTGTTGGGCGGCGTCACGATGGAGAACATGCCCTCGACCTCGCCGGCCTGGGCCATGCGCAGCGCGCGCCGCCACGGCAGGATCTCGACGCTGCAGCGCCACTCCAGCCGCGCGCAGGCGGCTTGCAGCACATCGACCATGGGGCCAGCCGCGCGACCTTCGGCCTCGAAGCTGTAGGGAGGCAGCGCCTCGGTGACGAAGCGGAAGTCCGCCGCCGAGGCCAGCGTGGCCATGCCCGCCAGGCCGGCCGCCATCCATCGCTTGCCCATCCTCACCCTCCTGGCGTCGAGGATAGGGCCATCAGCGCTGCGTCGCCACCCAGTTCACGAGGGCATCCAGCACCGGCCGCCCCCTGCGCGCGGCCTCGGGATGGTTGAGCAGGGCGACGAAGACCCAGGGCTTGCCGCTTGCGTCGGGCACGAAACCGGCGAGGCCGACGGCGTCGCGCAAGGTGCCGGTCTTGAGCCGCGCTCGGGCCGTCGCCGGGCTCTCCTTCAGGCGGCGCGACAGCGTGCCGTCGACGCCGGCGATGGGCAGGGTGCCGAGCAGCTCCGGCGCCTGGGCGCCGCGCTGGCCCGCGCGCAGCACGCCGGCCAGCAGGGCCGGGCTGACGCGCTCGCTGCGCGACAGGCCCGAGCCGTTGTCCAGCACCAGCGCGCTGGCGTCGACGCCATGCGCGCCAAGCCAGTCGCGCACGACCCGCTCCGATGCGGTCAGCGTGGCCTCGCCGCCCTGCGCCGCCTGGGCGCCGAGCTGCAGATAGATGAGGCGCGTCAGCGCGTTGTCGCTGCGCTTCATGACGCCGCGCAGCACCTCGGCCAGGGGTCGGCCGCGATGGGTGGCCAGCACGATCGCCCCCACCGGCGAACCGGCTTCCACATCGCCCGGGCCCATGGCGCCGCCCAGCTCGGCCCAGAACTGGCGCAGCGCATGCGTGACCAGCCATTGCCGGTCGACGATCTGCAGCGGCGCACGCTGGTGGCAGCCGGCCGGGAAGGCGCCTTGCAGCTTCAGCGCCCAGCCGTCACCGGCGGGCTGCACGGCAGCGGGTTTCCAGTCCTCGTCCCAGTCCTTGCAGAGCCGCGCGGACAGCGTCATCGCGCTCGCGTCCACGCTCAAGCCCGGCAGGGCCGGCAGGGCCCGCGCGGCGACGCCGCTGGCGCCGGCCTGCAGCTCGAAGTCGAGCAGGCTGCCGTTCAGGTGCAGCGCGTCGGGGATGACGTTGTAGTCGAACTCCGGCGCGTCGTCGAAGGGCGGCAGGCCGACGTCGAAGCGGGTCGGCTTGAACAGCGTGCGGTCGACGACGAGGCCGCCGCGGATCTCGCGCACGCCACTCTCGCGCAGCTGGCGCAGCAGCCACCACAGCGCCGGCCAGTCGAGATCGGGGTCGGCACCGCCGCGCAGGATCAGCGGGCCGTCGATGACACCGCCAACGGGTGCCGAGCCGGCCAGCAGCTCGGTGCGCCCGCGGTGGTTGATGCCGAGCTTGTCCAGTGCCACGGTGGCCGTCACCAGCTTCATCGTCGAGGCCGGCGACATCGGGTCGTCAGCGCGTCGGCTGATTACCGGCCGCGAGCCGTCCAGCGGCTGCAGCACAAAGCCCAGGCTGTCGGCCGGCAGGCCGGCCTGGTCGAGGGCCGCCTGCACGGGGTCGGGCACGGAGGTCGTCGCGCAGCCCGCGAGGGCGAGCGCAGCAGCGAGCAGCCAGCAACGCATCAGCAGGCTCCCAGGCGGTGGGCGACGAGGCGGGCAAGCGCCACGTCTTCGAGGCCGATGCCGACGCTCTTGTAGACGACGATGTCCTGCGGCCCGCGCTGGCGGGGGCTGACGATGAGTTCGCCCAGCTCGACGAGACGCTCCGGCGCGATGACGCCTGGCGCCGCCTGCACGATGTCGCCGGCTTCCAGCTCGGCGGCAGTGCGCCATTCGACGACCACCAGCGACGCACGACCCAGCAGCGCATCGTCCAGCTCGCGCGCCGCCTTGGTGCTGGAGCCCACCGCAGCGACAAAGGCGCCGGGCTTGACGAGGCCGCCGTCGAACAGCGGCGTGGCGGAGCGAGTCGCCGTGACGATGACGTCAGCCTCGGCCGCCGCGGTCGCCGCATCAACGGCCTGCACCGGCAGGCCCAGCGTCGCCTGCAACTCGGCCGCGAAGGCTTCGGCCCCCGAGCGCGCGCAGACGAGGACGCCCTCGAAGCGGCGCACCCGTGTCAGCGCCTCGGCATGAGCTCGGCCCTGGATGCCGGCACCGAAGACGGCCAGCGTCTTCACCTCGGGCAAGGCCAGCAGGTCGGCCGCCACCGCCGTGGCCGCGGCCGTGCGCAGCCGCGTGAACTCATTGGCCTGCAGCGTCGCGATGGCTTCGCCCGTAGCCGCCGAGAACAGGCTGACGAGGAAGTTGTATCGGCCGTTGCGCGCCGAATAGACCTTGGTGCCGAGCACGGCCGGCAGCTCACCGTCCGCGTCCAGGATGGCGCCCATCGCGCTGATGGCCAGGGCCGCGCCTTCATGGCTGGCGGTGGCCCGATGGCGGGCCAGCACCTGGGCCTGGCCGCGGCCATGCTGGGCAAAGGCGGCGCGCAGGGCCGCGACGGCGCTGTCCGGGTCAAGCGTGGCCGCGACTTCGGCCTCGGTGATCAATCGCATCCGAAATTCCTCCGCCGGGCACTGTAGAGGGGCCGCCGCGCACCGCAGCCGTGCTTTCGCACAGGCACGCATTCCCGCAGGTTATGCGCAGCGCACAAGCATTCATTGAAATCCGCGCAACACCTGGGGTGCCGCCCCATGGGCGCGCCCCCGCGCGACGGCGAACATCGACGGCAATCGAATCACGTTCAGGAGCCCCCAGATGAAGTTGAACCGTCTCGTCGCCCAACTCGCCATCGTCGGCCTCGCCGCCTACACAGGCGCCGTGCTGGCGCAGAACGAAGGCACGCGACTGGAGCGCGTCGAGGTGACGGGCTCCAGCATCAAGCGCATCAAGGACGAAGGCGCCCTGCCCATCCAGGTCATCAGCCGCAAGGAGCTGGAGCGCGCCGGCATCGCATCGGCCGAGCAGATGATCATGCAGCTCAACATCAACGGCAACGGCCTGGACAACCTGGCCGGCAATGCCGACGTCGTTGACGGCGCCGCGCGCGGCAACAACGGTGCCAGCAGCGCCAACCTGCGCGGCCAGGGCAGCAATGCGACGCTGATCCTGCTGAACGGCCGCCGCGTGGCGGCCCACGGCCTGAATGGCGGCACGGTGGACCTGAACCAGATCCCGTTCGCGGCCCTGGACCGCGTCGAGATCCTGAAGGACGGCGCGTCGGCCATCTACGGCACCGACGCCATCGGCGGCGTCATCAACTTCATCCTGCGCCAGAACTACAGCGGCCTGACGATGAACCTGCTGGCCGACGTGCCGCAGGAAAAGGGCGGCGAGATCTACGGCGCCTCGGTGACGGCCGGCTACGGCAACCTGGAAACCAACGGCTTCAACTTCCTGGCCTCGCTGTCGGTGCGCGACAACAAGGTGCTGCGCGGCGACCAGCGCGACTTCGTCAACACCTACCAGCCCGACCGCGGCCTGGCACCCGACACGCGCGGCACGCCGATCGCGACGCTGTTCGGCGTCGCCGGCACCAAGGAGAACGTGCTGACGGTGACCCAGCCCAATGGCACGCGCAGCAACACGGCCGGCCCGGTCGACTTCGCCAACTCGGCACTGCGCGTCAACGGCATCAATGTGCTGGACCTGCCCGGTGGCGCCGGCTGCTCGTCGGTGGACGGCATGAGCCCCTACCAGGAAGCGCTGTGGGCCACGGCCGCGTCCAAATACGGTTGCGCCTGGGACACCGGCCGCGCCGCCGTCATCCAGCAGCCCATCAAGAACACCAACCTGGTCACGCGGATGACCTTCAAGCTCGGTGAGCACCAGATCTTCGGCGAGGCCGTGCTCGGCCGCGCGGAGTCCACCAAGAGCTTCTCGCCCAACCAGATCACCAGCGGCACCAACACCTCCAACACCTCGCTGCCCAACGGCACGACGGTGCCCAGCCCCTTCCGCGACCTGCGCTACCCCAGCACCGGTGCGTCGTACAACCAGATCTTCGACGCGCTGGTCAAGTCATTCCCCGAACTGGCCGGCAACCGCGGCCTGGGCATGGCCTTCCGTTGGCGCTGCATGCCCTGCGGCAACCGCGAGATCGAGACGACGGCCGACACGGCCCGCTACCTGATCGGCGCCGACGGCGCCCTGCCCTTCCTGAAGGACTGGGACTACCGCGTCGGCTTCTCGCGCGCCGAGAGCAAGGGCAGCTCCACCGTGGGCACCGGCTACCACTACTGGCAGCCCTTCGCCAACCTGATCAACACCGGCGTGCTCAACCCCTTCTCGCTGGAGCAGACGCCCGAAGCCCTCAAGGCCCTGGACGCCATCTCGGCCAAGGGCGTGACGCTGTACGGCGGCAAGTTCACGATGCAGCAGGCCGACGCGACCATCTCCGGTCCGCTGTTCAAGCTGCCCGGCGGCACGGTGATGGCCGCCGTCGGCCTGGACTCGCGCACCGAGAAGTACAAATTCGACGGCGATCTGCGCCCCAATGCCAACACCGTCGACGCGCTGATCTTCAACGTGCCCTTCGACAACGCGCTGGCCACGGCCGGCACGCTCAAGCGCACCATCAAGGCCGTGTTCGCCGAAGTGGCCGTGCCGGTCATGAAGGACATGGAAATCACCGGCGCCATCCGCCGCGACGAGTACACCGGCTTCGGCTCGACGACCAACCCCAAGATCTCGATCCGCTACAACCCGCTGGAGCAGCTGCTGTTCCGCGGCGCCTACAGCACGGGCTTCCGCGTGCCGACCTTCAAGCAGATGTTCGACCCGGTGACGCAGAGCACCTTCGTCGGCGCCGACTTCACCGACCCGGCCACCTGCCCGACGCGCGTCGTGTCCAACACGCCGGGCTGCGCCAGCGTGCGCGACTTCAGCACGCTGTTCGGCGGCAAGGCCACCCTCGGCCCCGAGGAGGCCAAGATGTACAGCGCCGGCATGGTGTTCCAGCCCAACAAGGACCTGGTGGCCAGCCTGGACTGGTGGTCGGTGCGTCGCGAGGGCACGATCCAGTCCTTTGGCCTGACGACGCTGGCCGACAACTACCAGTACTTCCAGGACAACTTCATCCGCGACAGTGCCGGCAAGATCGTCGCCGTCGACACCCGCTATGTGAACGCCGGCGAGACCATCACCAAGGGGCTGGAGTTCAGCACGCGCGGCAGCATCAACGCGCTGGGCGCGGCCTGGACGGGCGGCTTCGACGTGTCCTATCTGCTGGACAAGAAGTCGCGCCTGGTGCCGAGCGCGCCGATGGGCAGCAGCGAGGTCGGCCGCTTCACGCGCGCCGGCGACCTGGGCATCCGCTGGAAGCACACCGCCACGCTGACGCGCACCGAGGGCGACTGGGCCGCGACGGTCCAGCATGTCTACCGCACCGGCTACCAGGACTTCGTGCTGCCCGGCGTCGCCAACGGCACCGTCAAGCCGACCAACTGGAGCCCACGCGTCGCGGCCTACTCGACCATCAACACCAGCCTGGCCTGGAGCGGCATCAAGAACCTGACGATCACGGCCGGCATCAAGAACCTGCTCAACGAAGACCCGCCGTTCAGCGTCACCTACGACACCAACACCGGTGCAGGCTCCAGCTGGGAACCGCGCGTGGCCGACCCGCGCGGCCGCGCCTACACGCTGCGTGTCGAGTACCGCATGTTCTGACGACCACTTACTCCCTGCCGGCCCCGAAAGCCGGTTTCCAGCCCCGCCCTGTGTCGGGGCTGTTTTTTTTGGAAGCCTCAGATCAAGGTGAGCCGCACCGCCGCCACATCCATCTCGGCGGCCACACCCAGGGGCAGCGGCCGGTTCGGCTGGCCATGCCCCGAGGGCCAGCCGGCCAGCACGGGGCAGCGCAGTCGCGGCAGATGGTCGGCCAGCACCGCGTCGGGGCTCTCAGAACCGCTGAAGCTGCCGACCAGCAGGCCGGCAACGCGGCTCAGCACGCCGGCCAGACGCAGCTGCGTGAGCATGCGGTCGACGCGGTAGGGCTCCTCGCTGATGTCCTCGATGAAGAGCAGGGCCCCGTCAACGTTCGGTAGATAGGGCGTGCCGAGCAGCGCACAGAACATCGCCAGGTTGCCGCCGATGAGGCGCCCGCGCGCGCGGCCGCCATGACTGAGCGCATGCGGTGCCGCCTGGCCGACGACATCGCCGACGCGCCAGCCGCGCGCCAGGCCGTCGAACAGCGCGTCGGTGTCGGCCTCGGCGCCGGGCAGGCCCCAGTCGCTGGCCGGCATGGGCGCATGCAGGGAGGGAATGCCGGCCTGGGTGCGCAGCGCATGCAGCACGGTCAGGTCGCTGTAGCCGATCAGCAGCTTGCGGGTGTGCGCGAGCAGGCCGAGGTCGAGATGGTCCAGCAGGCGGATGCAGCCCGAACCACCGCGCAGCGCCAGCACGGCATCGACTTCCGTGTCGGCGAAGGCCGTGTGGACATCGGCCAGGCGCACGGCGTCGGGGGCGGCCAGGAAGTCCAGCGGCGGTGAGCCAAAGCAGCTCGGCAGCAAGCGCGCCTGGTAGCCGCGCTCGCGCAGCCAGCCCTCGACCGGATCCAGCCGCCCGGGCTTGGGCGGCCCGGCCGGCGCGATGACGGCCACCGTCGCGCCCGGATTCAGCGGCGGAATCAGGAATTCGTTTTCAGCCATGCGTGGATGGCAGCGCCCAGGGCGGGCACTTTCCAGGTCGTCGACGCGTCGGGATGCGGCGCGTAGCGCATGCCCAGGCTGGTCGTGATCGCGATCAGGTAATGCAGTTCGCCGTCATGCACGATGCCGGCGTCGCTCGTGTAGTTCTGCGTGTTGCCGGTCTTGTGCGCAAAGGGTGCCGGGATGCCCGGCACCCAACCGGGCAGGGCACGCAGCGACTCGCTGCTGAGGTTGTGATGCAGTTTCTGCGCATCCAGCGCGCGGCGGATGACATCGCGGCTGGCGGGGCTGACCAGGGCCGGCGCGACGGGCGCGTCCGCGTCCAGCCGCCACATCAGGCGCAGCGCATCCCAGGCCGTCGTCTGGATCTGGCCGACGCCCGAGCCGGCGCCATTGCCCCAGCCGCCGTCGGGCTGGGTGTTGGCGATCATCAGGCCGGGCAGGCCGGCGGCCTTGAAGAGCTCGCGCATCTCGTTGTGCACCTCGCGATCGCCCTCGCGACGAATGGCGCCGCGCTCATGCAGGTGGGCGACCAGGGCCGAGGTGGCCTCGTTGCTGCTGACGGTGATCATGTCGAACAGCCAGTCGGCGATAGGACGGGTCTTGCCCGCGAAGTTCAGCGGCAGGGCCCAGTCGCTGCGGCCGGCATCGACGAGGCGGGCGACGCCGACGGCCACCATCATCTTCAGCAGCGAGGCCGGATAGGGCGCGACAAAGCGCGGCCCCTGGCCGAACCAGGCGGGGAAGTCGATGCGGTTCCAATCTGCGCCGGGCAGCCAGGCATAGGAATCGCCCTTGGCGTCGCGCACGTCGGCGTGGAAGGCGATGTTGGCCACGGCGCCGGTGGTCGCGTCGAAGCGCGCCACCAAGCCTTGCGGATGCTCGCGCGAGAACAGCACATTGGCGCAGACCGGCGCCACGCCACCGCGCGGGAAGACGGCCACCGCCAGGTCGATGCTGGGCGGCGCGTCCAGCGGCTCGCCGCCGCGCAGGCTGTCGGCGGTCTGCTCGAAATGCTGGGCGCGGACGGCCTCCAGCAAGGCTTGCACGAGCTCGTCAGCGCTCACAGGCTGAGCCCTTCCAACGGCAGCGGACTCGCGCGGCCCGACACCAACTCGGCGACGATATTGGCCGTTGCGAAGGAGAAGGTGAAGCCCAGGGCGCCATGGCCGACATTGAGCCACAGGCCGGGCACGCCGCTGGCGCCGAGGATGGGTGCGCCGCTGGGCGTGGCCGGGCGCAGGCCGGCCCAGGGCGTGGCGCGGTCGTAGTCGGCCGCGTTGGGGAAGGTGGCGCGCACCGAGCGCTGCAGCGAGGCCAGGCGGCCGGCGTCCAGGCTGAGGTCGTCGCCGACGAGGTCGACCATGGCCGCGATGCGCAGCTCCTGACCGATGCGGGCGTAGAGGATCTTCTTCTCGAAATCGGTCACGCTGACCTCGGGCGGACGGTGACCGGGCTGGATGGGCGCCGTCAGGCTGTAGCCCTTCAGCGGATAGAGCGGCAGCTCGATACCCACGGTGGCCGCCAGCGCGCGGCTGTGCAGGCCGGCGGCGAGGATGACGACGTCGGCGGTGACGTCGCCCGCATCGGTCTGCACACCGAACACGGCGCCACGCGTGCTGGTCAGAAAGCCATTGACGCGCGCGCCCACCTGCCCACGAAAGCGCTCGTGCTGGCGCAAGCGTGCATGCAACTCGGTGCAGAAGGCATGGCAGTCCGCCACCGCCTCGCCGGGCGTGAAGATACCGCCGGCCAATGTGGCCTCGGTGTCTGACAGCGCCGGCTCCAGGGCCACGCAATCGTCATGCGACAAGGCCTGCTCGGCGCCGCTGCCCTGCACACGGGCGGCGACGCGCGCGAATTCCGCCGGCTTGCGGTAGACGACCAGCTTGCCCGGCGTGCGCAGTGCTATGCTGTCGCCCAGTTGCGCCTCGGCCTGCAGCCGCGCGAAGGAGGCCTGGCTGTAGGCGCCCAGGGCCAGCAATCTTTCGGTGGTGCGGCGGTTGACCGGCCCGCGGCAGTTGCGCAGGAAAGCAATCAGCCAGGCCCACTGCGCCCAATTCGCCTCGGGCTTGAAGCGCAACGGGCCATCGGGGTCGAGCAGCCAGCGCAGCGCCTTCAGCGGCACGCCGGCGTCGGCCAGCGGCGACACATAGCGATAGCTCAGCTGGCCGCCATTGGCCCGGCTGGCGCCCTGCGCCACTTCGCCGTCGCGCTCGATCAGCGTGACGCCGTGGCCACGCTCCAGCAGCGCCCAGGCGGTGGTCAAGCCCACCACACCGCCGCCGATCACCACGCAATGCTTCATCCTGCCCTTGGACCCTTGTCTTGGGCGGCAGGGTAAAGAGGGGCGCCGTCAGCGGCCAATGAAAGCGGCGGCTGCGGCCATCACCCCGCGTTATGGCGCGCGGCCCGCTCAGAGCCCCGGCGTCGGCCGGGCGCGCTGCTTGAAAAAGCCGTCCCAGGCGTCTCGGTAGGCCCGCTGGGTGTCGGGCGGCAGCGAAACGCGCAGGGTGTCACGCAGCATGGCCGCTCCCTCGGGTGTGCCCAGGGCCGCGTCGATGAGCCGGATGGCCGCCTGGCCCCAGGGCGTGCGGGGGCATGCAATGCCGCTGACGACGGGGTCGCTCGCGCCCTTGATGGGCAGGGCGGCCAGCTGGTCACCCGGGGAACGGCTGGCGGGCTGCGATTCGCCGGCGGGCCGGCTGGAGGGCTGCGATTCACCAGCCGGCCGGCTGGCGAAGGCCACCAGGGTGTTCGGGTAGTCCAGGGTGTAGTCCCCCCGGCCCTGGATGAGCATGGGCAGCAGGTTGCTGCCGTAATCGCCGCCATACACGCTCTGCAGCTGCCGGCTCGCGGGTGCTGCGCCGAGCATGGCGTCCAGCGCCGTGCCATAGCTGCGGCCCTGGGTCACCACGCCGCGCAGCGACGCGTCGGCCAGCAGGGCCTCGAGGTCGACAGCCCCACTCGCGTCCAGCGGCAGCGCGGCACGGCGGTCCAGGCGCACGATGAGCTGGGGCGGGGGCACCAGCCAGGTGTTGGTGAAATAGGCTAGGCGCTCGCGCTCGGGCGTGCGGGCCGCACCGGCATGGCAGGCGTGCCGCTGCTCGCGAATCAGCGCCCAGCTGCGCTCGGCATTGGCCACGACGGGCTTGAAGGCCACGCCAGGCAGGCGCGCCTGCAGCCACTGCGTCAGCTCGTCGGCAGGGCGCCGCATCCGGTCGCCGTCCGGCACCGCCATGGTGTTGCTGACCACCCAGGTGATCGCATCGACCGCCGGGGGCGCCTCGGCAGCCACGCTCGCGCCGGCCACGAAGGCGAGCGCGAGGCCGGCCGCCCAGGTGGGCACGCGGCTCAAATCAGCCCGCCAGCGCGGCGGCCATGGCCTCGGCCGTGGCCTCGACGTTGCGGGTGTTCAGGCCGGCCACGCACATGCGGCCGGAGCGCAGGATGTAGACGCCGAACTCGGTCTTGAGGCGCTCGGCCTGGTCGGCGGTGAGGCCGGTGTAGCTGAACATGCCGCGCTGGGTCAGGAAATAGCTGAAGTCGCGGCCGGGCAGCTTGGCGGCGAGCACGTCGTGCAGCTGGCGGCGCATGGACTGGATGCGCTCGCGCATCTCCTTGACCTCGGCCTCCCACATGACGCGCAGCTTGGCATCGGTCAGCACCTTGGCGACGATCTGGCCGCCGTGCATGGGCGGGTTGGAGTAGTTGCGGCGGATCATGAACTTCATCTGGCCGAGCACGCGCGCGGCCTGGTCGGCATCCGGGCAGACGACGCTCAGGCCACCACAGCGCTCGCCGTACAGGCTCATGCTCTTGGAGAAGCTGTTGGCGATCAGGAAGGACAGGCCTTCGTCGGCCAGCAGGCGCGGCGCGAAGGCGTCTTCATGAATGCCATCGCCATAGCCCTGGTAGGCCAGATCGAGGAAGGGCAGCAGGCCGCGCTCACGGATGACGGGCACCAGGGCGCGCCACTGCTCCTGCGTCAGGTCGACGCCGGTGGGGTTGTGGCAGCAGGCGTGCATGACGACGATGCTGCGCGTGGGCAGGGCCTTGAAGAAGGCCAGCATGTCGTCGAAGCGCAGGCCGCCGGTGGCCGGGTCGTAATAGGGGTAGCTCTCGCAACTGTGGCCCGAGCCTTCGAAGACGGCGCGGTGGTTGTCCCAGGTCGGGTCGGACAGATAGATCTTGCTGTCGGGGAAGTAGCGCTTCAGCAGGTCGGCGCCGACCTTGAGGCCACCGCTGGAACCCACGCCCTGGATGGTGGCGATGCGGCCGGCGGCAATCGCCGGGTGATCGGCGCCGAACAGCAGCACCTGCACGGCGCTGCGGAAATTGGCGGCGCCCTCCATCGGCAGATAGGGCCGTGCACCGGCCGCCTCGACGACGGCCAGCTCGGCAGCGCGCACCGAAGGCAGCATGGGGATGCGGCCGTCGTTGTCGAAATAGATGCCGATGGACAGGTTGATCTTGCCGGCGCGAGGATCCTTCTGGAAGGCCTCGTTGAGGCTCAGGATGGGATCGCCGGCATAGGCGTCGACGTGCTCGAACATGGGGCGGACTCCGTTGGGGAGTCGCGATTATCCGGGTCGTCGCCGGCCTGTCAGCGCGCCTTGCGCAACTCCATCAGATGCTGGGTGTCGTTGATCCAGACGGCCCGTGCGGCGCCGCTGGCGCTCTTGGGCAGTTCCTTGTCGAGGGCGGGGGCCTTGGCGGGCAGCTTGCTCGCGTCTTCCCAGATCCAGGCATTGCAGACCTGCTTGCCCTTGCAGGCGGCCACACCAGCGGCCTTCAGCGCGTCCTGGCTGGTGTTGGCACTGCACAGCACCACGGCGACCTGCTCGCTGCGGTCCTTGGTGCTGCAGTCGGCATGGGCGGAGACCGCGGTCAGGCCCAGCAGGGCCAGGCCCAGGGCACGCGAGAAGGAGATACGCATGGGGAAGCTTTCGGGTTCGCAAACAAAAAGACCGGCCAGAGGCCGGTCTCGATCATCCGCCGAAATGACGGAAGGACAGTTATCAGGCCTTGCGGCTGCGGCGAGCCACGACGACCAGGCCCAGGGCCAGGCCGACCAGGGCGACGGAGCCCGGTTCCGGCACGCGGTTCACGATGGCTTGCACCTTGGCGTTGATGGCGACCGGGAAGTCAGCGAAGTTGTTGATCTCGAGAACCCACGGGTTGGCAGAGGTCATCGGGTCGGTGGGGATGCTGCCGTCCGGCAGGACGACGCCACAGCCGGCGTTGACAGCGCAGAGGGGCGAAAACACCATCTCGGCGATCGAGGGGGCCGCGCCCGCTGCGCCGACGGCCTCAGCCGTGAGGGCGTCGATACCGCCGAGGCGAGCCGCAGCGGCGGCGGCGATGGCGTCGGGCTGGCTGTTGGGCACGCCGTCCGTCGCCAGGTTGATGATGCTGCGCAGGCCGGCGTTGTAGTTGCCAGAGGCGAGCATCGCGCCCGAGATGCTGCGGATGCCATCGGCCGTGTTGGTGCCGCCACCGGCATAGGAGAAGCCGTTCAGGGCGGCGGTGATGGTGGCGATGTCAGCAGCGCTCGAGACGACCAGAGGAGCGACGAGCACCGCGGCACTGCTCGAGAACGTGTAGATCGTCACCTCGATGCTGCCGTCCTGCGGCAGGGCGCCCAGCGCCGAAATGTATCCATTTCGCATCAGGTTGAAGTTGGCGATGCCGATGCTGCCGGAGGCGTCGATCAGGAAGCCGAGCTGGGTGGTGGGGGCCGCCGAAGCGGAGAAGGTGGCGGTGGCCAGGGCCAGGGAGGCCAGGGCGCCGCGCATGAAGCGGGAAATGATGGACATGGGCTGCTCGTTGAGGTTGATGAAGAGAGTTCTTGGCGATGCCGTCTTGCCGGATTTGCGGGGATCCCCCCTGACGTTCTTGGAGCCGCCCATGACGAGCCCCGCAAACCCGGACACCTGGGTTTAGCAGGCACCGTGCCAGCCAAAAAACCCCTTTCATGTCAAAGACTTACCACCAACTCACCAGCCCGTCTTTACAAACTGCAAAGTATCCCGACATCCCTAACTTGTAAGTCACGCCCCTAGGCCTAGGGCCCCGGATCGGCGCCATCCCAGGCCACCCAGCGGCCGTGCGGATGTGACCAGCCCAGGGCTTTTGCGCAGGGCCGGTCGGCCCTGGCCCAGCGCAGCATCCAAAGCGTGGCCGATGAGGCCACCTCCCCTGCAGGCAGTTCGGGCAGAGGCGGAGCGGCGGTGTCATGCGCGCTCAAGGCCGGCAGCTCACCGCAGATCCAGGCCAGGCCATGGCTGAGGGCGAGGCGGTCCACCGCCGCTCTCAGCCGGGCCAGTTCGGTGGCGGACAGGTAATACAGCACCCAACTCGTCAGCAGCACCGGCTGCACGCCTGCGGGCAGGCCGGCCAGCCAGGGCTCGATGGCGGCGATGCAGTCACCGGCCTGGACCAGGTTGACCGGCAAGGCCTTGACCTGGGCCGCGGCCCGCGCAAGGCGTTGGCGGCGCGTGTCGTCGTGCGGCCACAGGCAAGCCTGCAGCCAGCGCAACTGCCGAGGGTCACCGGGGTCGACGGGGGCGGGATCCAGGCCATGCCGCAGCGCCAGGCGCCAATCGGCCGCCGCCGGTAGCGGCGCAGCACCCAGCCAGCGGGATTCGATCTCGGCGCGCCGGCCGTCGCGCGCCGGGCCGCGGTCGTGCAGGACACCCTGGTCATCGCGGTAACGCAAGGCGTACTGGTCGACCCCGAGGTTGAGACCGGCGCTGCAGCCGAAGTCCAGCAGCGCGAGATGGCGCGAGCCGGTCGCGCGCGCCGCCTCGCCCAGGGCCGGCCAGATGGCGGCACCGCGAGCGATCTCGTTGGTCTGCGTGGCGCCTTCGCGCAGATGGCGCAGCAGCGTCGGCCATTCGCGCTCCAGGCAGGCCGCCAGCGCAGCGGCCAGACCGGCATCGGGCTCCCGGCTGCCGCCCGCGCTGCGGTAATACGCCGCCAGTTCGGGTGCGGCGCCGGCCAGCACGCGCTCATGCAGGGCGGCCAGCAGCAGATTGGCCTTGCGCTGCTCGGCGGGCGCCTCGGCCAGCAGGGCCAGGGCCTTGTCGTCCTGCGCGGCAATTCGGCACAGCGCCACGTAGAGGGGTTCCTGGCTGCATTCCTCAAGGCCGAAGCGGCTCAGCAGCGTCGATAGGGCTTGTCTGTCCATGCGCCCAGCATAGGCAGGGCAGCCGACGGCTTGTGTCGGCCAGCCGACAATGCGGCATGTCCCATGATCCCGCGCTGCAACGCGTCTTCGAGGTCCATTTCCCCGGCATCGCGCTGCCGGACGACATCGCCGCCGGCATTGCCAGGCGGCGCCTGGCCGGCGGGAGAAGCCTGTTCGTGCAGGGCCAGCGGACGACGGCCTTCTACGCCGTGGCGGCCGGCGAGATCGAGACCCGCTTCACGGCGGCCGACGGCACGGTCTCCGTCATCGAGAACGTCGGCCCGCCGCGCCTGTTCGGCCTGGCCGCCTTCGCTGCCGGCCGGCCGTCGGAATACGAGGCGGTCGCGCGCGGGGCGAGCGAGGTGCTGGTGTTCGGCCGTGAGGCCTACACACGCCTGATGGACGAAGTGCCGGGTTTCGCGCGTGCGCTGCTGGCCGAATTCGCCTGCCGCTACGACGGCACGCTGCGCCTGCTGCAGGCGGCCCGCCACCAGAGCGCGGCGGAACGCTTTGCGTTGGCCCTGGCCCAACTGGCCCGCGAGCGCGGCCGCACGGCGGACGACGGCTGGGTCGAGGTGCAGGCGACGCAGGCCGAACTGGCCCGGCTGGCCCATCTGTCACGCCAGACGGCCAACGAACTGCTGGGCGAGGCCGAAGCCGCCGGCCAGGTCAGGCGGGGCCGCAGCCGCTGGCTGTGGCGGGCGCCCCTGCCGCGTTGATGCGCCTCTCAGGAAGCGGCCAGCGCCGCCTCGATGTCGCCGCGCAGCTTCTCCGGCGGCTCGTTGGGCGCAAAGCGCTTGATGACCTGGCCATCGCGGCCGATCAGGAACTTGGTGAAGTTCCACTTGATCGCCTCGGTGCCCAGGAAGCCGGGCTTCTCGCTCTTCAGGAACTTCCACAGCGGGTGGGCCTCGCCGCCGTTGACCTTGATCTTGGCCATCATCGGGAAGCTGACGCCGTAGTTCAGCTCGCAGAAGCTGGCAATCTCGTCGTTGCTGCCGGGATCCTGGCCGCGGAACTCGTTGCTCGGGAAGCCGATGACGACCAGGCCCTGCGGGCCGTAATCCTCCCAGAGCTGCTCCAGGCCCTTGAACTGCGGCGTGAAGCCGCATTCGCTGGCCGTATTGACGATGAGCAGCACCTTGCCGCGCTGCGAGGCCAGGTCGGCGGGCTCCCCGCGGATGGAAACGGCCTGGAAGTCAAAGACGCTCTCGCCGCGATCACTCATGGGGGCTTCCTCCCTAGAAAGGCTGCCCATGCTAACCCTGGGCTGGCCCGAGGGTTTGTAGCATGGCGCCGTCCGCGCGGCAGGCCTTCCAATCGCGCGAACTTGCGCAGCCCGCCCCACGGGACAGGCCCCAGTCAGCAACTTCGGACACCACCCCATACATGGATCACCTGGCTTGCTACACCCCGGCCGACCTGGCCGGACGCACACCGCCTGACTTCAGCACCTTCCGCTGGA
This sequence comes from Roseateles sp. P2_H4, assembly GCF_056403315.1. Lineage (NCBI taxonomy): Bacteria > Pseudomonadati > Pseudomonadota > Betaproteobacteria > Burkholderiales > Sphaerotilaceae > Roseateles > Roseateles sp. P2_H4. The sequence goes on along the minus strand of NZ_JBFUFR010000001.1, from coordinate 127,752 downwards.
AGCTGCTGGCCCAAGGGGACTCGTGGTTCTCGAACGCGCGCGCCAAACTCAACGCCCACGCCAACCTGCTGCAGGAGCTGGTCTTCAAGGCCAACACGGCCGCCGTCAACTGCGCCGGCACCGGCAACTCGCTGTCGCACATGGTGGACCTGCAGTCCAACCCCGACTTCGTGCGCCTGCTCAACGGGCCCGACGCGCCGACCTGGGACGGCATCCTGCTGTCCGCCGGTGGCAATGACCTGATTGCCGCCGCGCGCACGCCGGCACACAACGGCAATGGCGAGCCCATCCCGCTGGAGCTGCGCCTGCTGCGCCGCCAGACCGAATGGGGCCCGCCGTCGGCCGGCGTCGCGCGCTATTTCTCCGAGCCCGGCTGGGCCACCTATGCCGAATACCTGCGCGCCAACGTCAAGCATCTGCTGAGCCTGCGCAACCAGGGCCCGTCTGCGGCCAAGCCCGTCTTCATGCACTGCTATGCCGTGCCGATGCCGCGCCCGGCCGGCGCCGAGGGCGGCGACGACCTGGGCGCCAGCGGCCCCTGGCTGTTCCCGGCGCTGAAGGCCTATGGCGTGCCCAGCGCCGACTGGGCGGCCGTCAGCCGCCTGATGGTCTTCCACCTGGCCCAGCTGCTGAAGAGCATGGCCGCCGACAAGGAGACCTTCCCCGGCCTCTTCGTCTTCGACTCGACCGCCGTGCCCCTGGCCCTGGCGGCGCCCGGCTCCACCGGCATCAGCGGCGACTGGCACAACGAGATCCATCTCAACCACAGCGGCTGCTTCAAGATCGCCCGCGCCTGGAGCGAGCACATCGAGATGGTGCTGGAAGGCAAGCACCTGATCCCGGTCACCACCGGCCGCAAGGGCCGCGGCAGCAGCAGTTCCAGCAGCTGACCCCGGCAGGGCCGATCAGCGGTCCTGCGGCAGGTGATCGGTGCGGGCCAGGTCGAGCAGGTGCTCGACCTCTTCCTTGTGCTCGACGAGGTTGCGCTGGTGCCAGCGCCGGATCCACCACATCGTGCCCGCGACTGCGACGCCGAAGATGGTGATCGCGCCGAAGGCCGACAGGCCGAAGCGTGTCATCGCCGTGTAGAAGGCGCCCAGGCCCAGGATGCAGGCCTGCTCGTTGAAATTCTGCACCGCGATGCTGCGCCCGGCCCCCATCAGGTTGTGGCCGCGGTGCTGCAGCAGCGCATTCATCGGCACGACCATATAGCCGCCGATGCCGCCCAGGATGATCAGGAAGGGCGCGGCAATCCACACATTGCTGATGAAGACCATCAGGATGAAGAGCAGGCCCATCGCAATGCCCAGCGGGATGACGGCCATCGCGCGGTCGAGGCGGCAATACAGGGACGCGACGACCGCACCCACGGCCGTGCCGATGGCCACGACGCCGACCAGCGAGGACGCCTGCGTCGTGCCGTAGCCCAGCGCCACCGCGGCCCAGGCCAGCACGATGTAGCGCAGATTGCCCGTCACGCCCCAGAACAGCGTCGTCGTCGCCAGCGAGATCTGGCCAAGCTTGTCCTGCCACAGCCGGCTGTTGCAGGAGGAAAAGTCGCGCACCAGTCCCAGGAAGCTGTGCGCGAAGGGCTGCAGCGGCGCCGACGTGCGCGGGATGCGCAGATTGAACAACGCCGCCACCACATACAGGCCGACGAGGCTGGCGATGGCGGCCTCGGGCGCGCTGTCGATGCCGGTGTCGACCATGGGCATGTCGATCAGCAGCAGCAGGTGGGAGACCCGGTCGCCGATCAACTGCCCCCCGAGCAGCACGCCCAGGATGATGGAGGTGATGGTCAGCCCCTCGATCCAGCCGTTGGCCTTGACGAGTTGGGACGGCGGCAGCATCTCGGTCAGGATGCCGTACTTGGCCGGCGAGTAGGCCGCCGCGCCGAGGCCGACGATGGCGTAGGCCGCCAGCGGGTGGGCGCCGAACAGCATCATCAGGCAGCCGACCACCTTGATGCTGTTCGAAAAGAACATCACCTTGCCCTTGGGTACCGCGTCGGCAAAGGCACCGACGAAGGGTGCCAGCACGACGTAGAAGAGGGCAAACATCGGCACCAACGCGGCGCGTTGCCACTCGGCGGCGCCGGAGGAACGCAGCAGCTCGACGGCTGCGACGAAGAGCGCGTTATCAGCCAGCGAGCTGAAGAACTGCGCCGACATGATGGTGTAGAAGCCACGTTTCATCGGGCGGGGCGCAATCCTGAACTGTCTCTGCTTATAGGCCGATAAACGGGTGCGGCGCGGGTTTATAGCACGCCCCTAGTTCGGCGGTAGCGCCCCAAGCCCGAGCGCAAAATCCGGCCATGCCACGCCCGATTGAAGCCCTGATCCATACCGAAGCGCTCGCTCACAACCTGGGCCGCGCACGCGCGCAAGCCCCCAACGCCCGAGTCTGGGCCGTGGTGAAGGCGAATGCCTATGGTCATGGCATCGAGCGCGCCTATCCAGGCCTGCGTGCCGCCGACGGCTTCGCGCTGCTGGACCTGGCCGAGGCCGAGCGGCTGCGCGCGCTGGACTGGCGCGGCCCCATCCTGTTGCTGGAGGGTGTGTTCGAGCCGCGCGACCTGGAGCTGTGCTCGCGCCTCAAGCTCTGGCACAGCGTGCACTGCGAAGAGCAGATCGACTGGCTGGCCATGCACAAGACGCACGAGCCCCATCGCGTCTTCCTGAAGCTGAACTCGGGCATGAACCGCCTCGGCTTCACGCCCGCCGCCTTCCGCGCCGCCTATGCGCGGCTGGAGGCCCTGCCGCAAGTCGACGAGATCGGCCTGATGACGCACTTCTCCGACGCCGACGCGATGCGTCAGGGCGTCGACGGCATCGCCCACCAGCTCGCCGCCTTCGAGGCCGCGGCCGACGGCCTGGCCGGCGAACGCACCATCGCCAACAGCGCTGCCACGCTGCGCCATCCGGGCCGCACAGCGGCCGACTGGGTGCGCGCCGGCATCATGAGCTACGGCGGCGTGCCCGACTTCCCGGAACACGACGCCGCCCATTGGGATCTGCGCCCGGCGATGACGCTGCGTTCCAAGGTCATAGCCGTGCAGCAGATGCAGCCCGGCGACACCGTGGGCTACGGCAGCGCCTACACGGCCGAGAAGGCCACCCGCGTGGGCATCGTCGCCTGCGGCTATGCCGACGGCTACCCGCGCCACGCGCCCACGGGCGCGCCGGTGCTGGTGGACGGCAAGCGCACCCGCACGCTGGGCCGGGTGTCCATGGACATGCTGGCGGTGGACCTGAGTGAGCTGCCAGCCAGCGGTTTTGGCAGCGAAGTGACGCTGTGGGGCGAGGGCCCGCGCGGCTCGCGCCTGCCCATCGACGAGGTCGCGCAGGCCGCGGGCACCATCGGCTATGAGCTGATGTGCGCCATCGCGCCACGCGTGCCGGTGCACAGTGCCTGAGCTCCACTGGACCCCGCGGCCGGACGAACTCGAGTTCGATGCCATCCGCGCCAGCGGCCCCGGTGGCCAGAACGTCAACAAGGTTTCCAACGCCGTCCACCTGCGCTTCGACATCCGCGCCTCCAGCCTGCCCGAGGCCGTGAAGGCGCGGCTGCTGAACTGGGCCGACCAGCGCATCACGTCGGAAGGCGTCGTCGTCATCAAGGCCCAGGACTCGCGCAGCCTGGAGCGCAACCGCGCGGACGCCGTCGCACGCCTCATCGAGCTGGTGCAGGCCGCCGCCCACGTGCCCAAGGCGCGCCGCGCAACCAAGCCGACCTATGGCTCCAAGCAGCGCCGGCTGGAGGGCAAGGCCAAGCGCAGCGGCATCAAAGCCGGGCGGGGTCGCGTGCTGGACTGACAAGCCTCAGCCCAGGCAGGCGGTCGCCGCCGGCAGCGGCAGGCTCAGGCCGGGTGTCTCCAGCGCGTAGTGCAGGCTGAGCAGCTGCCAGCCCTGCGGGCCCAGTTGCCACTGCATGCTGTTCACGCCGGTATAGGCCGCCTCCCTCTGGGCCGGGTCGTGCCGGGTCTGCACCACGCTGTAGACCTCGGCATGGCCGCCGAAGCGCCGTTGTTGCCGCTCGATCTCGCACTCGTGCAGGCCGCGCTCGGCCGGCTTGGCGAGATCGGCCAGGAACTGCGGGGTGGACGAAGCGTGTACCTGCAGGCTGCTGGCCCGCAGCTGCTGGCCGAACACGCGCGCCTCGGGGTGCAGCAGGCCCTCCAGGGCCTGGACGTCCGAGGCCTGGCCGGGTGCATGCGCCATGGCACGCCACAGCGCGCTCACCGCGCGGTCCAGCGTCGCCTGGCTGTGCGCGGTGGCCGCCGCACCCAGTTGCGCCAGCAGCTGGGGCCAGGAGACCCGGTAGACATGCGAAAGCCCATCGGCGTCGCCGCGCGTGGATGCGAAGTACAGCCACTGGCCGTCGGCACGGAGGGAGGGCGTGAATTCGCGCCCCGGCCCGTTGATCGGTGGCGGCAGGCGAAGCGCGGGGCCGAAGGCGTCGCCCACGCGTTCGGCGAGATAGAGATCGGCCCCGCCGCCTTCAGCGCCGGCGCGGTCGCTCCACCACAGCGCGTAGCGGCCGTCCGGGCTGAGCGTGAAGTCGCTGTTCCGGGCACTGTCGTTGATGGGGGGCGGCAGGGGCTGGAGCGCGCTGCCCGCGGCGCCGACTCGGTAGACGGACAGCTTGCCCTGACCGCCGGGCCGGCTCGCCGCGAAGTAGAGGGCCTCGCCATGGCGCTCCGGGCCCAGCTCCTGGCCGGCGCTCTGCCAGGCCTCGGGCAGGCGCCGCGGGTCGCTCCAGCGGCCGTCCTGCCACTGCGACTCATAGAGATCCAGATCGGGGCGCGTCCGGCCGTCGGGCCCGGGCCGATCGGAGACGAAGGTCAGCACCCGACCCTGAGCGCTCAGATGCGGGTCGGAGTCACGCCAGCGCGGGTCGCTGAAAGGCAGCGGCTGCCCGCGCTGCCATTGCCCTGCCACGCGGCGCTGCAGGAAGATCTGCGCCCGCTCGAAGCGCCGGGCGGAGCGTGCAAACACGCGCAGATCACCCTGCTCCTGCAGGTTGTAGGCCTGCTGATCCGGACCCTCGCCCAGATCCACCCGCTCCACGGTCAGCTCGGCCGCGCCCGCTGCGCCTGCAAGAGGCAGACGGAGCAGCAACGCCGCCAACACCCATGTCGCCAATCGCATCGCCATCCTCCTTGCGGAGGCATGCTAGGCAGCCACCACCCCGCTCGCCAGGGCCATGCGACGGACTCGCCCCACTTCGGCACGAAATGAGGCGAGAGGGCGCTAAGCCTCACGCGCGCGCCGGCTGAACAGCAGCGGCAGCGCCAGCAGATAGAGCACCGCCGCGATGATCCACACGCAACCCGGCCAGGAGGCCTGCGTCGCGGCGAAGCCGGCCGTGACGACCAGCGGCCCGCCAATGCCGATCAGGCTGGTCAGGCTGGCCAGCGTGCCCTGCAACTCGCCCTGGTGCTGCTCGTCCACCTGGCGCGCCAGCATGGCCTGCAGGGCCGGCAGGGCCAGCCCGCCGATGGCGAACAGCGGCAGCAGCGCAAACGGCATCCAGCCCGCCACGGCCACGCCCATGCCGACGAAACCCAGGCCATCCGCCGCCATGCCGGCCAGCAACGCGCGCTTCTCGCCGAGTTTGGCCACCATGGGCCCGGTGACAAAGGCCTGTGAGATCGCATGCAGGCCGCCATAGCAGGCCAGCGACAGGCCGGCCACCCAGGCGGTCCAGCCATAGCGGTCCTGGCCATACAGGATCCACAGCGCCGCCGGCACCTGCGACACCAGTGCCACGACGGCGAACACCCCCACCAGCGGCAGCAGGGGCCGTTTGCCCTCCAGGCGGTGCAGTGCCGAGAAGGCATTGAACTTGGCAGCGTCCAGCCGTGTCGTGCGGTTCTGGTTGGATTCGGGCAGCGCAAACCAGGCCATAGCCAGGTTCAGCGCATTCATGACGGCCGCGGCGACRAAGGGCGCGCGCAGCGACCACTCGCCCAGGCCCCCGCCAATCAGCGGCCCGACGACRAAGCCCAGGCCCATCGCGGCGCCCATCTGGCCATAGCGCTTGGCGCGATCGGCCTCGGGCGTCACATCGGTGATGTAGGCCGTGCCGACCGCCATGCTGGCGCCGGTGATGCCCGACAGCACGCGCCCGACATAGAGCCAGGCCAGGTTGGGGGCCAGCGCCATCAGCACATAGTCGGCGGCGGCGCCGGCCAGCGAGGCCAGCAGCACGGGCCGGCGGCCAAAGCGGTCGCTCAGCGCGCCCAGCACGGGCGAAAACAGGAACTGCATGGCCGCGTACACCGCCAGCAGCGCGCCGTAATGGTGGGTGGTGGCGTCGGCGCCGGCCAGCTCGCGCAGCAGGCCGGGCAGGATGGGGAACACCAGGCTCATGCCCACGGCGTCCAGCAGCAGCGTCATCAGGATGACGGTCAAGGCTCGATTCACAACAGTCTCTCTATCGTTGATAGGGATTATTCTGCCCGAAGCTCTCTATCATTGCTAGAGACATGAATGCCCGCCCTGCCGAGCCTGGATCCGGTGGTTGGGCGCGCCCGAGGGGCTGGCGAAGCGGCTCGCTGGCAAGGCGCGACGACGAAGTGGGCTCGCGCCCACGAGGAGGAGCAACGCCGCCAGCGGGCCGAAGCGCCAGATCAGCGGGCACGCAGCGCCGGTCAACGAAGTGGTGGACGTCAACGAATGACGATGGTTTTGATGAAACGAGGCTTCGATGAGTGACAAGCGGCCAACCACCGGATCCAGGCTCAACCGCGACGATGTGCTGCGCGCCGCCCTGGCGTTGCTGAACGAGGTTGGCATCGACGCCTTGAGCACCCGCAAGCTGGCCGAGCGCCTGGGCGTGCAGTCGCCGACGCTGTACTGGCACTTCAAGAGCAAGGCGGCGCTGCTGGACGCGATGTCCTCGGCCGTGCTGCTGGAAAGCCGCGCCGTCGCCACCCCGGGGCCGGACGAAGCCTGGCAGGACTGGCTGATGGAAGACGGCCGCAGCTTTCGCCATGCGCTGCTGGCCTACCGCGATGGCGCCCGCCTGCACGCCGGCACCAGGCCGGGCGAGGCGCAGCGCGGCTCCATCGAGGCGCGCCTGGGCCTGCTGTGCGCGGCCGGCTTCGAGCCGGGCCCGGCCACCGTGCTGATGATGTCGGTGGGACGTTTCGTCGTCGGCTGGGTGCTGGAGGAGCAGTCCGCGCAAGCGCCCGATGCGCCGCCGTCGTCAACGCTCAGCGGGCCGGATGCCGCGCAATACCCGCTGCTGGCGGCCGGCTGGGCGGCCACGGTGGGCGGCGATGCCGACGCCCTGTTTGAGCGCGCCTTGCGGCTGTTGATCGACGGCGCTAGGCCGGCCGCGTCGCGACGAACAGGCTGACCAGGCACAGCGCCATGCCGCCGATGGCCAGCGGCGTCGCCTGCCAGCCCTCCAGCACGGCCGACACGATCAGCGCGATGACCGGCACCAGCACGCCCACCAGCGCCGCCTGCGCCGGCCCGCGCCGCTCGGCCAGCTTGTAGTACAGCGTGAAGGCGATGACGGAGCCGAAGGCGGCCAGGTAGACGAGGCTGCCGACATAGGTCCAGGCCCCGTCGAAAGCCAGGCCATGGCCCATGCCCACCGACATCAGCAGCAGGAAGAGGGCGCCATAGCCCATGCTCCAGGCCAGCACCGGCACCAGGGCCAGGCCGCGGCGCATCAGCACCAGCGTGAAGAAGCCGCCGATGCAGGCGACGACGACCGCGAAGAAGCTCAAGCCCAGGCCCAGCGCCGCATCCGGCCGCGCGCCGGTGGACGCCAGCTCGGGCCAGAAGATCAGCGCCACGCCCAGCACCGCGCCGCTGCTTGCTGCGAGGAAGCGCCGGCTGACCGGCTGGCGCCACAGCATCCAGGCGACGAAGGCGTTCATGAACACCAGCAGGCAGAACAGCACCGCCACGAGGCCGCTCGGCACGAAACGCTCGGCTTCGTAGATGGCCCAGTAGTTGCCGGCGTACTGGATGACGCCGGTGCCCAGCATGTAGGCATGTGAGTAGGCGGGCAGCTTCAGCGATGCACCCTGCCAACGCGCCAGCGCAGCCAGCATCAGCGCCGCGATCAGGAAGCGCCAGCCCACCGACGTCAGCGCCGGCACCGTCGACGCCAGCTGGTAGAGGATGACGTGCCAGGTGCTGGCCCAGATCAGCACCGGGGCCAGGAAGAGGAACCAGGTGGGCAGGCGGCCGGACTTGTCTCCCGCCATCAGGCCGCGCGCTTGAAGGTGGCCAGCAGTGCGCCGGCCGCGACGAACAGCGAGCCGAACACGCGGTTCAGCAGCTTGATGTGGCTCTCGCTCTTCAAGGCCGCCAGCACGCGTGCCGCCAGCACCGTGTAGCCGGCCATGACGACGAGGTCGGTGAAGGCCAGCGTGCCGCCGATGACGAGGTATTGCGGCGCCAGCGCCGCGTGCAGGTCGAGGAACTGCGGCACGACGGCCAGCAGGAAGACCGTGCCCTTGGGGTTGACGGCATTGATGCCCCAGCCGCGCAGCACCAGCTGGCGGCGCGTGACGCTGGCAGCGCCCTCATCCGCGGCGGCCAGCGGCTTGGCCGGCGCGCGCCATTGCTGCACGCCGAGATAGATCAGATAGGCCACGCCCGCCCATTTGACGAGGGCAAAGCCCAGCGACGAGGCCGCGATCAGCGCACCCAGGCCGGCGCTGACGAGGACGACCTGGGTCAGGATGCCCAGGATGAGGCCGAAGGTCATGAAATAGCCGCGCTTGAAACCGTGCGACAGGCCGGCGCTCATCGCCGCCACCGCACCCGCGCCTGGCGACAGGCTGATGGCCCAGGACGCGGCAAAAAAGGCCAACCAGACCGAGAACTCCATGACGGGCTCCATCCAAATAACTGCACAGTCGGCGAGTCTGCCACGCGGCAAGCCAGTTGGTGCCCGAGCTACTCGCTGCGCTCGGGCGGTCTGGCACGCAAAACATAAGATCTCCCGATGCTGAAGGCCCTTTTCTCGCTGCCCCGCAGCGTCTGGCTGCTGGGGCTGATCAGCCTTGTCAACGACAGCGCCAGCGAACTGGTCTACCCCCTCGTGCCGCTCTATTTGAGCGGCGTGCTGATGGCCGGCCCGCGCGTGCTCGGTCTCATCGAGGGTGTGGCCGAAGCGCTGGCCAGCCTGCTCAAGCTGTGGGCCGGCGTCATGGCGGATCGCAGCGGCCGCAGCAAGCCCTGGGTCGTCGCCGGCTATGGCCTGGCCGGGCTGGCGCGGCCGGCCATCGCCTTCGTGACCGGCTGGCCGCTGCTGCTGGCCCTGCGCCTGACCGACCGTGTCGCCAAGGCCGTGCGCGCCGCGCCGCGCGACGCGCTGCTGGCCGCCAGCATCGGGCCCGGCCAGCGCGGCCTGGCTTTCGGCCTGCACCGGGCCATGGACAACGCCGGCGCCGTCATCGGCCCGCTGCTGGCCTGGGCGCTGCTGAGCGCGGGCGTGCCGCTGGGCCAGGTCTTTCTGTGGGCCATCCTGCCCGGCCTGCTTTGCCTGGCCCTGACCCTGGCGGTACAGGAAGCCCCACCGCCCACCGCCGCGCCGCCGCGCTTCAGCTGGACGCTGGCCGGCATGCCTCCGCCGCTGCGGCGCTACCTCGTTGTCGTCGCGCTGTTCACGCTGGGCAATTCCAGCAATATGTTCCTGCTGCTGCGCGCCAGGGAGCTCGGCGTGGCCGAGGCGCAGGTACCGCTGCTGTGGGCGGCGGTATCGGGCGTGGCGGCGGTGTTCGCGCTGCCGCTGGGCGGGCTGTCGGACCGCGTCGGCCGTGTGCGCCTGCTGGTGGCCGGCTACGTCGCCTATGCCCTCTTCTACATCGGCATGGCCGGGTTCGCGGCGCCCGGCTGGCGGCTCTATGCGCTGTTCGCCCTCTACGGCATCTTCATGGCCGCGACGGAGGGCGTGGAGCGCGCCCTGCTGGCCGACCTGGCGCCACCCGAGCAGCGCGGCACGGCGTTTGGCTGGTTCAACCTGACCATGGGCGCCATGCTGCTGCCGGCTTCGCTGCTGTTCGGTTGGCTGTGGGAGGGCCTGTCGGCCACCATAGCCTTCGGCTTCTCGGCCGGCTGCGCGCTGGCGGCGGCCTTGCTGCTGACAGCCTGGGTTCGGCCGGCCGCCACAATGCGTTGATGGCCACCAGCAAAAGCATCTACACCTGTACCGAGTGCGGCGGCACCAATGCCAAGTGGCTGGGCAAATGCCCCCACTGCGGCGCCTGGAACACGCTGACCGAAGGCACCGCCGAACCCACCGGCGGCGTCAAGAACCGCTACCAGTCGCTGGCCAAGAGCCAGCCCGTCGCGACGCTGTCCGAGATCGAGGCCAGCGACTTCGAGCGCACCCCCACCGGCCAGGAGGAACTGGACCGCGTGCTGGGCGGCGGCATCGTCGCCGGCGGCGTCGTGCTGATCGGTGGCGACCCAGGCATTGGCAAGTCGACGCTGCTGCTGCAGGCCGTTGAATCACTCAGCCAGACGCCGGTGACGGGCCGCTCCCGAGCCGGCGACACCCCCTCGGGGGGCGGGCTCGGCACACCGAGCCCTGGGGGCCAACAGTTCCTCAAGGTCCTGTACGTGACCGGCGAGGAAAGCGGCGCCCAGGTCGCGATGCGCTCGCGGCGCCTGGGCCTGTCGGGCACCAGGGTGCGCGTGCTGGCCGAGATCAGCCTGGAGAGGATCCTGGCCACCATCGAGGTCGAGGAGCCGGACTTCTGCGTCATCGATTCCATCCAGACGCTCTACTCCGAGCAGCTGTCGTCCGCGCCCGGCTCGGTGGCCCAGGTGCGCGAATGCGCGGCGCAGCTGACCCGCACCGCCAAGGCGCGCGGCTGCGCCATCGTGCTGGTGGGCCATGTGACCAAGGAGGGCGCGCTGGCCGGCCCGCGCGTGCTGGAGCACATCGTCGACACGGTGCTGTATTTCGAAGGCGACACGCACAGCAGCTTCCGCCTCGTGCGGGCCATCAAGAACCGCTTCGGCGCCGTCAACGAGATCGGCGTGTTCGCGATGACCGAAAAGGGGCTCAAGGGCGTGGCCAACCCGAGCGCCATCTTCCTGTCCACCCACGCCGAGCCGGTGCCGGGCAGCTGCGTGCTCGTCACGCTGGAAGGCACGCGGCCGCTGCTCGTCGAGCTGCAGGCGCTGGTGGACAGCGGCGGCGTCAGCCCACGACGGCTGTCGGTCGGCCTGGACCRTGACCGCCTGGCCATGCTGCTGGCCGTGTTGCACCGGCATGCCGGCGTCGCGACCGGTGACCAGGACGTCTTCGTCAACGCGGTGGGCGGCGTGCGCATCAGCGAACCGGCCGCCGACCTGGCCGTGCTGCTGGCCATCCAGAGCAGCCTGCGGGGTCGGGCCTTGCCTCGCGGCTTCATCGCCTTTGGTGAAGTGGGCCTGGCCGGCGAAGTGCGCCCAGCGCCGCGCGGCCAGGAGCGGCTCAAGGAGGCCGCCAAGCTGGGTTTCAGCGTCGCCATCGTGCCCAAGGCCAATGCGCCCAAGAAGGCCATCGAGGGCCTGACCATCCACGCCGTCGAGCGCGTCGAGCAGGCCATCGAGGTCTTGCGCGGCCTGATCTGAAACTGAGACAACAGGTTTCCATGGTGCACGCCGAGGCAAAGTCTGCTTAGGATGGGCACTCCCACAGGAGGAGCCTTCATGTCCGATCCCGCCAACCTCAGGCAACACGTCCGCACCGACTTTCTCGCCGCCCAGCACGACGCCGATTCCCTGCCGGGATGGGTCTTCAAGCCGGTGCAGTTCAGCCGCGGGCCGGCCGGCCTGGTGCTGAACATGAGCGATGGCGGCCTGCAGGTGATGACGAGCGCCACCGAGCCGCTGACCGACGACAAATACGAAGTCGTGCTGCTGCTGGGCCGTGCCGACATGGATGACGACGAAGAGCAGGTCTCCTGGTTCAACGGCGTCGTCGAGCGCAAATGGTCGCGGCCCGTGCCCCGCATGGGCATCCTGCACGGCATGTGCTTCACGGCGCGCAACTCGACGGCCGAACAGTTCCTGAACGGCCACCAGGCGGCCCTCGAATCCGGCCAGTGGGTGCGCTGCGTGCTGCTCAAGGCCGCCAAATGATGCCCCTCGTCCAAGGTGTACCTTGGCCGGTCCCCCGAGGGGACGGCGATGCTTGCGGCATCAAGCCGCAAGCACATCGCCAGCGTGGGCCGGCTAGGGAGCGGCCCGGCGCTCGGCCCACAAATTTCCAACGCGATCGATGCCGGCAATCTGGCATGGCTGACTGACATGGACCACTGCGGCCGCCTGCTCGACCACGTGCATCTGCGCGTGAGCGACCTGGCGGCCAGCCGGCGCTTCTACCGTGCGGCGCTGGAGGCCATCGGCCGGCTCGAGGCCTTCGGCGAGGCGCCCGGCTGCTTCTATGCGGACGAGTTCTATGTCGACAAGGCCGAGGGCCGCGTCTCGCATGTGCATCTGGCCTTCCAGGCCCGCAGCGAGGACGAGGTCAGGCGCTTCCACGCCATGACGCTGTCGGCGGGTGGCCGCGATCACGGCACCCCGGGGCCGCGCCCCTATCACCCGGGCTACTACGCCGCCTTCGTGCTGGACCCGGACGGCAACAACATCGAGGCCGTCTACCACGGGCCGACGCAGCGGTCGGCCGACAGCGTCGAGATCACGCGGCTCTAGGATGTGCGCCATGAGCGCACTGCCCCCGCCCCCTTATTACGCCGTCATCTTCACCAGCCAGCGCACGCCCGTCGACCAGGGCTATGGCGACATGGCCGACCACATGGTGGCACTGGCGGCCGAGCAGCCGGGTTATCTCGGCGTGGAAAGCAGCCGTGGCGAGGATGGCCTGGGCATCACGGTCTCCTACTGGCGCAGCCCCGAGGACATCGCTGCCTGGCGCCGCAACGCCGAGCACAAGATCGCCCGCGACACCGGCCGCAGCGACTGGTACCAGCACTACACGCTGCGCGTCGCCAAGGTCGAGCGCGCCTACGCCTGGCAGCGTGAGGACGGCCAGCAGGACCCGCAATCGTGAACCCGTGGATCGGCGTTGGGCTGGCATTGGCCGCCCTGATCCTCGGCGGACTGCTGCTCGGCTGGCAGGGCGCCATCTTCGCGACGACGGGCATCGTCTTCTGGCTGCTGCTGCAGATCTCGCGCCTGATGCGGGTCATGAAGACGGCCGGCGCGGCACCGCTGGGCTCGGTGGCCAACGCGGTCATGCTGAACAGCAAGCTGCACGCCGGCATGAAGCTGGTCGACCTGATCGGCCTGGCCGGCAGCCTGGGTGTGAAGCAGGCGCCCGAGACCTTTGTCTGGCGCGACGCCGGCGGCGACGCGGTCGAAGTCAAGCTCGTGAAAGGCAAGCTCGTCGAGTGGCGGCTGATCCGCGCGGACGGCTCTTCGTAAAATCGCCGGTTTCCACCCCGCACGCACTGGAGTAACGATGGTTCCCGCCCCCCTGCATGACCGCGACGGCAAGATCTGGATGGACGGCGAGCTCGTCGACTGGCGCGACGCCAAGATCCACGTGCTGACCCACACCCTGCACTACGGCTGCGGCGCCTTCGAGGGCGTGCGCGCCTATGACACGGTCAACGGCACGGCCATCTTCCGCCTGCAGGAGCACACCCAGCGCCTGTTCAACAGCGGCAAGATCCTGCGCATGAAGATCCCCTTCTCGATGGAGCAGGTCAACGAGGCAACACGCGAGGTCGTCAAGGCCAACGGCCTGAAGAGCGCCTACATCCGCCCGCTGATCTGGATCGGCTCCGAGAAGCTGGGCGTCAGCCCCAAGGGCAACCAGGTGCACCTGATGGTGGCCGCCTGGAGCTGGGGCGCCTACCTGGGCGAGGAAGGCATGCGCCGCGGCATCCGCGTCAAGACCAGCTCCTACACGCGCCACCACGTCAACATCACGATGACGCAGGCCAAGACGGTGTCCAACTACACCAACTCCATCCTCGCCAACATGGAAGCCACCGACGACGGCTATGACGAGGCGCTGCTGCTGGACGCCTCCGGCTTCGTGTCCGAGGGTGCGGGCGAGAACCTCTTCGTCATCAAGGGCGGCGTCGTCTACACGCCCGACCTGTCGGCCGGCGCGCTGAACGGCATCACGCGCAACACCATCTTCTCGATCTGCCAGGACCTGGGCCTGAAGCTGGTCGAGAAGCGCATCACCCGCGACGAGGTCTACATCTGCGACGAGGCCTTCTTCACCGGCACCGCCGCCGAAGTGACGCCCATCCGCGAGCTGGACCGCATCGAGATCGGATCGGGCTCGCGTGGCCCCATCACCGAGAAGATCCAGTCGGCCTTCTTTGACATCGTCAACGGCCGCAACCCCAAGTACGCCGAGTGGCTGACCGCCGTCTGAAATGAACTGCCCCTCGCCCAGCCTCGCGTCGCTGAACGCGAGCGAGTCCTGTCGGTCTTGCAGACCGCGCTGCGGCATGAGCCGCAGCTCTTCGGCAGGCACATCGCGCCCACTGGGCGCCATGTGTCCGGCCTCAGCCCCCGGGGGGACGGCGATGCTTGCCGGTTCGACCGGCAAGCACATCGCCAGCGCGGGCCGGCTAGGGAACGGCCCGGCGCTCGGCCCGCAAGTCACGCGCCGCGAAACGGACAACTGAGAGAAAAACATGAGCACCACCACCACGCCCCCCGCGACCGTCGAAGTGACCGCCAAGGACTGCAACGACAACGGCACCGTCTTCTGCCCGAATCCGAAGATGCCGCTGTGGAGCACGCATCCCAAGGTCTTCATCGACCTGACCCATGGCGGCCAGGGCCAGTGCCCTTACTGCGGCACCGCCTACAAGCTGAAAGCCGGCGAGGTCGTCGGCGGGCATCACTGAGCTAGCGCATCAGCGCGGCGGCCTTGCGGCTGCCGCGGCGCTGGGCGTCCAGGTCGGCCTCCAGCGCGCGCTCGCCGGCCGACAGCGACCTCACCACGCCCATCGCCAGCCCGCTCTGGTCCAGGTTCTGGCCCCAGGTGAGCCCGGCACGCAACGGAACCGGCGCCGCCAGGCCGTTGGTGAAGCCCGCCGGCAGCCACGGCATGGTCTGGGCCAGCACCAGGGCCACGCGCGGCTTGATGGCCGCGTCACCCACACGGCCGCGCTGGCCCCAGCTCACGGTCTGGTCGGCGCTCGCGCCGCTCAGGAATTGCGGCGTCACCGCGACGTCGCGCAGCACGCCATGGCGCAACTGCATCAGCGCCTCCTCGGCCAGCATGGCCGCATCCTCGCGCGGCACGCTCTGGCCGGTGGGCCAGGAGTAGCTGTAGTCGTCGGTGACACGGTCGCTGCTGAAGAAACCGACGATGTCAGCCGGCTGGTAGCTGCGCTGCACCGCGGTGGAGGCCACGCCGAAGAACTGCACCCGCCCCAGGTCGACCATCTGCTGCGAGTAGAACGGCAGCTGCGTGCGCAACTGCTCCGACGCCGTGTTGGCCGGCACCGCCTCGTAGACGCGCAGGCCCGTGTTCAGCAGCAGCTGCACGCGCGGCGGCAGGAAGTCGTTGGCATGCGTCAGCTCGTGATACAGCAGGCGGCCCAGCGCCGGGATCAGCGCGGCGCTGTCGCGTGAGGCGCGCTCCAGCACGGCACTGCGGCCGCCGGCCGACTTGTTGCCCTGCACATAGCGCCACAGCATGGCGTAGGCGAGGTCGTTGCCGTAGTCGCTGCGCGGGTCGGGGGCCTCGCTGACGCTGTCGCGCTCGGCGGCCGTCTGCCAGAGATAGTCGGCGTCGAGATAGATGGCGCCGGTGGCGCTCCAGTAGAAGGCCGGCCTCACCCGGCCGCCGATGACGATGGCCGTGGTCGCGTTGAGCAGGCGGCGGAAGTCGCCGTTGACGTCCTGCTCGCGCAAAAAGGCCTCGAAGCGCTGGCCCATCCAGTCGTTGGACACCAGCACGCGCGCCATCACCTGCTCCACCGTCGGCAGCTCGCCGCGCGTCTCGGTGCCCAGGATGGACAGGCGGCCCAGGGTGCAGAGGTTGTTGTTGCTCAGCGCCGGTGTGTAGATGCACTCACGCAGTTCCGCCGCACGCGCGCTGCCGGCCACATAGGGGTAGACGCGCGAGGACAGGTTGCCGCTGCCGAACAGCGGCGACGCGGCCGCCGCCGGCGCGGCCTGCACCAGCAGGCTGAAGTCCTGGGTGAAGCTGCGGCCATCGGCCAGCGTGGCCTCGGCGCGCAGGCGCAGCAGGCTGTCTTCGGCCACCGCGGGCGCCGTGAAGACGACGCGCCATTGGGTGGCGTCGCCGAGACTGACGTCGGGGCCATCGACGCGGCTCCAGCGCACGCGGGCCAGCGGGTAGTCGGCCACGGCCAGGCCGTCCACCCAGGCGCGCAGCGAGGTCTGGCCGCCCGCCCACACCGACGGTTCGCCGCGGATCACCATCGCCGCCGCACCGGCAGCGGCGGCGGTGAACTCGGCCGAACCGCTGTAGCTGGCGCCCTTGGCGTCGGTGAAGTCCACGCTGAAGGCATGGCGTCCCGCGGCTGTCGGCGTGACGCTGAGCGCCTGCGAGCGGGCCGACCCCAGGGCCAGCGTGGCGCCGTCGGTCTGGCGCCACTGCACGGTGTCCAGCCGCGAGCCGGCGCAGGCGAGCACGGCCACCTCCTGGTTGCGCCCCGCGCTTGCCGTGGCCGGCAGGGCCAGCCGCGCGACGGAGCCGCTCAGGCATTGCGTGCCCAGCGGCGGCACCGTCGTCGGGCCGGGTGCGGGCGAAGCATCACCCCCCCCACCGCCACCGCAGGCGGCCAGCAACAGGCAAAGCAAAACGGGTGCTACGGATTTCAACGATGGCATCGGGAGGATTCTGGCAAGGTGTCGGCCGGCGGCAATGTAGCGCCCACGCCCAGGGTGCCAAGATCACCCGGCGCGGGTAGTTTTCACGCGCCCCTAGGACTTGCGTGCGCGGCTCAGCAGCACCAGGGCGATGCCGCCCAGGATGGCGCAGGAGGCCCACAGCAGCCGCGCCGTCAGCGCCTCGCCCAGCAGCAGCACGCCACCGAGCGCCGCCAGCGGCGGCACCGACAGCTGCAAGGTGGCGGCGCGCATGGCCGTGAGCCCCGGCAGGGCCGCGTACCAGATCACATAGCCCAGGCCCGAGGTCACGCCCCCCGAGGCCATGGCCAGCAGCGCACCACGCGGCTGCACTTGCCAGCTGCCCCACAGGCACAGGCTCAGCAGCAGGCACAGCGGCAGGGCACGCAGGAAATTGCCCGCCGTGGCCGCCAGCGCGTCGGTCTTGCCGCGGCCGCGCAGCGAATAGACGCCCCAGCCGAGGCCGGCCAGCGCCATCAGGGCCGCACCCAGGGGCGGCGGCGCCTCCAGCCCCGGCGCGACCAGATAGACCAGGCCGCCGAGGGCCAGCACCAGGCCGGCCCAGCCACCGGCGGCAAAGCGCTCGCCGGCGCGCAGGCCGGCGCTGAACATCGTCAGCTGCACGGTGGCAAACAGGATCAGCGCGCCGCTGCCGGCCGACAGGCTGACATAGGCGAAGGCGAAGCCCGCCATATAGAGCCACAGCATCACGGCGGCCAGCCAGTCGGGAGGCTGGGCCGTCACACGCCGGCGGGCCAGCAGCAGCAGCACGGCCACGCCGGTGGCCACGCGCAGCGTCGCGAAGCTGGCCGGGTCGATGCTGCCCTGCTGCAAGGCCAGCCGACACAGCAACGAATTGGCCGCGAAGGCCCCCATCGCCAAGGTGCAAAGCAGCAGCAGGCGGCCGCGCGTCACGGCCCACGGCCCCACAGCGCCAGCAACGCGGCCGCCGCCAGCAAGGCCCAGCCCAGCGGCGCGCTGAGCCGGCGCCCGCCAGCCAGGTTCTTCTCGGCGGCCATCACGGCGGCCAGCACCAGCATCCAGCCCAGGTGGCCCATGCCGACGACGAACATCAGCAGCATCAGCGCCCAGCAGCAGCCGATGCAGAACAGCCCATGGCTGGCGCCCAGCCGCCAGGCCTGCCAGTGCGGGCGGCGGCCGCGCCAATGGGCCATGACAAAGCTCAGCGGCGTGCGGCATTGCTCCAGGCAGCGGTATTTCAGCGCCGAGAACTGGAAGGCCCCGGCCCCCGCCAGCGTGGCCACGCCTATCCACGCGGCCCGGTCGGCCAGCCAGGGCACGCCACTCACGCCAGCCAGCAAGGCCTCATGGGCCCCATGGGCCAGCACACCGAACAAGCCCCAGACAGTCAGATAGCCCGCGCCCAGCAGGCCCAGCAACCGGCCCTGGTCACTGCGGCCGGCCGTGACGCGCTCGAACACGTCGAACAGCGGCAGCGTCGTCGGCAGCATCATGGCGATGCACATCAGCAGCCAGGCCAGCGCCGCCAGCGCTGAGGGCAGCCACCAGCCGCCACCGGGCAGCGTGCGGCACAGCGCCGCCAGCGGCCCAGTCCAACCACCGTGATCGAGGTAGCGCGCATGGGGACTCAGGCTCCAGGCCCACAGCAGCGCCCAGGCCAGCAGCACCAGCGCCGCAAATACCGGCAGGAAGGCGCGGCGATGGCGTGCCGCGCGGCCATCACGGCCGCCGGCCAACGCTTCAAGCATCGAATACGAAGATGCTCTGGAGGGCGTTGTGGCCCTTGAGGTCGATGTCGATGCCGAGCGCGGCGTTCTTCGAGCGGTAGCGCGGCGCCTTGCCGACGAAGACAGGCGCGCCCGGCACCGTCGAGAACACCGTGTCCGACAGCGTCGTCTGGCCACCGGTGGCGCCGAGGTAGGGCTCCAGCTCGGCGTAGTAGTCGTTACCGATCTCCAGCGTGCCMTTGCCGCCTTGCACGTCGAAGCGGATGTCGGCGCGCTCGACCGACACGACGGTGCCGATCAGCTTGGCCAGATCGGCCACCGGCCCGCCCGCCTGGCCGGTATAGACCTTGAGCAGCGCCTGCTCCTGCGCCGCGCTGGCCTTGGCATCCACAAAGATGGCGGCCGTCCAGTTGCCCTGCAGGATGTTGCCGGGCACATGGGCCACGGCGGCGATGGTCAGGCCCGAGACGTCGGTGCCCTCGATGACGCCCTTGTCGATGCGCCACGACACGATGGTGTCGCAGGTCCCGTTGTCGGGGTCCTCGCCGATCCAGCAAGGACAGAGCACCTTGCAATTGCAGACCTCCAGCAGCCGACCTTCGAGGTGATAGCCCATGAGCCCCTCCTGCGCTGAACCGTCGATGCCGCGCCCGCGGCAAGGCGTGGCGATGCTACGCCGCGGTGGCGGCGCCGGCGCGCTTTCGTCAAGGCGCTCTACCTACAATGGAATGATGCCCCGCTCCGCCGCCCAGACCGCCGCCCTGCTCGCTTCGCCCGACGACACCGAGGCCCAGTTCTACGAGGCCCTGCAGCACGCCGACCTCGACCATCTGATGGCCCTGTGGGCCGATGACGAGGAAGTGGCCTGCGTCCATCCCGGCGGCCCGCGCATCGTCGGCCTGCCCGCCATCCGCGCCGCCTTCGAGGCCGTGTTCCAGCGTGGCGCCGTCAGCGTCCACCCGGAGCGCGTGCGCCGCCTGCACAGCGGCGACTGCGCCATCCACCATGTGCTGGAGCGCGTGCAACTGCATGGTGAAGCCCAGCAGTCCTGGGTCATCGCGACCAATGTCTATCTGAAGACGGCGCTCGGCTGGCGCCTGGTGCTGCACCACGCCAGCCCCGGCAATGCGGGCGACGTGCAGGAACTGGTGGCTGACGCCGGCACCCTGCACTAGGACTTCGGCGCCATGCAGTACCGAGCGCCTCGCTGGCTTCCCGGCGGCCATGCCCAGACCATCTGGCCCGCCCTCTTCAGCCGCCAGCACGACGGCCCGCCGCCCGACTGGACGCGCGAGCGCTGGGACACGCCGGACGGTGATTTCATTGATGTCGACTTCCTGGCCGATGCGCCGGAGAACGCTCCCCTGTTCGTGTTGTTCCACGGCCTGGAGGGCGACCGCAGCAGCCATTCCAGCGTCGCCTTCGCCAGCGCCGCACGCGCGCGCGGCTGGGCCATGGCCCTGCCCCACTTCCGCGGCTGCTCGGGCGAGCTGAACCGCGGCCCGCGCGCCTACCACTCGGGCGACTACGAGGAGGTGGGCTGGATATTGCAGCGCCTGCGCGAGCGCCATGGCCGGCCCCTGCTCGTCGCCGGCGTGTCCCTGGGCGGCAATGCGCTGATGCGCTGGGCCGAGGAGGCCGGCCACAGCGCGGCCCACATTGCCCAGGCCGTCAGCTCGATCTGCTCGCCCATCGACCTGGCCGCCGCCGGAGCGGCCATCGACCGCGGCTTCAACAAGCAGGTCTATGCGCGCCGTTTCCTGCGCACCATGATCCCGAAGGCCCTGCGAAAGCTGCAGCAGCACCCGGGGCTGTTCGACGGCGAGCGGCTCCAGCGCGCGTCGACCATCTACGAGTTCGACAACCTCTTCACCGCGCCACTGCACGGCTTCAGGAACACCGAGGATTACTGGGCCCGCGCGGCGGCCAAACCGCATCTGCACCGCATCCGCATCCCGGCCCTGGTGCTGAACGCGCGCAACGACCCCTTCGTGCCCGGCCACAGCCTGCCGCATGCCGCTGAAGTGGGCGCCCATGTGACACTCTGGCAACCCGGCCATGGCGGCCACGTCGGCTTCCCGGCCGGGCGGCTGCCGGGCCATCTGCTGACCATGCCCGAGCAGGTCTGCGACTGGCTCTGGAGGCACCGCTGATGGACCCCATCGTCGAAGCGGCCCTGAAGAAGTGGCCCAACGTCCCGCACTGCTACGGCTGGCTGGCCCTGGACGCGCGCGGCGACTGGTATATGCGCGACGAGCGCATCCAGCACGCCGGGCCCTTTCCCGAGGTCAAGGGCAGCCGCATCAACCACGACAAGCTGCGTGCCTTCATCGAGCGCAATTACGCCTCGGACGAGGCTGGCTGCTGGTTCTTCCAGAACGGCCCGCAGCGCGTCTATGTGGAGCTGGAATCCACGCCCTGGGTCTGGCGCCTGCAGCCCGATGGCCGCGTGCTCGGCCACACCGGCACCGAAGCCTCCGTGCAGTCGAGCTGGCTGGACGAGGCCGGGCGCCTCTACCTGCTCGCGGACCTCGGCCTGGGCCTGGTGCATACCGCCGACATGGGCCCGGCGGCCGATGCCGTCGAACAGGGGCGCTGGGCGCCGCAGGAATGCCTGTCGAGCGAGCTGCCGCAACGCTTCGGCTTCGTGCGACGGCCGATGCCTGATCCAGCCTGAGCCAGAAACGACAAGGGCTGCCGAAGCAGCCCTTTGCGGGAATCAAGCCAGAGCTTTACTGCGCGGCCGAGGCGGCCGGTGCCGGCATCTTGGGCTCGTCGAACTTGGCGCCACCGTTGTTGGCCATATAGGCCACGGCGCGGGCAACTTCGAAGTCGCTGAAGTCGCCGCCACCCTGCGGGCCCATATTGCCCTTGCCCTTGAGGGCCGAATGCACCAGCGCGTCGAAGCCGCTCTTGATGCGCGGGCCCCAGGCCGAGGCGTCGCCCAGCTTGGGAGCGCCGGCCGCGCCGGTGGCGTGGCAGGCCGAGCACTGGGCCTGGAAGACCTGTTCGCCCGACTTCATCGTGGCGGCGTCGTTGACGTCCTTGACCTCGACATGGGCCACAGGCGCGATGCGCGCGGCGACGGCCTGGGCTTCGAAGGCAGCCGTGCCAGCGGCCGGCTTGGTGTCGGTGGTCACATAGTTGGCCAACAGGATGATGACGATGACCGGCACCACGAAGGCGAACAGCACGGCCCAGGCCAGTTGCTGGGGGGTCTTGATCGGCCCCGTGTGGGCGTCGTCGTGGTCGTGATCGTGGCTGGCGCTCATGAAATCCTCTTGTCGATCTGCGTCGGGCTGTCTGCTTGTGCTCATGTCGGCTGGCTGCGCGACACGAAAAACCGCCGAATTATAGGCAGGCCCCAGCCCCGCCCCAGGGGCGCCGACCCCGGCTGCTAGAATGGGCGGCTTCGCGCCCGTAGCTCAATGGATAGAGTACTGCCCTCCGAAGGCAGGGGTTGTTGGTTCGATCCCAACCGGGCGCACCAGCGAATCAAGCACTTAGCTTCACAGCCAAGTGCTTTTTTGTTGGGTGTACCGTAAAGGCACCTTGGCATTTGGAGATGTCTCGGCGGTCAGCCGAGCTTCACCAGGTTCAGGATGGTTAGCGGGCCGCCAGGGAATTGCACCAGCCTGCCCTCGTTCACACCGCCAAGGTCTATGGGCGCGAAGCCCAGCCGCGCGGCCAGATCGGCCACGGCCTTCTTCGCATCGGCATCTGGGCCCGACACGAACAGCACGCGGCGGCCACCGTCGGCTTGCGGGTTGGTGCCCAACACGGCGGCCGGCAGATGGTTGAATGCCTTGACCACGCGTGCACCGGGCACCAGCGCCGCCACCGCTTCGCTAGAGGCTAGCCCGCCCAGGTCCACGGCTTGGTAGGACGGGACTTGAACCGCATTGTTGGTGTCCACGACGATGCGACCGTTCCAGGGGCCGAGGTCTTTGAGTGCATCGGGCAGGCGCTGCCAGTTGACGGCCACGAACACGAGGTCGGCCTGGGCGGCTTCCCTCACGCTGACGGCCTTGATCTGAGGACCCAGTTCGTCGGTCAGCGCCTTCAACGACTGCGGGCCGCGACTGTTGGCAATGGAGGCGGCGATGCCGTTACGGGCGAGTTGGCGAGCGATGACGGAGCCGATGGCACCGGCGCCGATGATGGAAATGTTCATGAGCTGGCTTTCAGGTGATGTTGAGGATTTGCGTTGCCGGGATGAACTCTAGGCACCTCACCAATTCACCGATAGTTGTAGCCGACTAGAATCAGTTTCAAGTATTCGTTGAGATACCGGCATGGAAACCCTGGCCAACCTGGAGTCCTTCGTGCGTAGCGCCGAGACGGGCAGCTTCTCGTCGGCGGCACGCCGGCTGGCGCTGACGCCCGCGGCCATCAGCCGCAACGTGGCACAGCTGGAACGCAATCTCGGTGTCARACTGTTCCAGCGCAGCACACGCGGGCTGACGTTGAGCGAGGCGGGCGAGCGTTTCCTGGCATCGGTACGAGGTGGGCTGGACAGCATCCAGGGCGCCATCGCGGACATCACCGTCAACGCCGGGCAGCCGGCCGGCGTGCTCAAACTCAACGCGCCGCCGGGCATAGGCATGGACTTCTTGCTACCGCTGATGCCCGCCTTCATGGAGCGCTACCCCGCGGTAACGCCGGATTGGACCTTCGACAACCGGCCGCTGGACCTGATCGCCGCGGGCTTTGACGCCGCCGTCGGTGGTGGCTTTGACCTGCCTTCGGGCATGGTGGCGCGCGAGTTGGGACGGCTGCATCTGGTCGCCGTCGCGTCGCCCGCGTTCCTGCGCGGCAAGCGCCGCCCCAAGGACCCGGTGGGTCTGGCCAACCTTGCGGGCATCGTGATGCGCTCGCCCTTACATGGCCGCCCTCGCAACTACGTCATGCGCAACGGCACGGGTGCCGAGATGGCTGCGACGCTCAAGCCCGTGATGTTCGTCAACGGGCCGGATGCTCTCTGCCCCGCCGCGCTGCTGGGTCTGGGCGTGGCCTTGGTGGCCATGCCGCATGCGCTGCCACATCTGCAAAGCGGTGCGTTGGAGCGGCTGCTACCCGACTGGCACAGCGACGTCGGCCCGCTTTCACTGTATTTCGCCAGCCAGAAACTGCTGCCCGCCAAGACGCGTGCCTTTGTGGATTTCGTGACCCAGGCCTTCGGGGAGCAGAAGGTGGCGCAAGCCCTCTCGGCCAGGAACCGGGCAAGCGGCGAAGGGCGCTGACACGCGCAGTGGTTTCATCCTTGCCTGCAGCCCCTCAGATTTGTAGGTCACGAAGCTTCACGGGGAGGGGCGTCACGGGCGCTACCGCCCACGCGTTGTCGTCAGAACTTCAACTGCCCATGCACGCCCTCGTCGACGCGCCGCGCCGTGATGGCGCCGAACAGCATCTTGAGGCCGGCAACCAGGCTGCCACCGCGGGTGTCCCAGTACTCGCCGCTGATGGGGTCGACGCGCAGCACGCAGATGCGCGGATCGTCCTCGCCCTCGGTGAACCAGGCGCGCAGCTTGGGGCTCCAGAGCCGGTGGATGGTGGCCCTGTCGGTGACCTGGGCCACCTCGCCGTCAAGCTTGAGATGGCCGCCGTTGTCACCTTCCTTGAAGAACAGCGTGACACGCGGGTCGCGGTCCAGCTCGATGTTCTTCAGGCTGTCGATCTCGGTGAAGAACCACAGCGTGCCGCCCTCGTCCACCTCGATGACGGTCATCGGTCGCGCATGCAGTTGCGAGCCCATGCCGAAGGTGCAGAAGAAGCAGCTGCTGCCGGACTTGACGAGGTCGGCAATCTTCTGCGCGGCGGCCGGGCCGCTGAGGTCTTCTTCGGTGCTCACGTCGTTGTCCTTGCGGCTGTCGTCCTGCATGTCGGCTCCTTGGCGTTGACTGAATTCCAAGCCTAGGCAGGCCTCTTGCTGACCCTTGTCGGCCAGCACGACGGTCCGCTGTCGGCTCGGGCCG
The DNA here is from genome assembly GCF_056403315.1 of Roseateles sp. P2_H4. Lineage (NCBI taxonomy): Bacteria > Pseudomonadati > Pseudomonadota > Betaproteobacteria > Burkholderiales > Sphaerotilaceae > Roseateles > Roseateles sp. P2_H4. The sequence goes on along the minus strand of NZ_JBFUFR010000001.1, from coordinate 103,227 downwards.
CCTGCTCTCCTACAGAGGGATAGGCGCCTGCCGATGCGCGCTGCGCCGGCTGGCGGCGCCAATCAAGACTGCGGCACCACGTCCGCATCCAAGGAGCCCGCCATGCCCAGCGACAACCTCACGCGCAGCCCGTGGCCGTGGCTGGCGGTCACGGCCACCGTGATGGCGATGCTGGTCGCCTGCGGCCAGCCCGCGACGCAGCCCACTGCCGCCGCAACGCCGCCGGCCGAAGCTGCCAGCGTCCCGCGGGAACCGGTGGCACCGCCGCCCGTGCTGCCGCCATCGCCGTCGCCGCCTTCGGTAGCGCCGCCGTCCTTCCCGCCCGCTTCCGCGCCGCCGTCCTGGCCGGCCTCGAGTCCGATCCGCTGAACTTCAGCCGCCGACGTAGCGCGACAGGCCTTCCACCAAGGCATCGAACACGACGCGGCAGGGCGTGTTCTGGCGCAGGTCCTCGTGCATGGCGACCCAGGTTTCCAGCGGCCAGCCGAACTGGTCGGCCAGCACGCGTTCCAGCACCGGCTCGCGCTGCGCCAGTGCAACCTGGCAGGCACCTATGCCTGCGCCGGCGCGGATCAGTGCGAGTTGGGCCAGGTCGGAGTCGCAGCGCAGCGAGAAGCTGTCGCGGGTGATGCCACCCAGGCGCTTGGCTCCGGCGCGGATGAAGGGCGTCACGCGGTCGAAACCGACCAGGGTGTGGCCCGCCATGTCGGCGAAGCTTTCCGGCCGGCCGTGGCGATCCAGGTAGTCGGGCCGCGCATGCAGGCCGAGCTCGATGCTGCCGATGCGGCGCGCGATCAGCTGGCCCTGCTCGGGCGGCGTCATGCGCACCGCGATGTCGGCCTCGCGGCGCAGCAGGTCCTGCAACTGGTTGCTGAGGGCCATTTCCAGCACCAGGCCGGGGTGGGCCTCGCGCAGCGCGGCGAAGACGCCGGCCAGCACTTCCACGCCGATGACTTCGCTGGCCGTCACCCGCACCGTGCCCCGGACCTCGTCGCCCCGAGCCGTGGCAGCCCGCTGCAGCGCGGCCGCGGCCACCTCCATCTGCTCGGCATGGCTACGCAGGGCCAGGGCGGCCTCGGTCGGCAGCAGGCCGGTGGACGAACGGGTGAACAGAGGCTGACCCAGGGCCTGCTCCAGCGCGGCGACATGGCGGCCCACAGTGGGCTGGGTCAGGTCCAGCAGCCGTGCGGCGCCGGACAGCGAGCCCTCGCGCAACACGCCGAGAAAGGTGTGCAGCAAGTCCCAGGGCAAGGTTGAAGCCATTCATAAATGTATAGCCACACCACCATCTTCGGCAATTCTCAACAGGGCCGCCAGTTTCCAGAATCCACCCCATCAACTTCTTCTGGAGAACAGCGATGCAAGGCAAGGACAAGACGGCCCTGGTGCTCGGCGCGAGCGGCGGCATTGGCGGCGAGGTGGCGCGCCAGTTGCGCGATGCGGGCTGGACGGTGAAGGCGCTGCAGCGCGGTCTGGCCGCGGCCCACGAGGTGCGCGACGGCATCCACTGGCTGCGTGGCGACGCGCTGAACGGTTCGGAAGTGGCCAGCGCGGCCCAGGGCTGCAGCGTCATCGTCCACGCCGTCAACCCGCCCGGCTACCGCGATTGGGACCGCCTCGTGCTGCCCATGCTGGACAACGCTATCGCCGCCGCCACGGCGCAGCGGGCCACGCTGGTGCTGCCCGGCACCGTCTACAACTTCGGCCCCGACGCCTTCCCGATGCTGCAGGAAGACTCGCCGCAGCGCCCCGTCACCCGCAAGGGCGCCATCCGCGTGGAGATGGAAGCGCGGCTGCGCGCGGCCAGCGAGCGCGGCATGCGCGCCCTCATCGTGCGGGCCGGCGACTTCTTCGGGCCGCGGGCGGGCAACAACTGGTTCTCGCAGGGCCTCATCAAGCCCGGCAAGGCGGTCGCCAGCATCAGCAACCCCGCCGCACCCGGTGTCGGCCACCAATGGGCCTATCTGCCCGACGTGGCGCGCACCATGGTCGAACTGCTGGCGCGGCGCGACAGCCTGCCCGCCTTCGCCAGCTTCCACATGGCCGGCCACTGGGACGCCACCGGCCGCCAGATGGCCGAGGCCATCCAGCGCGTTGCCGCCCGCCATGGCCGCAAGCCGCGCATCGGCGCCCTGCCCTGGTGGCTGCTGAATATCGCGTCGCTCCTCGTCGTCACCTTCAAGGAGATGCGCGAGATGCGCTACCTCTGGCAGCAACCGGTGCGCATGGACAACGCCCACCTCGTCGCCACCCTGGGCCACGAGCCGCACACGCCGCTGGACGAGGCCGTCGAGGCGGCGCTGCGCGGGCTGGGCTGCCTGCCGCCTGCATCAACAACGACGCAGGGCGGCCGTAACATGGCCTCCAGCTCATTCGCCGGGACCTCCCCATGACCTATTGCGTCGCCATGCGCCTGCGTGCGGGCCTGCTGTTCGCGTCCGACACCCGCACCAACGCGGGCGTCGACCACATCGCGAGCTTCCGCAAGATGTACCAGTTCCAGATCCCGCACCAACGCGAGATCGCCATCCTGACCGCGGGCAATCTGGCGACGACGCAATCCGTCATCTCGGTACTGAACCAGCGCCTGCATGGCGATGGCGAGCATCTGCTCAACGTGCCCACCCTTTACGACGCCGCCGTGCTGCTGGGCCGCACGCTGAAGGAAATCGTCAACCGCGACAGCGACAACCAGCACAACGGCGTGGACTTCGGCGCCAACATGCTGATCGGCGGCCAGATCAAGGGCGAAGGCCCGCGCCTCTTCCACGTCTACCCGCAGGGCAACTTCATCGAGGCCACGGAAGACACGCCCTATTTCCAGATCGGCGAGAGCAAATACGGCAAGCCCATCATCGACCGCGTCATCCGCTACGACACGACGGCGCTGGACGAGGCCGCCAAGTGCACGCTGGTCAGCTTCGACTCGACCATCCAGTCCAATCTGTCGGTCGGCCTGCCCATCGACATGCTGATGCTGCGCGCCAACCAGTTCGAGATGGCGATGAAGCCGCCCCACCGCATCGGGCGCGACGACCCCTATTTCCAGGCCCTGCGCACGGGCTGGAGCGCCGGCCTGCGCAAGGTCTTCGACGACCTGCCCAACGAGCCTTGGTTCGACGCTTGACATGGCGCCCCTCGCCTGGTCGCGCCACGCTGAACGCAGGCGCGCCCAGCCGGTCCCCCGAGGGGACGGCGATGCTCACGGCATGGGGCCGCGAGCACATCGCCAGACGGGCCGGCTCGGGAGCGGCCCAGCGCTCGGCCCGAAGAACTCTGGACAACTGAACTGATGATTTTGGAACCTTGGGCGCACGAATCGTCCAACGCGGGCGTGATGCTGGGCGGCTGGTGCACGCCTGCCAGTGGCAAGCCGCTGCTGCATGTGCTGCACGGCAACGGCTTCTGCGGTCGGGTCTACGAGCCCCTGCTGCGCGCGCTGGCAGCCGATTTCGACCTGTGGCTGTGCGACCTGCCCGGCCACGGCGACAGCGATGCCATGGCGCGTTTCCCTGGCTGGAACGCCTTCGCGCAGCTGGCGCTGGAGTCGGCGCAGGCCGCCGCGGCCCGCTACGGCGACGTGCCCAGGCTGGCGCTGGGCCACAGCCTGGGCGGCGTGCTGACGACGCTGATGCTGGCCACTCCCGGCCAGCCCTTCCAGCGTGCGGTGCTGCTGGACCCGGTGCTGTTCTCAACGCCCATGCTGCTGGGCATGCGACTGGGCGTGGCGCGCTTCAACCCGCTGGCGCGTGCCTCGCAGCGCCGCCGGCGCCAGTGGCCGGACCGCGCGGCCGCCGCCAAGGCGCTGCAGGGCCGCGGCACCTACAGAGGCTGGACGGACGACGCGCTGCAGGCCTTCGTCACGCATGCGCTACGTGACGAAGCCGACGGCAGCGTCTCGCTCAAGTGCACGCCGGAACTGGAAGCGACCATCTTCGCCTCTGGCCCGCGCGGGCTGTGGCCCGCCGTGAAGCGTGTGAGCACACCGACGCTGATCACCTACGGCCGCGACACCATGCCCTTCGTGCAGGCCGGTGCGCAGCGGGCGGCGGCATCCAACCCCGCCATTACGACCCGGGCCGTCGACGGCGGCCACTGCTTCATGCAACAGCACCCGGCCGACACCGCAGTCCAGGTGCGTTCGTACCTGCTCGGCTAGACCGGCCCACGAGCCCTGGTTCGACGCCTGAGGCACAGCACCTGCCGCCCTGCCATCTCGGGGCACGAAGGGTGACAACGGTGTCTCCCTCATTCGGGGCTGTCGAGTCATTTGACAGATCGATGGCAGCCCAAAAATCAATGGTCGCGGAATCAACAACTTAGGGGGTGTGGCCCGATAAATGCTCATTTCTCATCGCGGAGCCACCGCTTCGCGTGAGAGGTAGAACATGAACAAGACGTTCTGGGGCACCCGTCCGCAGTGGCTTCTGGCCCTGCTTCTTCCGGCCGGCCTGGCCAGCGCAACGCCGCTGCCGGTCTACTCGCCAAGCTACCCATCGCCCAACTCCGCCTGCGCCACCTTTGGCAATGTGGTGTCCTGCTCCACCACGGTGCTGGACTACCTGGCGTCCAAGAACTACGCGGGCTTCACCGGCCCCTACAGCTTCGCCGCCAGCCAGGGCGCCCTGCTCGACACCATCGTCGTCACGGCCAACAACGGCAACATCCTGAACAACGGTGACCAGCTGAATCCGTCGGAAAACGGCTTCTCGACCAACAACGGCGGCAACAAGAAGTACTTCTTCACCGGCGACGGCAACGACCCGACGAACAACGGCGGGCTGGCGGGTGACACGCCCTTCAGCTGGGACACCAACATCGGCGCGCTCAACCAGAAGCTGACCTTCGGCGGCGCCTACCACCGGATGGCCGTCGCCTTCGACTTCAACAACCCGCAGAACGACACCTCCAGCATTCCCATCTGGGTGCTGGTGACGGTGCGCGACACCGACGGCAACCTGGGCAACAAATACTTCGAGACCCAGAGCCTCGATCCCAGCGACATCTTCAAGGATCCATCGCTGCACTCGTCAACCAAGACCTTTGACGGCAACAGCATCACGACGCCCGGCGCGGCGGACTTCGCCCTCACCGTCGGTGCCATCTGCGTCGTCAACGCCACCGTGTCCTATCCGTCGCCGGACGGCTCCAACTGCCCGAACGGCGGTGACCTGGTGAAGACCAACCGCGCCTCCAACGAGGTCGAGTTCATCAACTACCTGCCTTCGCTGGACCTGCTCGCCCTTCAGAACCAGGGCTATGACACGCTGTCCGTGCAGATCTGGATGGGCTGCTTCAACACCAAGGACAAGAAGGGCGCGCCCGACCCGACCTCCGGCCCGGCCCTGCTGAACGGAGGCTCCGTCGGCCCCTGCGACACCGGCGGCTTCGGCGACATTTTCCTGGTCGCCGGTGAAGCCGTGGCGCCGCCGCCAGGCCGCGTGCCCGAGCCCGGCAGCCTGGGCCTGACCGGCCTGGCCCTGCTCGGCTTGCTGAAGCGCCGCCGCTAGACCGGCCCGAGCACCCGCATCGAGTAGTCAACCGCGCGCACGTCCTTGGTCAGCCGGCCGATGGAGATGCGGTCCACGCCGGTCGCGGCGATCCAGCGCAGCTGGTCCAGGGCCACGCCGCCCGAGACTTCCAGCAGCGCACGGCCGGCATTGACGGCCACGGCCTCGCGCATCTGCGCCTCGCTGAAGTTGTCCAGCAGCACACTGACGGCGCCGGCGTCCAGCGCCTCGTGCAGCTGGGCAATCGTCTCGACCTCGATCTGGATGTCGACACCGGCGTTCAGTGCCTGGGCCGCACGCAAGGCCTGACCCACGCCACCCGCCGCGGCGATGTGGTTCTCCTTGATGAGGATGCCGGCATACAGCGCCAGCCGCTGGTTCTGCCCGCCGCCGACGCGCACCGCGTACTTCTGCGCCAGGCGCAGGCCGGGGATGGTCTTGCGCGTGTCCAGGATGGCGCAGCCAGCTGCATTGGGGCTGGCGCCCGCCACCGCGTCGACATGAGCGCGCGTGATCGTCGCCGTGCCCGACAGCAGCTGCAGGAAGTTCAGCGCCGGCCGCTCCGCGCTCAGCAACGCGCGGCCATCGGCCTCGATGCGGCAGGCGATGCTGTCCGCCGCCATCAGCGCGCCCTCGTCGTACAGCCACTCGATGCGCGCGGTCGCGTCCAGCGCGGCAAACACGCCGTCGAACCAGTCGCGCCCGCACAGCACCGCGGCCTCGCGCACGCGCACCTGGGCCGCCACGCGGCGGCCCGCCGGCACCAGCAGGGCCGTCCAGTCGCATTTGCCGATGTCCTCGGCCAGCGCCTCGTGGATATTGCGCGAGCGCGCCTGCGCCAGCGTCTCCTCAGCAGAAAACATCGTCGTCACTCCGCCGGGCCGACCGTCAACGCGATCTCGCCCAGGCCCTCGATGCGGCCGACGATCACATCGCCAGGGACGACGGCACCCACGCCGGCCGGCGTGCCCGTGTAGATCAGGTCGCCGGGATGCAGGTGATAGAGATGCGAGAGGTTGGAGACGATCTCGGCCTGGTTCCAGATCATCTCGGCCAGGTCGCCGCGTTGCTTCTCGACACCGTTGACGGCCAGCGTGATGGCCCCCTTGTCGAGGCTGCCGACTTCGCTCCTGCGCACGATCTCGCTGAGGATGGCCGACTGGTCGAAGCCCTTGGCCGTGTCCCAGGGCCTGCCGGCCGCCTTGGCAACGGCCTGCAGGTCGCGGCGCGTCATGTCCAGGCCCGCGGCATAGCCCCAGATGGCGGCCACGGCCGCTTCGGGCGTGACCTTGAAGACCGGCGCGCCGATGGCCAGCACCAGCTCCATCTCGTAGTGGTAGTTCTTGGTCTCGGTCGGATAGGGCACCGTCGCGCCCGAAGGCGCAATCGACGAGACCAAGGCGCTGGCGGGCTTGGTGAAATAGAAGGGCGGCTCGCGCGTCGGGTCCGCACCCATCTCGCGGGCATGATCGGCATAGTTGCGGCCGACGCAGAAGATGCGGCTGACCGCGTAACGGGCGTCCGTGCCGCGCACGGCGGCGCTAGGAATCTCGGCCGCAGGAAAGACGAAATTGCTCATGGCATGGCTTCGACATTGGGGGAACAGCGCACAGCATACTGGGGCTGTTTCAATGCTGCTCGCGCTGCTGCTGCTGGCGCTGCAGAGCGGCTGCTCCACGACGCGCCCGAGCGTGCCACCCGTGGGCATCGACCGCGACGGCGCCTTGCCCAACCCGCCGCCCGACCTCGCCAAGGTGCCCGACGCCGCGCCGCGCATCGAGGCCGTGCGCAGCGGCGGCCCCAACAAGCCCTATGAAGTGCAGGGCGAGCGCTATGAACCCATCAGCGGCGACGCGCCCTATGCCGACCGCGGCCTGGCCTCCTGGTACGGCCGCAAATTCCACGGCCGGCCCACCGCCAGCGGCGAGGTCTACAACATGTATGCGATGACGGCCGCCCATCCCACGCTGCCCATCCCGAGCTATGCCCGCGTACGCAACCCGGCCAACAGCCGCGAGGTCATCGTGCGCATCAACGACCGTGGGCCTTTCCACAAGGGCCGCATCATCGACCTCAGCTACACCGCCGCCCTCAAGCTCGACCTGCTGCGCGGCGTCGCGCCGGTGGAGGTCCGCCGCATCACCTACGCCGAGATCCGCGCCGGCAATTTCCAGAAGCCGACGGGTGAACCGGCGCCCGTCTTCGTGCCCGACACACCGCCCGGCGCGCCGCAGCGCGAGACGACGGGCCCCGCCGAAACCACCGGCGCGGGCGCCTGGCTGCAGTTCGGCGCCTTCGCCAAGCTGGATGGCGCCGAAGCCCTGCGCCAGCGCATCGCCGAGGCCGACCTGACCCTGCTGCCGCTGTTGACCGTCGTGCGCGAGGGCGGCCTGCACCGGCTGCGCGCGGGCCCCTTCCCGAGCGCCGACGAGGCGCGTGCCACGGCCGCGCGGCTGCGCGACGACAGCGGCGTGGAGTCGACGCTCGTGGAGAAGCGCTGATCGCAGCGTACGGCAGTGCGGGGCGAACGCCGGGCCGCCCCTAGCCGGCCCGCAGGCGATGTGCTTGCGGCTCAACGCCGCAAGCATCGTCGTCCCCCGGGGGGCTGAGGCCGGACACGGCAAGTCCGGTGGACTTGTCGTGCCTGCCGAAGAGTAGCCGCTCCGTCGGCTGCGCGGTCTGCAAGACCGACCGGGCTCGCCGCGTTCAGCGAGCGAGAGCGGGCGAGGGGCGGTTCACCTGCCGCCCGCCACGTCCAGCAGTGTGCCCACCGTGTAGCTGGACGCGTCGCTCAGCAGCCAGACGATGGCCGCAGCAATCTCCTCGGGCCGGCCCATGCGCTGGATGGGGATGTCCTTCACCTGGCCTTGGGCGCGCTCCAGCATGCCGCTGGCCGCATGGATCTCGGTCTCGATGATGCCGGGGCGCACACCGTTGACGCGGATGCCTTCTGCGATGAGTTCCCGCCCCAGGCCCTTGGTCAGCGTGTCGACAGCGCCCTTGGTCGCGGCGTAATCCACATAGATGCCGGCCGAGCCGAATTCGGCCGCGCGTGAGCTGAGGTTGACGATGCAGCCCCCCGAGCCGCCCTGGGCCGTGCTCATGCGTCGCGCGGCCTGCTGGCAGCACAGCAGCGTGCCCATCACGTTGACGTCGAAGAGGCGCCGCCAGCGCTCGGGCGTCATGTCGGCCAGCCGCGCGGCCGGCGCGACGATGCCGGCGTTGTTGACGAGGCCCGCCAGCCGCCCGCCGGCGGTGTCCAACTGCTCGAACATGGCCGCGACCTGGACCGCATCGGCCACGTCGGCCTGCAGCGTCAGCGCGCGGCGGCCCAGTCCGTGCAATCTGGCCGCCAGCGCCTGCGCCGCGGCGCTATCCTGGGCGTAGTTGATGGCCACGTCCCAGCCGGCCTCGGCGCAACGCAGCGCCGTCGCCGCGCCGATGCCACGCGATCCCCCCGTGATCAATACCCAAGCCGACATGGCCACGATTGTGGCGGGTCGGAGAAGATGCGCTGGCCCACTCCTCACTGCATGGATTTCCTCGACGTCCCGACAGTCCTCCAGGTCAGCGCCCTCTTCAATCTGATGGCGGCTCTGGCCTGGCTGACGCTCGCCCAGGCCTTCCGCATCGCGCCCCGCGCAGGCCGGCTGATGGCGGCGGCGCATCTGGTGCGCATCGCCTCCCAGGGCTGCGGCGACTGCATGGCCGGCTGGCCCGCCCTGGTGCAACAGGCCATCCCCGAATTCGGCCTGCTGGCCTGTGCCGTGCTGCTGCTGATGGCCCTGCGCCGCATGCTGCGCAGCCGCCGGCGCCCGCGCGACATCAATGGCATCGCCGCCCTCGGCGCCATCGGCATCGCGCTGGGCCTGGCCAGCGGCTCCGGCCTCGCGCCCCAGCTCGCCAGCACCGTCAGCGCAAGCCTGCTTGCCCTGCTGGCCGTGCGTGAGATCGTGAACGGCATCGGCGACCAGCTGTCGCGCCCCGTCACCCTCTTCATGACCCTGCCCTTCGCCGCGATGGCGGCCGTGGGGCTGGCGCACGCCGCCGAACTGCTGTTCAAGCCGGGCTGGGACAACCACCTCCTCAGCGGCGAGCTGCCCTCGCCGGCGCGCGCCGTGCTGTGGTTCGTCATCACGGCCGCCATCACCCTCAGCCTGATCGCGCTGATGATCTGGCGCCTCATCACGCGCATCCAGCACCTGACCTACCGCGACCCGCTGACCGGCGCCCTCAACCGCCGCGCCTTCGAGCTGGCGCTGACCGAGGCCCAGGCCCAGCTGCAGCGCGGCCGCGGCTACGCGCTGGCCATGATCGACATCGACCACTTCAAGCGCATCAACGACCAGCATGGCCACCAAGCCGGCGATGCGGCGCTGCAGCACTGCGTGCGCGTCTGGCAGGCCGCCCTGCGCGAGGTGGACTGCCTCGGGCGCCTGGGTGGCGAGGAGTTCTGCGCCCTGCTGCCGCTGGCCGGGCCGGCCGACCTGGCCACCGCAGCCAGCGTCGCCGAGCGCCTGCGCCACAGCCTGGCCGCCCAACCGCTGAAGTGGAAGGACGTGGAGCTGCCGCTGTCGGCCAGCTTCGGCGTGGCCCTGCCGGTGGCCGGTGACCCGCAGGGCGAGGTGGGCATGGCGCGTGCCGACGCCGAGCTCTACCGCGCCAAGGCCGAGGGCCGCAACCGCGTCTGCGTGGCGACGCATCTGGCCGGCATGGCCGCCGCATGATCACGGCCACCCAGACCCAGACGCTGCTGGCCAGCATCATCCTGGTCGCGGTGGTGGCGACCCTGGTCTGGGTCGCGCTGGCCGGCGTCGCCCGCATCGCGCCGCGGGCCTCGCTGGCCATGGCCGGCGCGAACGCGGCGGCGGCGGGCTCGCTGACCCTGCATGCCCTGCGCGGCGTGCTGCCCGACGCCTTCACCTACTGGCCCGGCGACGTGCTGGCCATCACCTCCTTCGCCCTGCTCGGCGCGGCGGTACCCGGCATCACGACGCGTGCCTTGAACTGGAAGCCCGGCGCCGCCGTGGTGGCGGCCACGGCCCTGCTGCTGCTGGCCCTGCCTTATGAGGGTGACCTGCGCTGGCAGGCCCGCATCGTCAACGGCGTCGGTGCCGCGCTGACGCTGGCGGCCGGCATCACGGCCTGGCGCAGCCTGGCGCGCTCGGCGGGAGGCCGGCGCACGCCCGCGCCGCTGGCCCTGCCGCTTTTCCTGATCGCGGCGCTGATGGCGGCGCGCGGTCTGGAGACCTTCGTCAACCCCGGCCGCACGCCCGACATGCGGGTGCCCACCGAGTTCAACCTCGCCTTCCTGTGGACGGCGCTGGTGCTGGCCCTGCTGCAGAACGCGACGCTGGCCTTTCTCGTGCTGATGCGGCTGATCACGCGCATCGAGCGCCTGCTCGAGCGCGACCCGCTGACCGACACGCTGAACCGCCGGGCCTTCGACCAGTCCCTGGAGCAGGCCCATGCCTGGCTTAGGCGCGGCCGCGGCTATGCCCTGGTCATGATCGACATGGACCGTTTCAAGCAGCTCAACGACACCCTGGGCCACGCCGCCGGCGACGCCGCCCTGCGCCAGATGGTGCACGAGCTGCAACCCTGCGTGCGCGAGGTCGACCGCTTCGGCCGCCTGGGCGGCGAGGAGTTCTGTGTGCTGCTGCCCGACACCGACATCGCCGGTGCGGCCCTGGTGGCCGAGCGCATGCGCTGCCTCGTCGACATCGCGCCGCTGCGCTGGCTGGAGCAGGACTGGCCGCTCAGCGCCAGCTTCGGCATCGCCGAGGCCGAGCGGGACGACACCAGCGTCGGCGCCGTGCTGGCGCGCGCCGATGCGGCGCTCTATCGCGCCAAGAACCAGGGCCGCAACGTGGTGCAAGCCTAGCGGGCGGCCCTGAAATAGGCGTCCACGCCGAGCAGCATCTCCTCGGTGACCTGGCTCCAGTAGTGGAAGGTGTGGCCGCCCGGGTCTTCGCGATAGTCGGGCCTGGCGCCTTGAGCACGCAACGCAGCCAGCAGCGCGCGGTTGGTCGCAACCAGTTCGTCCTCGGTCCCGCAGCGCAGCACCAGCTCGACCGGCATGCGGCCCGCACGCTTCACCTCGGCAATCAGCTCGTCCGGATACCAGCCGGCCAGTGCATAGGCATAGCCCCAGCGCTGCGGCGCCGCCAGCGGCAGCTTGACCGACCCGTAGCCGCCCATGGACATGCCTGCGATGGCCGACTGCGCGCGCGTGGGCGCCAGGCCGTAGCGCTGCTTCAGCCAGGCCGGCAGTTCGTCGACGATGAAGCGCTCCGCCGGGCCGTCGTATTGCCGGCCATTGCTGCTGGGCATGACGATGACCAAGGGCCTGGCGCGACTGCTGGCGATGAGGCGGTCGGCATAGCGTTCGATATGGCCGGTGCGCAACCATTGATCGGCATCCATGCCGCCGCCATGCAACAGGGTCAACACGGGCAGGCTCTGGCCGCGCTCGAAGCCCGGCGGCAGATAGACGTTGACCTTGGCTGGCCTGCCAAAGGCGGTCGAGGCCACTTCGTGCGTCTCGACGCGCCCGCGGCCCGTGGCCGGGTCGTGCACCCAGCGGCCGTCGACGACGAATTTGTAGAGCCATTGGCCAGGCGCCAGGTCCAGGCGCAGCCGCCAGATGCCATCGGCGCCCCGGGCCATGGCCTGCTTGTGCTTGTCCCAGTCCGTCATCTCGCCCGCAAGCAAGACCTGGCGGGCCTGGGGCGCCTCCAGCATGAAGGTGACAGGCTCCGCTCGCACGGCGGCGGCAAGGGCGAACAGCAGCGGCAGCAACAGTTTCTTGGCTTTCATTCGGCTTGCGGCGGAACTGAAGGCTGTGAGATTGCCACAGACGGGGGCCGTGCTGCGCGCATAGTTCCGCCGCCAACTACACACCACCCCCATGGATCTCGACCCCAAAGACCTCGTCGACCAGGCCGCCGAAGCCGCCGAAGCTGCCAAGGAGGCGCGAACCGCGCGCCTGAACGCCGCGGTCGCCATCACGGTGGCGGTGCTGGCCACCTTCATGGGCATCTGCAAGGTCAAGGACGACAACATCGTGCAGGGCATGCAGCAGGCCCAGGCCGACAAGCTCGACTACTGGGCCTACTTCCAGGCGCGCACCATCCGTGCCGATGTCGCCGAGCAGGCGGCCACCCAGCTCGAGCTCGCCAAGGGCGGTGCCCCGGCAGCCCAGGCGGCCGACTACGACAAGGCTATCGCCGGCTACCGCGCCAAGCAGGCCGACCAGCTCAAGAAGCGCGACGAACTCAAGGCCCAGGCCGAGGCCGCCCAGACGGCCTACGAGACGCTGAACCGCCGCGACGACCAGTTCGACCTGTCCGACGCCCTGCTCGCCATCGCCATCGCGCTGCTGGCCGTGACGGCGCTGACCCGGCTCTGGCCGCTGTACTTCGTGGCCCTGCTGCCCACCTTCTTCGGCGTGCTGATGGGCGTGGCCGGGCTGATGGACCTGCCCATCCACCCCAATATGCTGTTCCGCCTGCTGTCCTGAAGCCTCGCGGCCATGACGTCTGGCGTCGGGCCAGGCGCTGGCTAAGGTGCGCCCATCCCCGTTGGATGGAGCACCGCTTGAAACGCAACGCCTTGCCGCTGTTCGCGGCCCTGCTGACGACGGCCTGCTGGGCCCAGGCCGCGCCCGAGCCCAGCGGCCGCTGGGAGGGGACGGCCGAGATTCCCGGCGCGCCGCTGCCGCTGGTGGTCGACCTGTCGCGCACGCCGGCCGGGGTGCTGCAGGGCTCGGTGATCCTGCCGGGGCGCGGCGTCAAGGGCGCGCCGCTGCAGGCCCTCGGCAGCGATGAAGCCGGCCTGGGCTTCAGCCTGGCGGCCGCCTTCAACATCGCCGCCAACCCGGCGCCGCAGGTGCGCCTGCGCTGGCAGGCCGACGGTTCGCTGGCGGGTGAATTCCTGCAGGCCGGCCAGACTGCGCCGCTGCGGCTGCAGCGCACCGGCGAGCCCCAGGTCGACCTGCCCGTGGCGCCCACCGCGCTGAGCCCCGCCCTGCTCGGGCGCTGGGTCGGGCGCTACGAACTTGGCGGCTATCCGCGCGAGGTCACCTTGACGCTCAACAACGGTCCGGCCGGCCTGGGCGCGGGCGAACTGGTCGTGGTGGGCAAGCGGCGCACCGAACTCGCGATCGACCATGTCGTGCAAGGCCGCGAGTTCCTGACCCTCAAGGCCAGCGCGGCCAACTACCGCATCGAAGGCCGCCATGCGGCGGACCGCATCGAGGGTCAGGTGGTGCAGGGGCCGTTCGAAGCCGCCATCGTGCTGCGCCGCGCCGCAGCGGGAGACAAGCCATGAAGCGCCGCCATCTCCTGCTCGCCCTCGGGCTGGCCACGACAACCGCTTTGCCGGCCGCGGCCCAAGGCATGTACCGCGGCGATGCCGCCCACACCGGTGTGCTGCAGGCCCAGGCGCCGCGCCAGTTCAAGCGGGTCAAGTGGAGCTTCCCGACCGGCCAGCGCATCGTGTCCTCGCCGGTCTGGCATGAGGGTGCGCTGCTGTTCGGCAGCGACGACGGCCATCTCTACAGCGTCGACGCGGCAAGCGGCCGCCAGCGCTGGATGCTGGCCACCGATGGGCCGCTGGCCTCCACGCCGGCGGTGGCGGCCGGCCGGGTCTATGCCCTCAGCTTCGACGGGCGCCTCTACGCGGCCAACGCCGCCACCGGCGAGCTGCTGTGGAAATTCGCCACCGAGGGCGAGCGCCGCTTCGAGGCGCGCGGCCTGCACGGCATGCAGCCGCGCAGCCAGACCTTCGGCGACCCCTTCGACGTCTACCTCTCCAGCCCGCTGGTGGCCGACGGCCGGGTCTATTTCGGCAGCAGCGACGGCCATGTCTACGCCCTCGACGCGGCCAGCGGCGCGCTGCTGTGGAAGCACCGCACCGGCGACGTCGTGCATGCCTCGCCGGCCTATGCCGGCGGGCGTGTCTATGTCGGCGGCTGGGACGGCAAGCTCTACGCGCTGGACGCCAAGACCGGCGCCCAGGTCTGGGCCTTCCAGGCGGGTGTCGACCCGCTGATGCACAACCAGCAGGGCTTCCAGTCCTCGCCGGCCGTGGTGGGCGGTGTCGTCTACAGCGGCTGCCGCGACGGCCATGTCTACGCCGTCGACGCCGCCACCGGCCGCGAGCTGTGGAAGCACAACACCAACGGCAGCTGGGTCAACAGCTCGCCGGCGGTCAGCGCCGGCCAGGTCCACGTCGCGACCTCGGATTCCGCGCTCTACAAGGTGCTGGACGCCGCCACCGGCAAGCTGGTGCGCGAGCATGACCTGCAGGCCTATGTGTTCGGCTCGCTGACGATCGCCGGTGACGTGGTGCTGGTGGGCGTGCTCAACGGCGTGCTGCAGGCCCGCGACAAGGCCAGCGGCGCGCCGCTGTGGGAGTTCCAGACCGAGGCCTCGCGCGCCAACCGCGGCTGGGTGCTGACGGCCGACCGGCGCTTCAACGGGCCGCTGCTGTTCCCATCCGGCTGGCACGACGCCACGGCCCTGGGCGCGGAGCGCCAGCAGGGCGTGGGTTCCTTCTTCTCGACACCGCTGGTGGTCGGCGGGGTGGTCTACATCGGCAGCGCGGACGGCAGGCTGTACGCGCTGGAGTGAGGGACGAGGGCCGTCGCCGACCGCTCTAGGCTGAACGCGGTCCTTCAATGAAAGCGCTTCGAGCGGTCGCTGTCGACCCAGAGCGGATTTCGCACAGGCTTACCAGGCTTCCGGGAAGTGGCCATTCAACGTTGAGGCTGTGCGGCAGGCCGAGGCAAGGCCGTCAACCTGACTTCCCCAGCCGCTTGCGCCTTCATCGCCAATAGCAGACCTGGTTTCGCCCCGCTCGCTTGGCCATGTACATGGCGCGGTCCGCATAAGACACCAGCTCGTCTGCGCCTGCAGGCACGTCGGGATAGGTGACGACGCCAATGCTGGCCGTCACGGTCACTGGAGGGCCTTCGCCAAGGAAGATCGGTTCGGCGATGGAGGTCAGGACGCGGCGCAAGATCTCGTCGCAGTCTTCTTGCGTGTCAACGGGGGACAGGAGCAGGACGAATTCATCGCCCCCGAGCCGCGCCGCGGTGTCGCTGGCCCGAATGCAGGATTGAAGTCGGCGGCCGATTTCCTTCATCAGCCGGTCGCCGGCGTCGTGCCCCCTGATGTCGTTGACCGCCTTGAAACCGTCCAGGTCGAGGAAGCAGACGGCACAGCATGACTTCAGTCGCTCGCACAGCAGCAGGGTCTGGCCGATCCGGTCGCCCAGCAACACGCGGTTCGGCAGGCCCGTCAGCGCATCATGAAAAGCGATCTGTTCGACGCGCTGTTGATGCAGCTTCTGCTCGGTGATGTCCTGCATCATCCAAAGCGACTCACCCTTGTCGGCAGTCAGCAGGACACCGCTCAAGTCCACCCAGATCGGATCGCCATTCTTCTTTCGCATCTGCATCTGGGTGCGATACGTCAGCCCCGACTGCAGGACGGGGTAGGCCTCCCGCCCCAGCGCGTCGTACGCCTCTTGATGCAGGTACAGCAGCCGGGAGGGTGTTCCCGCCAGCTCGCCGGCTTCATACCCGAACATGGTCTCGAGCGCCCGGTTGGTCCACATGGACTTTCGATCACGAAGCCTTGTGATGCCGATCAACTCGGTATCGAGCATGGCCTGCTGCTCACGCGTCACCTGTTGAAGCCGCCCGGACAGCAGGGCCATGCTGCGCGTCGCGCGCTCGAGGTTGGCCAGGATGAACCCGATGCCCGCGCCCAGCGGAAAAAGGTAGGACGCAAGGTAGGTGAGGCCGTTGCCCAGACTCCCCTGAAAGAAGTCGACGTATTGCTCAGGAGACAAGCTCGCGTGCAGCGCACGCACCACCAAGGCAACCGCTGTCAGTGCCAACGTGATGCCGACCGTGCGCAAGGACGGTTCGGCGTGCCACCCCTTGCCCAGCGCGAGGATGGCCATCGGTGCAATCTGGGCGGCAATCAACAGCGAAACAACCGCGGTGCGAAGCGGCAAGGGCTGATTGACGAGCGATACGACAGCGACCACGCCAAGCAGAAGCAGGCCCAACTGCAACTTGGGGGCGGCACGGTCCCGGATGAATCGGTGAAGCGCGTGGGCGTTGAACCAGAGCCCCGCCATCACCAGCGCATTGCCGCCAACAATGGCAAGCCACGCGGGGCCGACAGCCCGGGTCACGACCAAGATGAACCCTGCAATCATCAGCCAGGTTCCGCGCGCCCAGATACCCAGCGCCGGACTTTCAGGCAGCGAGCGCCTGGCTACGGCGAGCGTCAGGCCGAACAGGGCAAACGCGGCGAAGAGAGCGACAAAAAGAGTGGGGGTGCTCAGCACGTCATGGGGCCCGGGATGAATCCAGATCATGAACGCCTTGTGGCCAGGCCAGCCAGAGGCTCAGATGTTGCAAGGCGCCGGTGATGCGATTGATGCACCCGATCGACCAGGCGTCATTCTGGTGTCCCTGAGCAGGAGCTAGTGACCGTGGATGCTCAGCTGCCTGATCATCACCATGTAGCGTGCGACAGCGTTCGCATCACGGCCCACCATGCGCACCACGAATTCGAGTTGCGCTTCGGCGACGTCAAGAACGCAGGCCCAAAAGGCCAGATCATCCACAACGGGCCCTTCATCGATCTTGCCAGCGAGCGTCTTCACGGTAGACGACTCTAGAAGCGGTGCTCGCTGCTGAATGCGGGGAGTTCTGGACGGCCTTCGTAGGGAAGCTGCGCTCTGTCGCCCCGCTCCCCGAAATCGCCGCGGTCGTCGCGCTGCCGCTGCGGCCGCGGCGTCCAGTACTTGGCGCAAACCCGCGATCTTGCCGTATGCGTCCGGCCATCACATATAGGGCCGCTTGGGCGACGAACCGATCGATGGGAAACCTGAAAGCAGCCCTTCACCAAGGACAGCCGATGCCGGGACCAGCAGCACGACCAGGCCCGCTTCAGCCCGCCTGCTGCTCTGCGCGGACGCCACAGAGCCGACGCGCACATCCCCGCCTCCTCATCGACTGGAAAGATCAAGTCTCGCCGCTTGCTCGGGGTGGCGAAGGGGCCAAGTCAGGCGCAGGTGTTGACATTGCGCCCGAGATTGCCTTGAGGGCCAGCGCAGGCCGCTGCGGCAGGGCAGCGAGTAGCGCAGTCGCTGGCCGAGGTACGAAAGCCATCGCTAGCGACTGGCAGCTCCTGGCCGGTTGCGGGCGTCAAGTCTCAGTCCCACCAGCATGCGATCGGTCGGGTTCCCTTCGGCACGGCATAGGGCTCATAACGGACAGAGGGGTCAAAGCCGTCCCATGTCTCATCAGGCGCCAGATCCTCAGGAAACCATTCCAAGACGTCTTCCGGCGTAGAGGTTGTGAAGATGAAGACCGTGTCGGAAAACGGCCAGTCCGGGTCATCGAACTGGGTAATCTGAACGCGGACGTCCGCGACGTCTGGCCGCTCGGCGATGCGTTTCAGCGCTTGATGGATTTCGTCCGGACTAGGAGCGGATGGAAGATTGCAGCCGATGCTTCCGACGCACGTATTGCCAGTGAAGAACTCCTCCAGGCTAAGCAGCGGACGAGGCGTATCTGCATCATCTGGATGTCCCAGTCTTGAAACCCGTTCGGTGACTCGCCGTAGATGATCCATGTGCCTTTGACCTCCAGGAAAGCTCCGGCAGCCTACCCGACAACTGCCATTCTTCGGAGACCGCTCCTGGCCGAAACCTGACCTCCGAGGCGATGCACGCGACAGGCAGCAATCGCTGCAAAGAGGTACTACAAGTCAACCGGCCTCATGAGACCCGCATCGAAGACCTGCTCGATGGTTGCCTTGCCAACGATTCGAGAGCCCTCAGCGACGCGAAGAACCCGGCCGGGCCACAACACACCCGGATAGGCTTCTGGTGAAACAAACCAGATGTCCGCCGAAGCTTGGCCGCCCGTCCGGACTTCGCTGTCGGCCTCGAATTCGTGATGCACGCTGGTCCAGCAGTCCGGCCTGACGTCGTAGACAGGCCGATACCCCGAAAGTACGCACTTCACGGTCCCGTCTGCCCTGCTGGCCAGCAATTCGAACAAAACACGGGCATGGGGCGGGCGGAGTGGGCGACTCATGCCGTGACCCGAGCCCCCCGGTCTGCACGCGGCACGCCGGGCGCCGCGATGGCGCGCGCCCAAGCGTTGCCCAGCGCAAACGCGCAGGCTATCTGCACGAGCCTCACCACACCTTGCAGTGCTCTCCCGCCTTCTTCACCAGCTTGGCGCCCGGCTTGCAGGCAAAAGCCTTCTCGAACTCCGGCATGTTGACGACGACGCCGTTGATGCGCCAGCGGGCCGGCGAATGCGGGTCGACCTTGGCTTGCACGCGCAGCGCCTCGGGGCGGGCATCGGCGCAGTCCCACTGAGCGAAGCCGACGAAGAAGCGCTGCTCGGGCGTCAGGCCGTCGCGGTTCTCCAGCGTCTTGCCGGTCATGTGCACCTTCCAGGCCTCCCAGGCCAGGATGAGCCCGCCGAGATCGGCGAGGTCTTCGCCCAGCGTCAGCTTGGAGTTGATCTTGATGTCGTCGACGACGGTGTAGGTGGCGTACTGGTCGGACACGCAGGCGGCACGCTTCTCGAAGGCCTGGCCGTCCTTCTTGGTCCACCAGTTCTTCAGATTGCCCTGGGCGTCGAACTGGCGGCCTTCGTCGTCGAAGCCATGCGTCAGCTCGTGGCCGATGGTGCCGCCGGTGTTGCCATAGTTGGGCGCTTCATCGAGTGCGGCGTCATACAGCGGCGCCTGCAGCACGCCGGCGGGGAAGTTGATGTCGTTCATCTGCGCGTCGTAATAGGCATTCACCGTCTGCGGCGTCATGCTCCATTCGCCGCGGTCCAGCGGCTGGCCGATCTTGGCCAGGCGGCGCCTGGCCTCGAAGACATTGCCGCGCATGGCGTTGCCGAGGAAGTCGCCGGGCTTCACGGCAAAGGCCGTGTAGTCGCGCCAGCGCTCGGGGTAGCCCACCTTGTTGACGATGGCCTTGAGCTTCTCGTGGGCGCGCGCCTTGGTCTCGGCGCTCATCCAGCTCAGGCCGTCGATGCTGCGCGCCATCGCGGCCTCGATCTCGTCCGTCATCTGCACCGTGGCGGCCTTCAGATCGGGCGTGAAGTTGCGCGCGACGAACTCCTGGCCCAGGGCCTCGCCGAGCTGGGCGTCGACGAGCTGCACGCAGCGCTTCCAGCGCGGCTTCAGCTGCGGCGTGCCGGTCAGCGTCTGGCCGTAGAAGTCGAAGTTGGCCTGCACGAAGCCGTTGTCCAGCGCCGGCGCCAGGCTGCTGGCCAGCTGCCAGCGCAGATAGGTCTTCAGGTCGGCCAGGCTCATGGCCTTGAGCCGCGCGCCCAGCGCCTTGAAGAAGGCCGGCTCGGTGACGTTGTAGCGGGCATGCCAGGGCGCGCTGCCGAGTGCGGCCTGGTAGCTGGCCCAGTCGAAACCGGGAACGAGCGCCTTCAGGCCGCGCGCATCGACGACGTGGAAGGTCTTGTAGGGGTCGCGCTTGTCGACCTTGCTGAGCGACGCCTTGGCCAGCATCGTCTCGGTGGCGAGCACGCTGCGTGCCCCCGTCTTGGCGGCCGCGGGCGAGTCGCCCAGCAGCTCGAAGAGGCGGGCCACATGGGCCTCGTAGGCGGTGCGGATCTTGAGCGTCTTGTCGTCGCGCTTCAGGTAGTAGTCGCGATCGGGCAGGCCCAGGCCGCCGGCCGAGGCGAAGGCGATCTGGCGCGTCGCGTCGGCGAAATCCTGGCCGGCGCTGAAGCCGAAGAAGAAGCGGTCATTGCCGGCCGCCTGCTGCAGCTCGGCCAGCAGGGCTGGCAGGGCCTGCTTGTCCTTCAGCGCGGCGATGCGGTCGAGCAGCGGTTGCAGGCCCGTCAGGCCGGCGGCCTGCACGGCGCCTTCGTCCATGCAGGCAGCGAAGTAGTCGCCCAGCTTGACCTGGGTGGCCGTGCGCTCGGCGCCCGGCGTGCCCAGCTTGTTCAGCACGCCCCAGAGGTAGCGCTGGTTCTCGTTGGCCATCTTGGCGTAGACCGACCAGCGCGACTGGTCTGCCGGGATGGGGTTGGTCTGGGTCCAGGAACCGCAGGCGAACTTGTAGAGGTCGTCGCAGGGGTCAACCGTGCGGTCCATGGCCGTCACGTCCAGGCTGGGCGTGTAGGGCAGGGCGTCGAGCGGCGTCTCGTTGGCCGCATGGGCCAGCGTCGCCGCGAGCAGCGCGGGAAGCAGCAGTCGTTTCATGGTGGGGCGGGAAATTTTCAAGTGGGCGGATTGTGGGTGCTCGGCCGGCCCGCGCCATTCGTCAGAGGCGCCGCCGGCTCAAGAGATTCAGCCATGATGGGCGCATTCTGATTCGCCAGCCCCGCCCATGAACACCCTGCTCCTCCTCGTCCCGATCGCCGCCGAACACAAGGCCCTGCTGCTGCAGCGCTTCGCCGTCATCGAGGCGCTGGACCCCGCCGCGCGTGCCGCCGCCATCGCGGCCCGCGGCGCCGACATCGAGCTGGTGCTGACCAATGGCTCGGTCGGCTTCACCGCCGCCGAGATCGCCGCCTGCCCCCAGCTGAAGCTGCTGGCCGCCCAGGGCGCTGGCTACGAGAACCTCGACGTGGCGGCGGCCAAGGCGMGCGGCGTGCTCGTCTGCAACGGCGCCGGCACCAATGACGACTGCGTGGCCGACCACGCGTTGGCGCTGCTGCTGGCCAGCGTGCGCGCCCTGCCCCAGCAGGGCGTGGCCCTGCGCGCCGGCATCTGGCGCGATGCGCTGCCGCTGTTTCCCAACTTCAAGGGCCGGCGCCTCGGCGTCATCGGCATGGGCGGCATCGGCCTCAAGATCGCCACGCGCGCCGCCGCCTTCGGCATGGTCATCGGTTATCACAACCGCCGCCCGCGCGAGGGTGCTGGCGACGCGACCTGGTTCGACAGCGTGGCCAGCCTGGCCGCCTGGGCCGACGACCTCGTCGTCGCCACGCCCGGCGGCGCCGCAACCCGGCACATCGTCAATGCGCAGGTGCTGGCCACCCTGGGCCCGGGGGGCCATGTCGTCAACATCTCGCGCGGCAGCTGCGTGGACACGGCCGCCCTGGCCGCGGCGCTGAGGGCCGGCCAGATCGCCGGCGCGGCCCTGGATGTCTACGAGAGCGAACCCCGGCCGCCCGAGGAGCTGCTGGGCCTGGACAACGTCATCCTGACGCCCCATGTGGCCGGCTGGTCGCCGCAGTCCATCCGCGCGACGGTGGAAAACTTCATCGCCAACGTCGAGGCCTGGCGGCGCGGCGAGGCGCTGCCGACCGCCCTCTGAATTCAGCCGCGCCGGGCCTCCACCACCTGGCTCTCGCCGCGGGCCGCGTACTGGCGGCGGCCACCCTCCTCCAGCGCCACCTCGGCGGCCAGGCGGCCGATCTGGGTGCTGGCCATCGCCTGCATCATCAGCACGTCGGCGTCGTCGGGCATGCGCGTCAGCGGCGGCTCCTCACGCTCGACCCGCGCCGGACGGCGGCGCGCGAACAGCGCATCGAGGGTCAGCAGGCGGCGGGGATCGGGCAGGGAGGCCATCATGGAATCTCCGAAAACTGTCGGGCTTATGGAACAGACGCCATGGCGGCCCCGATTGCGACAAGCCCCCGCACCAACCCTTCCCTAATTCCACGATTGGCGCGTGGCGCGCCTGTCCAGATACTGATCCGGCCCCCTGGCAGAACAAGGAGCCGACGATGTCCAAGCGTCATGTCCTGGCGGCCGCCCTGCTGGCCGCCGCCGCGCTGTCCGCCTCTCAGGCCCTGGCCGACGGCTATGTCGCCGTCTGGCGCCCCGGCACCGGCACGCAATGGGTCAAGGCCGGCGTGTCGCCCGACGAGTTCAAGACGGCCGACATGGACTACTTCAAGCAGGGCCTGCGCATCGTGTCGCTGACCGTGCGGGACGGCAAGCTGACCGCCGTCTGGCAGCCCGGCAGCGGCACGCAATGGGTGCACTGGGACATGAGCGCGGCCGACTTCAAGGCCAAGGACACGGCCTATTTCAAGCAGGGCCTGCGCATCGCCGCCTTCTCCCTGCACAACGGCCGCTTCGCCGCCGCCTGGCGCCCGGGCAGCGGCACCCAGTGGGTGCACTGGGACCTGACTGGCGACCAGTTCAAGGCCAAGGACGCGCCTTATTTCAAGGCCGGCCTGCGCGTCACGCAGATCGAGCTGGACAACGGCAAGCTCGCCGCCGTGTGGCAGCCGGGCAGCGGCACGCAGTGGATCCACTGGGGCATGAACGGCGCCGCCATGGAGGCCAAGGACGCCACCTATTTCCCGCAAGGCCTGCGGCTGAAGACGATGTCGTCGGACGGCGGCAGCTACGCCGCCGTGTGGCGCCCCGGCTCGGGCACGCAGTACTGGGTGCACCGGCGCTGCTGGATCGACCTCGCGACCGAGGACATGGCCTATTTCGGCAAGGGCCTTCGCCTGGGCTTCCTGAAGATGCAGGAAGAGGCCCAGGGTGCCTACCACTACCCCTGGAAGAACGGCGTCACGCGCAACGTGGGCCAGGGCAACAACAGCCCGCCACCGGGCTCGCACAACGGCAGCCAGGCCTTTGCCTTCGACTTCATGATGGATTCCGGCACCGAAGTCCGCGCGGCGCGTGCCGGCACCGTCGAGTGGGTGCGCCAGAGCCAGACGACAACCTACGACCCCTCGTCGCCCACGACGGCCACCAACCAGCCCTTCCCCGGCGGCAGCCAGGACAACTGGGGCAACACGGTGCGCATCCGCCACCTGGGCGGCCTCACGAGCTGGTACTTCCACCTGACGCCCAACAGCGTCAAGGTCAAGGAGAACGACAAGGTCGAGGCCGGCACCGTCATCGCGCTGAGCGACAACACCGGCCGCACGACCGGGCCGCATCTGCACTTCCAGGTGCAGGCCGACTCCCTCGACTGGGGCCAGTCGGTCGCCATCAGCTTCAACGGCTGCCAGGTGCCCAAGACGGGCGACAACGTGACCTCGCAGACCGGCAATCCGAACTGAGTCCTTGGCGATACCCTGCGGCTTCAAGCTCGCCAAGGATTCGCCATGGAACTGGGTGCCTTCTCGATCAGCCTCGCGGTCAAGGACATCGCGGCCTCCCGCGCCTTCTACGAGGCGCTGGGCTTCAGCGTCTTCGGCGGCAACCAGGACCAGCGCTGGCTCATCCTGAAGAACGGAGCGACCGTCATCGGCCTCTTCCAGGGCATGTTCGACAAGAACATGCTGACCTTCAACCCCGGTTGGGACAGCAATGCCCAGGCGCTGCCGGCCTTCCTCGACGTGAGGCAGATCCAGGCCCGGCTGCAGGCCCAGGGCCTGGCGCTGGACCAGGCGGCCGACCCCGCATCCACGGGGCCGGGCCATATCTCGCTGACCGACCCTGATGGCAACCCGGTGCTGATCGACCAGCACGTCTGACGACAATGGGCGCATGCGCTGCCTGGCCTGCTCCGAGCTGAACCGCCCCCGCCTGATGGGGCCGGCTTGAGCCGTTGGTCCTCCGATCCCAGCCGCGTACCGACGCTCGCCCCCTGGCCGCGGCGGCGCGCGCCCTCCCGCCCTGGGCTCGCCTGGGGGATCTCGCTGCTTTTCCATGCTCTGCTGCTGAGCCTGACCTTCGGCGGTGAAGGCCTGGGCCTGCCCGGCCTGAGCCTGCCCTGGCAGGCCCGGCGCGCCGAAGTGCCCGACCTGCGTGTCGTGCTGCTCACGCCGGCGATCGAAGTGCCTGCTGTCCCGCCCCCGGAGCCCGTCACCGCGCCGACATCAAGCACGGAGCCCCACGCCGAACCGGCAGCAGCGCCCGAGGCCCCCGCACTGGCGCCACCCGCGCCGCCGCCGGCCACCGCCGTCATCGCCGTGGAGAAGCCGACCGAGACGAACTGGGCCGTACCGGCCGCCCTGCCCGCGTCGGCGCCCGTCATCGCCGCGCTGTCCGCAGCGTCCAGCGCCCTGACCACGCTGACCCGCGATGACACGGCCCGGGCCGCCCTGGATCGTGAAGCCCGCGAGCGCGCCGCGGAACTGGCCCAGCTCGACCGCGCCCGACGCGAGACCCAGCAACAGGCCCAGCAGCAGACGGAAAGACTGGCCGAGGCGGAGCGCCTGGAAGCGGCGAAGCAGGAAGCCAGCCGGCAGGACGCGATTCGCAAGGAGGCCGCGCGTCAGGAGGCCGCGGCCCGTGCCGAGGCGGCAAGGCTGGAGGCTGAACGCGCCGAGGCCCAGCGCCAGGCCGCCGCGAAGGCGGACGCGACGCGCCTGGAGGCGGAACGTCGGGCCGCCGCCCAACAGGAAGCGGCCCGGCAGGAGAGCGCGCGCACCGAAGCGGCTCGCGCGGAAACCGCTCGGCAAGAGGCGGCCCGCCAGGAGGCCGTGCGCCAGGAAGCGGCGCGTGCTGAAGCCGCCCGCCAAGCCGCCGAGTCCGCCAGGCAGGAAGCAGCCAGGCAGGAAGCGGGTCGCCAGGAGGCCGCTCGCCAGGAAGCCGCCCGCGCCGCGGCCGCCAAGCTGGCCGAGGCCAGGGCCGTCGAGGAGCAACGCGAAGCGAAGTTGCGCGCCATCGGCCAGCAGCTGAACGAGGAAGCCGCCAAACGTGATGCGGCACGCCAGGCCCCCTCCAACCTGCCGTCCTCCTGGAGCAGCGCCCGCCGCGGCCGCCTGTTCGGCCGCACCGATGCCAACGCGGAGATGGTGCTCTACGCCGAGGCCTGGGCGCGCAAGATCCAGCTCAACCAGACTTTCGACCTGGTGCGAGACACGCTGAAGCAGCCCTACACCGACCCGCTGGTGACGGTCGCCATCCGCGCCGACGGCACGGTCGAGTCCGTCAGCTTCTACCGCTCGAGCGGCGTGCCGGCCCTGGACGACGCGATCCGCCGCGTCATCGAGAGCCAGGCCAACTACCCGGCCTTCCCGCCGGCCCTGGCACGCGAATACGACGTCGTCGAGATCCGCCGCACCTGGCATTTCGACTCGGCGATCCGGCTGTACTGAGGCGAGCGAGGCGCGTCAGCCTTCCAGCTTCTTCAGCCGCAGGTTGGCGCCGTCTTCGCTGCGCGATGCCTCGAAGGTGGCGGTCGCGAAACCGCTGCGGTGCAGCAGCAGGCGCTTGCCGTCGAACTCGTAGGTGCCGCCCGACTGGACCGCCTTGTCGTCGGCGCCCGGCCGCCCCTCCTCGAAGCGCCCGTCTTCCAGGAAGGTCAGCCGCTGACGGCCACGGCTGGGTGGCAGGGATTCAGCGGCGTCGACGAAGACGCTGGCACCCGCGCTGTCGCGCTCGTGCGCATGCACCCAGGCGCCAAGGAGTTGCTGCTTGTTCATGTGATGAGCGACTTTCGCGGGCCGTCCAGCGCACTGTGCATGCGCGCCACCTGCTCTGGCGTGAACATGAACATGGCGACGTCGTCGACATAGTCCATGTAGTTCATGAACATGTCGCCGTTGGGGCCGTTCTGGCAGCTGACACTGGGGAAGCCCGGCGCGCCGAAATTGGGGCCTTCCGCATTGGGCGTGTCGTCGACACCGTCGCCGCCGCTGCAGTCCGGCGTGTCGCCCCAGATGTGGCGCAGGTTGAAGAAGTGGCCGATCTCGTGGGTGGCGGTGCGGCCCTTGTTGAACGGCGCCTTTGCCGTGCCACCGGTGCCGAAGGCGTTGACGGAGATGACGACGCCGTCGGTCGCCGCCGGGCCACCGGGGAACTGCGCATAGCCGAGCAGCCCATCCTTGAGCGGACAGACCCAGATGTTCAGGTAGCGGGCGGCCGGCCAGGGCGCGCTGCCGCCGCGCTTGGGATCCTTCATCGAGTCGTTCTGACCGAAAGCCGTCTCCTTGGTCGGCACCTGCAGGATGCCGGTGGTCGGCTTGCCCTTGGGATCCTTGGTCGCCAGCTGGAACTCGATCATGGGGTCCGCGACCAGGCCCTTCCAGACGACGGGCGCCTTGTTGCGATCGGCGTTCTTGGCGCGGAAATCCTGGTTGAGGATCTTGATCTGGGAGGCGACCTGCGCGGCCGTGACCTTGGGCGCGCCCGGCGACTGCAGCAGGTGAACCACGACGTTGATGCGGTAGGGCTTCTTGGGCGCAACCTTGGCCATGCGCCGGGAGTCCATGAAGGAATGCTCCATGGCGCTCTGCGCGATGCGGTACTGCGGATGCTGCTCCAGCAGCCAGTAGTGAACGGACATGCAGCCGCACTTGCGCTTCAGCACGGGGGCAGCGGACTTGGCGCCGGCGGCGCCCTTTTTGGTGGCCATGGCAGGACTCCTTGCTCACCGATGGATGAGCAGCGCAAACGTAGCGGCGAAGGCCCGACGGCGCCTCCCCAGCTTTGAGGAAGAACCCGGGTTCGCCTGTCCCTCTTGCTGCAGCGCACACAGAGGGAATGTCCCCGATTCACCCCGCAGGTGGGGTGCTAGCGTGAGATGTTGTTCGTGGTTCCGGCGGTGCTGACGCGCGGCCGGACGCTCTGTTGGTTCCCGTCGCAAAACACAAGCAAGGAGACACAGATGAGGACTTCCCTTAGCGCCGCTATCCACCGCACCATAGGCCGCGCCGCCTGCCGACTGGGGCTGCCGCTGCTGGCCGCCGTCAGCCTCGCCACGCCGGCCGCCGCCAGCACGCTGACGCAGAACGTGTCCTGGACCATCGACCGCGCCGGCACGACCGCCAAATACCGCATCGTCGCCTACGGTGACTCCATCTACGCCGGCTACAACGGCTCGGTGCTGAACGCCGCCAAATACGCCGCGCCGACGGTGAACGCCGAATACCTGTCGGCACTCTGGAACGCCGACATCGAGAGCGTGCGCCGCGCCAAGTCCGGCGCCGTCGCCTCGGACGTCTACAGCAACAAGATCGTGGCCGAGAAGTCCTATATGCAGGCGGCGTCCACGCGCGTCGTCACCTTCGAGATGTGCGGCAACGACGGCCTGCAGGCGCGCTCGGCCTTCAAGAGCCAGACCGGCACCTGCAACTACGCAGGCATGGACGCCGCCGTGAACAGCTGCAAGACCTATGTGGCCGCCGCGATGGACTTCATCAACGCCAATGCCTACGCGGGCGTGAAGCTCAAGCAGATCTCCAACCTGCACTACCCCGGCTACAACGCCGACAACACGCAGAGCAGCTGCAAGGACGCGAGCACCGGCGCCACCGTGAACATGCGCGACCGCTTCCTGCCCAAGATCGCGACGATGAACTACTGGATGTGCGAATACGCGCGCCAGAAGGGATTCCAGTGCGCCGACAACTTCGCGCAGTACATGGGCGCCGACTACGACAGCAACGGCGACGGCGTCATCGACTCCGACGGCCTGCGCTATGTGGCCGGCGAGAGCGAGGCCAGCTACGTGACCCGCATCACGACGACGCTGAAGCCCACCATCCGCGACGCCAACGCCAAGTTCGTCTCCAGCAGCAGCAGCTACGACTACATCCAGTCCGACGACACGCACCCGACCTACAGCGGCGGCACCGTGTCCGCCGGCATCTTCGGCGGCACCACCGGCTCGGGCGCGGCGCGCTACACCTCGTTCAGCAACGGCAAGAACCCGATCTGGAACCAGTACGGCCACGAGCGCATGGGCTGGGCGATCTCGACGTCCAACCCGGCCGCCCCCTGAGCTGAGGGCAGGCTGGCATGACGCGACCCAGTGATCGCCAAAACACCTCCTGGGGGCCCTCCCCGTGGGTGCTGGTGCTCGCGCTCACTGCGGTAGCCGGTGGGCTGGCCTGGTGGTGGCCGACGGCCGAGGCAGCCGCGCCGCCCGTCGCCGCGCTGCCTGCCCAAGCGCCACTGGCGGCAGCGCCACCGGCGGCGCCGCTGCCCGAAGCCAGCACACCCGTCACGGTGGCCGTCATGACCCCAACGAACATGGCACCGGCCGCTCGCATCCCGCGCCTGCGTGATCCCAACGGCGACCCGACGCCCGACCTGGCCGACTACATCAACGAAGGCGAACGCCCCACGATGGCCGAAGTGATCCAGCGCCTGCACGCGGCCGGCGTGCGCACCGGCCTGGGCGCCTTCAATCCCCCCGGCACCCGCCCGCCCCTGATCGGCCTGGCCGTGCCCGACGGCTTCGAGCTGCCACCGGGCTATGTGCGTCATCACCAGGCCACTGACGACGGCCAGCGCATCGAGCCCATGCTGATGTTCTCGCCGGACGCGCAGACCGTGGTCGTCAACGGCCGCACGGTCGCCGTGCCGGCCGACCGCATCGTGACACCCGAACTCGCGCCGCCCGGCCTGCCCATCCGGCGCATCGCCGTCCCTGCCCCGGTGGACGGCCCGCGTTGATCCGCGCCGCCTGGCCCGGCCGGCTCGCCCGCAGCCGGTGGAGCGGCGTCGTCATGGCCGCGCTGCTCTGCGGCCTCCACGCCCGCGGCGGCTCGGCCTGGATGCTGGGCTTTGTCGCCCTGCTGCCCTGGCTGCGCACGCTGGATGCCGAAACCCGGCTCGGCCGCACGCTGCTCAGTGCCTGGGCCATGTCGGTCGCCTACACGGCGGCCGTGTTCTTCTGGTTCGGCAGCGCCCTGGGCGCCTACACACAGATCGGCGCGGGCGCGGGCCTGGCGCTGCTGCTGATCGCGGCGCCGCTGTTCCAGCCGCAGTTCCTCGTCTTTGCCGTCGTGCGCCACGTCGTGCGTCACCATCACGGCGCGGCCCTCGCTGCCGCAGCCGGCGCGGCCGCCTGGGTGGCCACCGAATGGGCGCTGCCACATCTGCTGGGCGACACCTTCGGCCACGGCCTTTACCCCGCGCCGCTGCTGCGCCAGGCCGCCGAGCTGGGCGGCGCCACCGGCTTGACCGTCGTGCTGCTGCTGGCCAACGAGGCCTTTGCCGCCGCACTGGCGCGCCGTCGCGATGGTTTTGCCACGCCCTTGGCACTGGCCGTTGCAGGACCTCTGTTGCTGGCCGGCTACGGCCTCCTTGCATTGCAGCCCGAGCCGCCCGCCATGGCCAAGCCGCTGCGCATGGGCCTGGTCCAATCCAACATCACCGACTACGAGCGCCTGCGCCGCGAGAAAGGTGCCGGCAACGTCGTGCGCGAGGTGCTCGACACCCATTTCGCGATGAGCTACGACGCCGTCGAGCGCCAGCATGTGGACGCGGTGCTGTGGTCCGAGACCGTCTACCCCACCAGCTTCGGCCAGCCCAAGAGCGCGGCCGGTGCAGAACTGGACGCCGAGATCCAGGCCATCGTCGACGCGGCCGGCGTGCCCTTTGTGTTCGGCACCTACGACCGCGATGAGGCTGGCGAATACAACGCCGCCGCCATCGTGCAGCCCCGCAGCGGCTTGGCTGGCCTGTATCGCAAGACGCGGCTCTTCCCGTTCACCGAATACCTGCCCGCCTGGGCTGACACGCTGCGCGGCTGGCTGCCCGGCGCCGGCAGCTGGCAGCCCGGCAGCGGCGCACGCGTCTTCCCGCTGCGCCTGGCCGATGGCCGCGAGATCCCGGTGCTGCCGCTGATCTGCCTGGACGACACCGACACCGGCCTGGCCATCGCCGGCGCACGCCTGGGTGCTCAAGTCATCCTGACGATGTCCAACGACTCCTGGTTCACGGACTACGAGCAGGGCGCCGCACTGCACCAGGCCGTCGCGGCCTTTCGCAGCATCGAGACGCGCCTGCCGCAGTTCCGCGTCACGACCAATGGCTTCAGCGCCGTCCTCGATGCCCGTGGCAAGGTCATCGCCGCGACGCGCATGGGCGAGCGCACCCTGGTCATCGGCGACTTGCCAGTGCGCGACCCCGCGCCAACGCTCATGGTCCGCTGGGGCGACTGGGTCGGCCGCGCTGCCGCCCTCTTTCTCGCCGGCCTGGCTGTGCTGACCGCGCTGCGCCGTGGGTTGGGTGCGGTGCCCGCGAATGCCCCGGTCCCGCTGCCGACGCGGCTCGTCGTGCTGCCACCCGCCGCTCGTGCCGTGGCCGGCCTGCTGCGATTGATCTCGCGCGGCGGCGCGTTGGCCATGGGCGCAGCCTGGTTGTGGGGCGATGGCTCGCTGCAGAGCAACACCTTTGCACTGCTGCGCACGTTCACGGCCCTGTGCCTCATCCCCGAGGCAGCCGCCTGGCTCTTGCTGCGCAGCTGTTCCGCGCAGCTCGCGCTTGCAGACGGCCTGCTGGAGCTGACACGCGGCACGCAGCGGCTGGAGATTCCGCTGCACGACATTGCCGCCATCGAACCCTGGCGCCTGCCGCTGCCCTGCACCGGTGCTTCGCTGCACCTGAACTCCGGCGAACGCTGGCCCCACGGCCTGGCCCTGCCCGACCCGTGGGCCCTGGCCCGCGCCCTCGGCTTGCCCGTGCATGAGCAAGCGCCCTCGCAATCCTGGTGGGCCTACGCCCGCAGCCGCGCTCAGCTGCCATCAAGCCGTCTCGCGCACCCGGCCTTCAAGTTCCTGCTGCTGCCCCTGCTGCTGGCCGTGCCCGCCTTCCAGCTGCACCAGAAGATCGCCTACGGCAGCGCCTTCGGGGAGTTCTACAGCTACGGGCTGTGGGCCTATCTGACCGCCTTTGCGCTGTGGTGGGCGGCGTGGATTGCCGGTGTGGTGCTGTGCGCGGCGGCGGTGCGGGTGGTGATCGAGGCGGGTGCGTTTGCGGGCACGCTGATGCGTCCGCAGCGGGCGATGGCGGTGCGCGCCTGGCTGGAACGGCTGGGACTGCTCGCGTTGTATCTGGGCTTGCCTGCTTGGTTGTTGCTGCGGGCTGTGGCCGGCTGACTCCGCGCCGGCGCTTTCCACCGGCTGGCCCAAGACCGCCAGGCATGACAACCCTCACACCTTCGCGACGTGCTCTGACGGGCTCAGCCCATGAATCCGTCGGTAGGCGGCTGAAAACGCGCTTTGGCTGTCATAACCCACTTGTGCTGCAGCCTGGTTCACGGACGAGCCGAGTTCGATCAACTGCCGCCCCACCATCAGCCGTGCCTGCCGCACCCAGGCTGGCCATGTGAGGCCGTTGGCTTCCTGCGGGAAGACGCGGCAGAACGTTCGCACGCTGACATGGGCAGCGTCCGCGCATGCGGCCAGCGGCCATTCGACGGCGAGGTCGGCCAGTTGCATGGCGGTGACGCGGCGCAGGCCGGGGCTCTTCGGCTGGGGCACGCTGAGCATCACCGTGGCGGAACTCTTGCGTACCTCGTGCAACGCGGTCTGCCGCAAGGCTGCGATGGTGGTCGCAGCCTCGGAATCCTGATCCCTCCTGGTGTCCTGGCCGCCCCCTTGCATCTGGCGAAGCTCCAGGATCACGGCAGCCAGCAGCGGGCTCACAACGATGACTGTGGGCTCGGTCGGCAAGGTCGCCGGCAGCGGCACCGGGAAGTGCAGCGGCCGCAAGCGCACCGCCGAGCGCGTGCCGGCCCGCCAGCCGCTCGGTACGCCCGGCGGCAGCCAGATGGCACGGCTTGGCAACAGTGCCCAGACGAGAGCTTCGGTGAAGAGCGTGTAGGCGCCTGACTCGGCATAGATGAGCAGGGCCTCCTGCGGGTGCACGTGCAGGGGTTCGCCGCCTCCCGCCTGGACGTCGTAGGCCCGGGCATCGACGCTGGCGTCGGCGCTTCTGGGCAGGAAAACGGTGATTGGCAAGTTCACGACGACGTTTGGCGCAAGTGCAGGCGACCGCGTGATTATCGAGTCGCAGACTGCAGGCATGGACATACAGCAAGACCTGCCACCTCGCGCCGGCACAGCAATCGACGTGCCAGCGGTGCCACCTGCTTCGGGTCGATGGCGCTCGCTGCTCACCGCATCGCCAGGCGCTGCCCCCTCCCCACCCTCGAAAGGCCATCGCATGCCCTCTGATCCACCCTCCACCACACCGCCAGGGACCGGCGCCCCAGCGGCCCGGCGCCGGTCGTTCATCGCCCTCACTGTCGTGCCACTCTTCGCATCGGTTGCCGGCGTCTTCGCCGCAAGCACTTCCACCACGCAAGGAGCCCCCATGAGCAAGCCCACCTCTCGTCCGACATCCCACTTCGCGACCGTCAACGGTCTCAAGCTCTACTACCAGACACAGGGCGCCGGCGCACCCCTGCTGCTGCTGCACGGCGGCGTCACACCGGACTGCTTCGGGGCCAATGTCGAGGTGATGGCCAAGAGCCGGCAGGTCATCCTGGTCCATCTGCAGGGCCATGGCCACACGCAAGACATCGACCGCCCGCTGCGCTTCGAATCCATGGCCGACGACGTGGCGCAACTCATCCAGCACCTAGGCCTGGGCGCGGTGGACGTGCTGGGCTATTCGATGGGCGGCGGTGTGGCCCTGCAGACGGCCATCCGCCACCCCGGCACGGTGCGGCACGTGATCGTCATGTCTCAACCCATGCGCCATGCCGCTTGGTTCCCTGAGGTGCGGGCCGCTTACGAAGGGATGGTCGCCCACGCGCCACAGATCGCCCACAACATCCAACGCAGCCCGATGGCCACGATGTACCCCGAGGCCCGCTGGGAGCCCTTGCTGCGCAAGATCGGTGAACTCGAAAGCCGTGAATTCGACTGGCGGGCCGAGGTGGCGGCCCTGAAGATGCCGGCGATGCTGATCTTTGCGGATGCGGACGCCATTCAGGTCGACCACATGGCCGAGTTCTACAAGGCCCTGGGTGGCTCTCAGCGGGACGCAGGGATGGACGGCTCCCTGCGTGCCAAGGCTCGGCTCGCCATCGTGCCGGGGGCCACGCATTACGGCATTGCCTCGGCACCGGAGGTGCCCGATCTGGTGTCAGCGTTTCTCGGCTCAGGACCCGAGAGCCGTGGCTAGGCAAGTGCGGATCTGCCTGTGGCGACCTGCCTTGGCCGCCGCAAAAGGTGTGGCCGGGGGCCACCATGCGCATCGTCCTGCGTTGCCTCCAGTATATGAACCGCCTGGGGGCTTGCGCGAGTGCCCATCCCCCATTCCAGAATAGTCGCCCGATGCAGGGAGCCCATTGAAAAATTAGTTAGGGAAATGCAGTTGATGTACGAACCAAAGGGGTGCGGGACGGACGTTGATCCGCGGGTGGGTGAGCACGGAGTCTCGACGACCGCGGGAGCGCAGCGATGAACGCACACAGCGTGGCCATTGCGGGCGGCGGTCCGACGGGACTCATGTTGGCGGGCGAGCTGGCTCTGGCCGGCGTCGACGTGGCAATCGTTGAGCGACGGGCGAGCCAGGACCTGGCCGGCGCGCGCGCAGGAGGTCTGCACGCACGCACGATCGAGATCCTCGATCAGCGGGGCATCGCGGACCGTTTCATCACCGAGGGCCAGACGATGCCACGGTGCGGATTCGCCCAGCTGAAACTGGACCTCAGCGACTTCCCCTCACGTCATCCGTATGTGCTCGCGCTGTGGCACAACCGGTTCGAGCGCATCCTCGCCGACTGGGCCGAGGCCCTGGGTGTGCGCTTCTATCGCGAACGGGCGGTGACGGGCTTCACCCAGGACGAGATCGGCGTGACCGTCGCGACGACGGACGGCGCCTCGTTGCGGGCCGACTACCTCGTCGGTTGCGATGGCGGGCGCAGCCTGGTGCGCAAGCTGGCCGGCATCGCGTTCCCGGGGTGGGCGGCCACGGCGAGCAACCTGATCGCCGAGGTGGAGATGCGAGAGGCACCGCCACTGGGTATCCACCGCACGGCGCTGGGCATCCACTCATTCGGCAAGCGGGACTATGAGATTCGCGATGGTGAGGTGCACTTCACGGACGGTGGCCCGATCCGGGTCATGGTGCCCGAGGCTCAGTTGGGCGTCGGCGGCGAGCCCACGCTGCAGGAGCTCAGCGCGGCCCTCGTGGCCGCCTGCGGCACCGACTACGGCGTGCACACGCCGACCTGGCTCTCCCGCTTCACCAACGCGGCTCGCCAGGCCGCGGCCTATCGTGATCGGCGAGTGCTCCTGGCCGGCGACGCCGCGCACGTGCATTCGCCGGTGGGCGGCCAGGGGCTCAACACGGGCGTGCACGATGCCATGAACCTGGGCTGGAAGCTCGCCCAGGTCGTGAAGCGCATTTCGCCCGATAGCCTGCTGGACAGCTATCACGCCGAACGGCACCCGGCAGGGGCACGCGTGCTGCAGCTCGCGATGGCGGCGGTCTCACTTCTCGGGCTGGACGCCG
The DNA here is from genome assembly GCF_056403315.1 of Roseateles sp. P2_H4. Lineage (NCBI taxonomy): Bacteria > Pseudomonadati > Pseudomonadota > Betaproteobacteria > Burkholderiales > Sphaerotilaceae > Roseateles > Roseateles sp. P2_H4. Next base: position 68,576 of record NZ_JBFUFR010000001.1, on the reverse strand, counting down.
GCACCGGGGGCCCTGCGCGACACGCTCGCCGAGCTGCTCGTGATGAACGAACCGCGCAGGCGGCTCGCTGCAGACCTGTCGGGACTGGGGGTTCGCTACGACCTTGGTGACGGGCATCCGCTGCTCGGGCGTCGCATGCCCGACCTGGACCTCGTCACCGAGAATGGCCCGCGACGGGTCTTCAGCTTGCTGCACGATGGTCAGTCAGTGCTGCTGGACCTTGGCGACGCGCGCCGCGCCGATGACGTGACGCCCTGGGCGGGCCGCGTTCGACACCTGCACGCGAGATACGACGGCCCCTGGGAGCTCCCTGCGCTTGGGGTCGTCACACCGCCCGCGGGTGTGCTGATCCGGCCCGACGGGCATGTGGCCTGGGTCGGTGAAGGGGATGCACGTGGGCTCGACGAGGCGATGAGCACATGGTGTGGGCCGGCCCGGGCGTGAAGAGCTGGAAGCCATTGAAACTTGGTTGGCCATGCGCGCAGCAGTTGCATGATCAAGGCGGTATTTTTGGGGCGCGGGCGCCCTAACGCGCTGGGTTTGCCACCGCCGTCCTGAGAAGGGCCTGAATCATGACCTCCGAATAGAACTCCCCGCTGCTTTCACTGCGCGCCATCATGGCCCGCCACAACGGCACCGGCGCGATCGCATAACCCCTGAACCGCTTGAAGCCGCAGGCGTAGAAGCCGCGATAGACCGTCAGGTCGCCCTGGAGCTGATCGCACTCCTTAAGCAGCTTCTGCGCGTACTGCTCGCTCATCTCCTCAGTGAAGATGCCGGTCGAACGCAAGGCTTCCAGCATGAGGGCCTCGGCGCCACCTTCATGGACCCAGGGATCGTTCTCGCCGACGCCGCCGCGCGCCAGGTTGACCTGCCACACATGCGCCATCTCATGGGCCACCAGGGCCGCGATATAGCTGCGTTTCTTGGGATGGTCCTCAACCAGGCCTCGCCCTTCGAAGCGGTAGACAACACCGCCGCCGACGGCGCCGCCCTTGATGCTGATGCTGCCGGGCGAGCCGTCGAAGCCGACCACGGCGACCGAGACCAGGGGTGTGCCGATCAGCTTGCGCTGCAAGGCCTGCTCGTAGAACCGCGACACCTTGGCGGTGGTGTCCTGTAGCACCTCGCGCAGCCAGGCCGGGGCCTGGGGATCGATGATGACGTCGACATTGCCCATGCGAACCGGCTCGCGGGGGCCGAAGTAGGCATAGCCCTCCAGTTCGGTGCTGGGCTTGATCGGCGCAGCCGCCGTTTCACCCGGCAGGCCCTGTAGACGCAGCACGACCTCCATGGTTCGCACGCCTTCGCCCTGGGTCAGCGCGCCGTACAGGAAGCCGAGATAGAGGTTCCAGCCGCCGTCGGAGAAGCGGTTGATCGGGGCGTATTGCGCGCCCTCCGTGAACTCGTCGTAGGCGCTGATTTCGACGCTGAGACGGGTCAGCGGCTTGGCACTGCGCAGGCCTTCGTTGTCACCCTGCGCGACCAGTTCCACCCCCGGCGTCAGGGCCCGCCAGGCTTGCTTGCGGTAGCTGCGGACAGGCGCGCCCAGTTCGAGGGCGGTGACGGGCTCCGCAAACACATAGTCGGCCCGCCATTTGTCGGCGGCGACATGGGTCAGCGTCAGCTCGGTGCGCAAGGGCGCCGGCGTAGCGGCGCTGGCCATGCCGAGGAATGAGACGAGCAGCAGGCCCACCCAAATCGAAATCCATGAGAACCGCATCTGGCGCCCTGGCAGCAAAAGGGCCGCGATGGTAGCCGTGGACCTCGGCTCCGATATGCTTCCACCCCAGTTGTACATACAAGTGGAGCATTCCCATGACGACCTATGACATCGTCATCGCCGGCGGCGGCGTGTCGGGCCTGTATTGCGCGCTGCGCCTGGCCGACGCGGGCCACCGCATCCTCGTGCTGGAGGCCGCGGCCGACCGCTGGGGCGGGCGCATCGAGACCGAGGACATGGACGGCTTCATCGCCGAGTACGGGCCGATGCGCTTCGAGCCGACGCTGCAGCCGCGCTTTGCCGCCCTGTGCGCCGAACTGGGCGTGGGCCTGCTGGACTTCTCCGGCCCTTCGTCCGATCAGGTCTCGGCCGATGACACCGACCTGCCCGAGGCCGAGCGCGGCCYGAACTCGTTGCAACTGCTCAAGCGCGGCATCATGCTCATCATGGGCCGCGCCCCGGATGACCAGGCCTGGATCGACGCGCTGACCGAGGCCGACTACATGCGGCTGCGCAAGCACGCCCAGCTGCACGGCCAGCCGCTGTGGGACATGGGTTTCTGGAACGCGCTTTCGGCCCAGGGCATCCTGAGCCACCGGGCGCTGGTGAAGCTGCGCGACACCGGAACTTTCTATCACATGATCCCGGAGAACCTGAACGCGGCCGAGTGGATCATCTGGTGGCTGCGCGCGCTCAAGACCGTGGGCCAGCAGCTGGCCAGCATCGAGGGCGGTTCGGCCAAGCTGACCGAGGGCCTGCTGACGCGCCTGCGCGGCCATGCCAATGTGACGCTGGCCGGCGGCCACAAGCTGATGGGCGTGCGCCCCGTGGAGCTGGGCAAGCCCACGCTGGCCCTGGACGTGGCGACGCAGAACGGCGCCCTCACGCTGCGCGCCGAGCGCCTCATCCTGGCGCTGCCGCGCCTGCCGCTGCTGAAGCTGACGCGCCACCTGCCCGAGCACATCGCCTCGCAGCTGGACTGCGTCAACGGCTTCCCCATGCTCAAGGTCTTCTTCGTCTGCAACACGCCGTGGTGGAGCTATGGCCAGGCGCCGCAGCAATACGCCAACTGCATGCCGACGCGCGAGATCCACTACTTCCGCCGCGCGCCCGAGGCCGATGCCGACGGCCACGGCATGGTGCTGCTCTACATGGACCGTCCGTCCACCGAGTTCTGGCGCCACTACGTCATCGACGGCGACCGCCACGACCGCGCCGAGGTGGACCAGAACGCGCGCATCGTCGACGCCTTCGCCCTGTTCGTGGCCCGCGACGTGAAGCGGGCGGCGGATGCGAATGCCGAGTCCGCACTGAAGCTGACCGACAACGCGCGGCGCATCTTTGGCGACCTGAGCCTGGCCGAGACCAGCCAGTACATCCGCAACTCCATCATCACCTACGGCATCCGCGACTGGGCGCGCGCGCCCTATGGCGCGGCCAACCACGGCTGGCAGCCGGGCGTGCGCTCATGGAAGGTCATGGACGCCTTCAAGGCCTTCGATTTCGGCAGCGGCGCGCGCAATCTGCACATCGTTGGCGAGGCCTATTCCGACTACCAGGGCTTCATCGAAGGGGCGCTGAACAGCGCCGAGCTGGCGCTGGCGACCATACCAGCGCGGCCTGTGGACGAGGCTGCCCAGGAGCCCAGCCTGGGGCTGTCCTGATACCAGTTTGAAGTCGATATCCTGCCGCGCACTGAAGGAGTGGCGATGAGCAGGAAATGGATGGCGCTGGCGGCGCTGACGGTGGCGCTGACGGGCGCACGGGCGGCCGAAACGGGCTCGCTGGATTGGGTGCGCGCCCAGATGAAAAGCATGCCGGCGACCTCCGCGGCCGAGCTGACCGACGCGCAGTTGCAGGCCTTTGGCGACGCCATCGGCAATACCCGCGTCGTGGCCCTGGGCGAGCAGACCCACGGCGGCCGCCAGGAGTTTGAACTCAAGACGCGGCTGGTGCGCTATCTGCACGAGAAGAGGGGCTTCGATGTGCTGCTGCTGGAGAGCGGCGTCTTCGACGTCGCGCTGCTGCAGCAGGCCATGCAGCGCGGCGAGAAGCTCGATGCGCTGGCGCCGGGCAATGTCTTCTATATGTATTCCAAGAGCGACGCCGGCCGAACCTTGCTGCGCTATCTGGACGAGGCGCAGGCGGGGCCGAAGCCCATGCTGCTGTCGGGCATCGACAGCCAGCTCAGCGGCGGTTTGAGCCGCAGCGAATTGCCCAAGCGACTGCGCGCCAGCTTGCAGGGCGATGCCGCCGACTGGCCGGTGTTCGAGCGCCTGGCCGACAAGCTGATGCAGATGGACCGGACGCCGCCGTCGGCTGGCGACGCGAAGAACTTCGATGCAGTGGCCGCGCGGCTGAAAGCGACGCTGTGCCAGGCCGGCGGCGATGAGCTGCTGTGCCGCAGCCTGGCCGGCCTGCAGGCCCAGGCGGCCGGCTTCTGGCGCGGCGACTATCAGCGCGACCACGAAATGGCGAACAACGTGCTGTGGCAGCTCGAGCGCGTCTACCCAGGCCGCAAGGCTGTCATCTGGGCCCACACCATCCACGTCGCGCGCGGCGTCAAGTTCGACGACAGCCACCGCTATGCGGGCGACATCCTTGGCCAGAAGCTGGGCCGCGACTACTACGTGCTGAACCTGACGGCGCTGCAGGGCCGCTTCATGGAGTTCGCCTCGGGCGAGGTGCAAAACATCCCGCCGGCCTATCCCCCCAGCCTGGAAGCGGCCTTCGCCGGCAATCCGGCCGGCTTTGGCTTCCTGAACGCGCCGTCACGGCTGAAGGTCGGCCTGCCGGCGCGCGCCATGGAGTTCGGCTACACCATGCCCCTGGGCACGGGCGTCGGTCTCGGCGCGCAATGGGACGGCGTCTTCTATGTCCGCAACATGGAAGCCGTGAAGATGGAACGCTAGGCCGCCTTCATCCACAGCCGCTGAAACAGCGGCGAGCGGCAGGACAGCCGGCCATTGACGACGGCCATGCCGTCGCGCTCGGCGAGCGTGGCATGGGCCGGGCCGGCCAGCAGCGACATGCCCAGGCCCAGCCGGTGCGGGTGGGCCGCCCAGCGCAGGCCGATGGCCTCGGCCAGTGTGGGCAGGATGTCGACATGCGTGAACTCGCGCTGCAGGTCGTCGGCCGGCAGCGCGCGGCCCTGTGCGTCATAGCGGGCCAAGGCGTGGAAGACGGTACGGCCATGGGCCTCGGGCAGCAGCTCGCCGTTCAGCATGGGCTCGGGGTTGAGGTGGTCGCCCATGATCCAGACGACCTTGGGGCGGCCATTTCGGTCGGCGATGAAGCGCTCGACCAGACCGGCCACGACGCGGTCGGTGCAGCGCAGCGCCTCGCGCATGACGTCGGCTGGCTCATCGTCATCATCCTCGGCAACCGCCTCCGCAATGCAGCCGCGGTCATGCGCACCCGAGGGTCCATGGGTATCGACCGTCAGCAGCAGGCTCATGCGCGCCTCGTCGGCCTGGCGCGGGCGCTGCATGTCGGCCCAGGCCTGCTCGACCAGGTCGCTGTCCAGCAGGCCCCAGCCCGCCGCCGGTACGGCAATGCCGCGCTGCTGCCATTGCTCGGCGCCGAAGCGGCGTGCGACGTGGTGGTCCTCCAGGAAGCGGCCCTTGCCGGCGAACTTCAGCGAGGCGCCGCCGTAGAAGCTGATGTCCCAGCCCCGGGCTGCCAGCAGGTCGGTCAGGCACTGGCCGCCCTCGAAGAAACGGCGGCTGTACTCCAGCGAGTTGTGGCTCATCAGGCCGACCGGCTGCAGCGGCACACCGCACAGCGCGCTGAACATGCCGCCCACCGTCCAGCTCGCGCCGCTGAGGTTGCGCAGTTCACCCAGGGTCTGGAAGTCGTCCTGCATGCGCGTCAGGCGCGGCAGCAGGGCCGCCCGCGGTTCGCGCGGGCGGGTGTAGCCCTCGTCGAGGGACTCGACGAAGACGACGAGGACGTCCGGCCGCTCGGCCGGCAACTGCAGCTTGACCTGGCCAGGGTCGACGTAGTGACGGGCCAGGTAGTCGCCGCCATCGGCCTCGGGCCGGCAGGGGTCGGAGACGGTGGCATTGACCGACACGACAGCACCCGTGCCCAGCAGAGCCAGCAGCAGCCGGCCGTGCCAGCGCTTCATGCGGCCGAGCGCGAAGAGGCTGAGCACCGTCAGCCCCAGCACCGCCATCAGGCAGCGGCAGGCCCGCCACAGCATGCGCGGGTCGGCATAGTCCAGGCCGCCGTTCTGCAGGTGATAGAGCACCTGGTCGGCCGTCACCAGCCCGAGATAGGTGCGCAGGAACCAGGTCGTGCCGACGACGGCCCAGAGCAGCAAGACGAGGGCCGCCAGCACGGCAGTGCGCGGCGGAATGCGGGGAAGAAAGCGAGAAAGAAGGCGGGCTGCAGGCATCGCCGGCGAGTCTGCCGACGCCGCTTTGCTGCCCCGTAGTCAAAGGTTTGCTGAACGTTGGCGCTCAGCAAAGGACTGTGTGCGCGGTTCGTGTGCCGGTCAGGCTGCCTTCGCCGGCGCAGCGGTGCAGGTCTTGGCGGTCGCGAGGCCCCGCAGATAGCCGCGCCTGACGCCGCCGGCCGTGATGGCTGCGCTGACCTGGCGCGCATAGCGCTCGGCGCCACTGAGCTTGCGCACCCAGCCGCGGAAGGGAATGACGCCCTCGGCCGTGCGCTGCAGCGCACCGGTAGCAGCATCCTCGCCACGGTCCAGCAGGCCGGTGTTGCCGCTGGTGTGGGGCGCGTCGAGGTCCGGGCCCAGGACTTCGTCCAGCGCGCGGATACCGGCCGCCAGGCCGCCACAGCTGGCATCCGCCGGCATCGCATAGGGCGCGGCGGCCGCGGCCTTCAGCACCTCCGGAATGTCGGCACGCACGACGTTGAGGTCGCTCAGCGGCGTGGTGGCGGCGTTGGTGACCTTGTCCTGGCTGGAACTGGCACAGGCGGTCAGGACGAGGGCGGCGGCGAGGAGGGTGAGGTGGTGTGGGCGCATGGCCCGCGCATCATCTCAGCCCGGCATTGATTTTTGCCAGGGCGGCCGACCCCGGGCAGAGTGCTTTTTCACCAAGGGTGTTCAAGGCGGCTGCCGCCGTGCGCTGCGCCGCATGCCAATCCTTGGCCGCCGGGTCGACGTAGAGCAGACCGGTGGCGATCTCGCCCGCCGCGGCGCGCAGCTGCATCGCGTTCATCGCGTTCAGGCGGTCCGTGGGGTCGTAGTCAGGCGCCATCTTGCGCAGCCGCAGCGTGCTGCCGTCGGCCTGGGGCACGTCGATGACATCGGGCGAGTGCTCGACGACCTGCTCGGCGGCGAGGTCGATGAAGTCGATGCGGTTCAGCGCCTCGTTGTGGTCGCGGACATGGTCGTAGCTGCGCGTCGAGCCGGCGTGGTTGTTGAAGGCCACGCAGGGGCTGATGACGTCGATGAAGGCCGCGCCGCCGTGACGCATGGCGGCTTCGATGAGCGGCACGAGCTGGGTCTTGTCGCCCGAGAAGCTGCGCGCGACGAAGGTAGCGCCGAGCTGCAGCGCGAGGGCCGCGAGGTCGATGGCGGTGTCGTTGTTGGTCGCGCCCTTCTTGGCCACCGAGCCCTTGTCGGCCGTGGCGCTGAACTGGCCCTTGGTGAGGCCGTAGACGCCGTTGTTCTCGACGATATAGACCATGCGCACGCCGCGCCGCATCGCATGGGCGAACTGGCCCAGGCCGATGGAGGCCGAGTCGCCGTCGCCTGACACGCCGAGATACAGCAGCTCGCGATTGGCCAGATAGGCGCCGGTCAGCACGCTGGGCATGCGGCCATGCACCGTGTTGAAGCCGTGGCTGGCGCCGAGGAAGTAGTCGGGCGTCTTGCTGGAGCAGCCGATGCCGCTGAGCTTGGCGACGCGGTGCGGCTCGATGTCGAGCTGCCAGCAGGCCTGCACGATGGCGCCGGAGATGGAGTCGTGGCCGCATCCGGCGCACAGCGTCGAGACCTTGCCCTCGTAGTCGCGGCGGGTGTAGCCCACCGCGTTCTTCGTGAGACTCGGGTGGTGCAGCTTGGGCTTGGCGAGATAGGTCATGCGGCACTCCTCGGGGCCGTCGCCAGCGCATGGACATGGCGCGTGATCGCGTAGGTGATGAAGCGGGCCGTGATGGGCGTGCCGTCGAAATGCAGCACCTTGATGAGCTGAGCCGGCGCCACCTCCAGCTCGTTGACCAGCATGCGGCGCATCTGCGCGTCGCGGTTCTGCTCGACGACGAAGACGGCGTCGTGGGCGGCGATGAACTCCGCCACGCTGGGCGCGAAGGGGTAGGCGCGCAGCCGCATCGCGTCGATGTGGATGCCGGCCTCGGTCAGCGAAGCCAATGCTTCGTCCATGGCCGGCGCCGTGGAGCCAAAGTACAGGACGCCGAGCCGCGTCTTCTGTACCGCCGCGCGCACCAGGGGTTGGGGCGCGAGCAGGGCCGCAGTCGCGAACTTGGCGCGCAGGCGCTCGACGTTGCGGACGTAGTCGTCGCCACGCTCGGAGTAGATCGCCTGCTCGTTGCGAGTCGTGCCACGCGTGAAATAGGCGCCCTTGCTCGCATGCGTGCCGGGCAGCGTGCGCCAGGGGATGCCGTCACCGTCGACATCCTTGTAGCGGGCGAATTCCTTGCCGGCATCCAGCTGTTCGGCCGTCATGACCTTGCCGCGGTCGTAGCGGCGTTCGTCGTTCCACTCCAGCGGCGCGCACAGGCGCTGGTTCATGCCGATGTCGAGGTCGCTCATCAGGAAGACGGGTGTCTGCAGGCGCTCGGCCAGGTCCAGCGCGTCGGCGGCGAACTCGAAGCATTCGCGCGGGTCCTCGGGCAGCAGCAGCACGTGCTGGGTGTCGCCATGCGAGGCATAGGCGCTGCTGAGCAGGTCGGCCTGCTGGGTGCGCGTGGGCATGCCGGTGCTGGGGCCGCCGCGCTGCACGTCGATGACGACGAAGGGGATCTCGGCAAAGTAAGCCAGGCCCAGGAACTCCGTCATCAGCGACACGCCGGGGCCCGAGGTGCAGGTGAAGGCGCGCGCACCGTTCCAGCCGGCGCCGGTGATGATGCCGATGGAGGCGATCTCGTCCTCGGCCTGCACGATGGCATAGCGCTTCTCCCCGGTCTCGGGGTCGGTGCGGAACTTCACCGCGTACTTCTCGAAGGCCTCGGCGACCGAAGACGATGGCGTGATCGGATACCAGGCGCAGACGGTGGCGCCGCCGTAGACGCAGCCCAGGGCCGTCGCCGCATTGCCTTCCATGAAGATCTTGTCGCCCACGGCATTGGCGGTCTTGAGCCTGAGGCCGAAGGGCTGCACCGACAGATGGTCGCGCGCGAACTCGCGGCCGGCATGCAGGGCCCGCACATTGGAGTCCAGCAACCTCTCCTTGCCCTTGTACTGCTCGGCAAACAGGCCCTCGATGACGGCCGACTCGATGCCCATCAGCTCGCTGAGCGCCCCCAGCACCAGGATGTTCTTGAACAGCGTGCGCTCGCGCGGCACGTCATAGGTGGCGTTGCAGATGGCCGTGGCCGGCATGCCGATGACGTGGATGTCCGGGCGGAAGGCGCTCGCCGGCATCGGCTTGGTGCTGTCATAGAAAAGATAGCCGCCGGGCTGGATCTCGGCCAGGTCCTGGGCCCAGGTCTGGGGGTTCATCGCCACCATCAGGTCCACGCCGCCGCGCCGGCCCAGCCAGCCGGCTTCGCAGACGCGCACCTCGTACCAGGTCGGCAGGCCCTGGATATTGCTCGGGAAGATGTTGCGCGGGCTGACGGGCACGCCCATGCGCAGGATGGCGCGCGCGAACAGCTCGTTGGCCGAGGCAGAGCCCGAACCATTGACGTTGGCGAACTTGACGACGAAATCGTTGACGGCTTCGATGCGGCTCATGCGGCCTCCCGACGGGCCGCCCCTAGGGAGGCCGAGCCCCCTCGGGGGGCAGTGCGCGAAGCGCGCGTGGGGGTCGCGGTCATACCACCTCCTTGCGCGTCGTGGTGTCACGGCAAGCCGCGCCCGCCTTGGCAGTGACCAGCAGGAACTTCTGCATGTCCCAGGCCCCCGTCGGACAGCGCTCGGCGCACAGGCCGCAGTGCAGGCAGACGTCCTCGTCCTTGGCCATCACGCGGCCGGTCTTCAGGCCGCCCTCCACATAGATGTCCTGCATCAGGTTCAGCGCCGGCGCGTTGAGCCGCTCGCGCAGGTCGTCGCCGTTCTCCGTGAAGGTGATGCAGTCCATCGGGCAGATGTCCACGCAGGCATCGCACTCGATGCAGAGCTTGGGCGCGAAGACCGTCTGCACATCGCAGTTCAGGCAGCGCTGCGCTTCCTTGAAGGCCGTGGCGGCGTCGAAGCCCAGTTCGACCTCGACCTTGATGCTGGCCAGCGCGATGTTGGCAGCCGTCCAGGGCACCTTGCTGCGCAGGTCGTTGGTGATGGCGTTGTCATAGCTCCACTCGTGGATGCCCATCTTCTGGGACACGAGGTTGACGTGGGGCGGCGGGCGCTGCGTGACCGGCTCGCCGTGCAGCAGGCGGTCGATGCTGACGGCAGCCTCATGGCCGTGAGCGACGGCCGTGATGATGTTCTTCGGTCCGAAGGCTGCGTCGCCGCCGAAGAAGACATGGGGCAGCGACGACTGGAAGCTCTGCGCGTTGAGCACCGGCAGGCCGTGCTCGTCGAAGGCGATGCCCGAGTCGCGCTCTATCCACGGGAAGCTGTTCTCCTGGCCGACGGCGATCAGCACCTCGTCGCAGGGGATGACGATCTCCTCGCCGGTCTGTGCCTTCTTGAAGCGCATGCCGGTCAGCTTGCCGTCGACATGCTCGAAGGCCAGCGGCACATGGAAGTCGAGGATGGGGATGCCCTCGTGCTCGGCGTCCTCCTTCTCCCACGGCGAGGCCTTCATCTGCGCATAGCCGCTGCGCACGGTCACGGTGACGGACGAAGCCCCCAGACGCCGCGCCGAGCGGCAGCAGTCCATGGCCGTGTTGCCGCCACCGAGCACGATGACGCGGGGCGCGACGCTCGTCACGTGGCCGAAGCTGACGCTGGCCAGCCAGTCGATGCCGATGTGTATCTGCTCGGCGGCCTCCTGGCGGCCCGGCAGCGGCAGGTCACGGCCACGCGGGGCGCCACAGCCGACAAAGACGGCGTCGAAACCCTCCCCCAGCAGCGCCTTCATCGAATCGATGCGCTGGCCAGCGCGCCACTCGACGCCCAGGCCGAGGATGTAACCGCATTCTTCGTCGATGACGCGCTCGGGCAGTCGGAAACGCGGGATCTGGGTGCGGATGAAGCCACCGGGCTTGGCCTCGCCGTCGAACACGGTGACGGCATAGCCTTCCAGGGCCAGGTCACGCGCCACCGCCAACGAGGCCGGCCCGGCGCCCACGCAGGCCACACGCTTGTTCTTGCGCGCGGCGGGCTTGGGGATCATGGCGCGGAAACCGTCGCTCTTGTTATCCGCCGCCACGCGCTTCAAGCGGCAGATGGCGACCGGCTCCGGCTTGGCCGCCTGCTTTTCTTCCACACGACCGCGCCGGCAGGCCGGCTCGCAGGGCCGGTCACAGGTGCGACCGAGCACGCCGGGAAAGACGTTGCTGACCCAGTTGACCCAATACGCCTCGTCATGCCGCCCCTGCGCGATGAGGCGGATGTATTCGGGCACCGGCGTGTGTGCCGGGCAGGCCCATTGGCAATCGACGACCTTGTGGAAATAGGCCGGGTCCGAGATATCGGTCCGCTGCACGGTGTCTCCTCCGTGGTGCTGCGCGAGTCTAGGACGGCCGCTCCAGCCTCGACTCTGTGGAAACCCTTTGCATCGTGGGGATGGCGGGAGCCCCCGCTCCTGCTCAGCATCACTGCGCCCATTTCGGGCGCAAGGAGATTCGACATGGCTTCTGGTTTCAAGCGGGCCTGGCGCGTGGCGGTGCTCGCCATCGGTCTGGCCACGGCGGGCCTCGCCCAGGCCGCCAACGACTATTTCCTGCAGATCGACGGCATTCCCGGCGAGTCGACCGACAAGGACCACAAGGACTGGATCGACATCGAAAGCTTTTCCTGGGGCCTGACCCTGGTCAGCAGCGGGGGCATCGGCAAGGCCAGCTTCTCCGACCTGGCCTGGGCCCAGCATGTCGACGTCTCGACACCCAAGTGGTTCCTCGCCGTCGCGTCGGGCAAGCACGTCAAGACGGTCACGCTGGACGTGGTCAAGGTATCCGCCGGCCGCAACGACTCCTTCTTCCAGATGATCTTCAGCGACACGCTGGGCAGCAGCCTGCACATCAGCGGCGGCGGGGGCGACCTCTTCGCCAGCGCCTCCATGACCTCGGGCGAGATCGTCAAGCTGCGCTACCGGCCGCAGGACGACAAGGGCGGCTTCGGGGCCTGGGTGGAGGGCAGCTTCAACCTCAAGACCAACTCGTCCACGGCCATCTTCAGCGGCGACGAGACCGTGCTGATGGGACTGTTCGGCTCGGGTGGCAGCATCGCCTTTGACGCCGGTGCGGTCACGCCCGTGCCGGAACCGGCGAACGCCCTGCTGCTGCTGGGTGGCCTGGCGGCCCTCGCGGGGCTCAGGCTGCGGCGGCGCGCCTGAAGCGCCAGGGTCGAACCTGGGCGGCGGCCAGCGTCACCGCCCAGCAGATCCAGGCCGTCCACATCGTGTGGCTGGGGTAGTGGGCGCCACGCAGCATCTGCCCCAGGCCATAGACGACGCCCAGGCCCACGCAAGCCAGCACCCAGGCGCGCGCGGCGCGCGGGTAGGCCCGTGCCAGGGCCCAGCCGCCGCTCAAGTAGGCGAAAGCGGCACTCGCGTGGCCGGACGGGAAGCAATGCCCGCCCCCGCCGTCACGCGTGCCCAGCACCCAGTGCGAAACATAGTGGGCCACGCCGCCGAATTCGGCCAGGTCCCAGGGGCAGCTCGTCAGGCTGACGCGCTTCATCAGGGAGATGACGCCCAGGCAGACCAGTGTCGTCACCAGCCACCAGCGCCGGTCGGCCCGGCTCAGTCCGGGCAACAGCCGGGGCAGCAGGTTGAGCAGGACGATGAAGCCCATCGCGACATAGGAGACCAGGCGCCCGCCCTCGTGGATGAGGACGCGCGTGACCCAGGCCTCGCGCAGCGCAAAACCGCTGGCGTCCCCGGCCAAGCGCACGGCCCAGAGGTCGAGGTGGCTCAAGTCCCAGGCCAGCAGCGCCAGCAGGGCCATCCCCATCGCCAGGGTGCCAGCCGGCAGGGCCCTGGCGCGCACGGGGCGGTCTAACAGCTCGGTCTGCATAGCCGCCCATTGTGTTGAGAGCGCAGGGGTTTGGCTTGCTGCTGGCTGGCAAATCGCACCCGTGCAGACCCCAATAGCCTCGCCAGGCGGCCGGAAATCACGCCGGTTACGCCGCGCAAGCGCTTGTCTACACTGGCCGCATGAGTTCTCCCGTCTTTGCCGCCGAGCGCGCCGTGCGCATCGGCCGTCAGGCGCTCGAGGTCGAGGCCCGCGCCCTCGCCGAGCTGGTGCCCCGCCTGGGCGACGCCTTTGCGGGCGCCATTGAGCTGGTGCTGGCCTGCCGTGGCCGCGTCGCCGTCATGGGCATGGGCAAGAGCGGCCATGTGGGCCGCAAGATTGCCGCCACGCTGGCCTCCACCGGCACGCCCGCCCTCTTCGTCCATCCGGCGGAGGCCGCCCATGGCGACCTCGGCATGGTCACCGGCGGCGACGTCGTGCTGGCCCTGTCCAACTCCGGCGAGAGCGACGAGCTCAACGCCATCCTGCCCGTCCTCAAGCGCCTGGGCATTCCCATCATCGCGATGACCGGCCGCGCCGAATCCAGCCTCGCGGCCCATGCCGATGTCGTGCTCGACAGTGCCGTCGCCGAGGAGGCCTGCCCGCTGCAGCTCGCTCCCACGGCCAGCACCACGGCCCAGATGGCCCTGGGCGACGCGCTGGCCGTGGCGCTGCTGGATGCGCGCGGCTTCAAGGCCGAGGACTTCGCCCGCTCCCACCCCGGCGGCGCCCTGGGCCGCAAGCTGCTGACCCATGTGCGCGACCTGATGCGCAGCGGCGACGCCCTGCCACGCGTGGCGGCCGACATGGGTTTCACCGACCTGATGCGCGAGATGAGCGCCAAGGCCCTGGGCATGGCGGTGATCGTCGATGCCGAGGACCGCGTCCAGGGCATCTTCACCGACGGCGACCTGCGCCGCCTCGTCGAGCAGGGCCGCGACCTGCGCGCCCTCACCGCCGCCGAGGTCGCCCACGCCAAGCCACGCACCGTCGGCGCCGAGGCCCTGGCCGTCGATGCGGCCGACCTGATGGAAGCCGCGCGCATCACCGTCGTCCTCGTCGTCGATGCCGAGCAGCGCCTGCTGGGCGCCATCAGCATCAACGACCTGATGCGCGCGAAAGTGATCTGATGCAGCCCGCACTGAAATTCCCGCCCGAACTCCTCGTCAAGGCGCAAGGCCGCGGCCTGGCCATCAAGCTCGCCATCTTCGACGTCGACGGCGTGCTGACCGACGGCCGCATCTACATCAGCGAGCGCGGCGAGGAGTTCAAGGCCTTCCACACGCTGGACGGCCATGGCCTGAAGTCGCTGCAGCAGGCGGGCATCACGCCGGTCATCATCACCGGCCGCGACAGCCCGGCCGTGCGCCGTCGCGTCGCCGACCTCGGCCTGTCGCATGCCCTCTACGGTGTGAAGGACAAGCTGGCCGCCGCCGAGCCGCTGCTGGCCCAACTGGGCGCCAGCTGGGACGAGGTCGCCGTCATGGGCGACGACTGGCCCGACCTGCCGCTGATGCTGCGCGCCGGCTTCGCCTGCGCCCCGCCCGGCGCCCACGCCGAGGTGCTGGCCATCGCCCACCACGTCACCCAGGCTGCCGGCGGCCATGGCGCCGCGCGCGAGTACTGCGACGTGCTGCTGATGGCGGCCGGCCACTACGAGCGCCTGCTCAATGCGCATCACGACACGCTGGATGGGGGCAAGACCCCGTGACTCCAGTGGCCCTGCCCGCTCCCGCTCCACGTCGTCAAAAGTCCCGGCCGCTGCTGTGGCGGGCGCAGACCCTGCTGTCCAACTATCTGCCGCTGCTGCTGATGGCCGTACTCGCCAGCGGCACCTGGTGGCTGGTGAAGAACACGCCGCTGATCGACGCGCCGGGTGAAGTCGCGCCGCTGCGCCATGTGCCGGACTACCGCATGGCCAACTTCGAGATCCAGCGCATCGCCGCCGATGGCCGCCTGCATGTGCAGATCGCCGGCGCCGAATTGCGCCACTACCCGGACACCGACACCGTCGAGATCGACCAGGCACGCGTGCGCGCCATCGCGCCCGACGGCAGCCTGGCCATCGCCGAGGCCAAGCGCGCCATCAGCAATGGCGACGGCAGCGACATGCAGCTGATGGGCAATGTGCATCTGCGCCGCCTGCCGCCGGGTGCCGGCGAGAACGCGCCGGCCCAGCTCGAGGTGCGCGGCGAGTTCCTGCAGGCCCTGTCCAACAGCGAAGTGCTGCGCTCCCACCTGCCCGTCACCATCCGCCAGGGCGGCTCGACGCTGAACGCACAGAACTTCGAATACCGCCACCTGACCGGCCAGGTCAGCTTCACCGGCAAGGCCCAGGGACAGATCTCGGCAAAGGGCGGCAAATGAGCGCCGAGCGCCGGGCCGCCCCAAGCCGGCGCTGCATCCCCGCAGGGATCGGCGCGCGTACCCGCGAGACGAGGGGCTCACATGACTGAACTGGTCTTCATCACCGGCGCCTCCAGCGGCATCGGCCAGGCCCTGGCGCTGCGCTACTACCGCGACGGCGCCCGCCTGGCCCTGGTGGCACGGCGCACCACCGAGGTCGAGCGCTGGGCGGCCGAGCAGAAGCTCGACGCCGGGCGCTTCAAGGTCTATGGCGCCGACGTGGCCGACCTCGACGCCATGGCCCGCATCGGCCGCGAGTGCATCGCCGCCCAGGGCCTGCCCGACGTCGTCATCGCCAACGCTGGCATCAGCATCGGCATGGACACGGCCCACTTCGACGATCTCGAAGTGATGCGCCGCACCTTCGAGACCAACAACGTCGGCCTCGCCGCCACCTTCCATCCCTTCGTCGCGGCGATGAACGAGCGCCGCTCGGGCACGCTGGTCGGCGTCGCCAGCGTGGCCGCCATCCGCGGCCTGCCGGGGCATGGCGCCTACTGCGCCAGCAAGTCGGCCGTCGTCGCCTACTGCGAAAGCCTGCGCGGCGAATGCCGGCCTTTCGGCGTCAGTGTCGTCACGATCCTGCCGGGCTATATCGACACGCCGTTGACGCGCG
This sequence comes from Roseateles sp. P2_H4, assembly GCF_056403315.1. Classification (NCBI taxonomy): domain Bacteria; kingdom Pseudomonadati; phylum Pseudomonadota; class Betaproteobacteria; order Burkholderiales; family Sphaerotilaceae; genus Roseateles; species Roseateles sp. P2_H4. The sequence continues at coordinate 52,560 of NZ_JBFUFR010000001.1, read as the reverse complement.
GCAACCGCTACTCCATGCCCTTCCTGATGCAGGTCGAGGACTTCGCCGACCAAGCCGTGCGCACCATCCACGCCCAGGTCAGCTACCGCGTCATCCCCTGGCAGATGGGCGTGATGGCCAAGCTGCTGCGCCTGCTGCCCAACTGGCTCTATGACCGTGCGTTAGGGAGCCGGCCGCGCAAGAAACGGGCGAGCGAATAGGGCTGTTCACAGCCCACGTGCCGTGGCTACACTGCGCGCTCTTCGGACCGAGAGCTGCCCGACGCAGCTGAGGAGGACATCATGGCCAAGGTGCTTCACCCCTGCTAAGCCCGCGCGCTGAACATCGCTTCAGCGCCGCTCGCTGGCTGCCGCAACGTCGATCGACTGCGCCAGCCCATTGATCCCCGCAGCCGCCTGCATGGCGGCCGATCTCGGACCACGTCATGACATTCCGCCTTCTTGGCCCGGGCCTTGCCCTGGGCCTTTGCGCCCTGGCCCTGCCCGCCTGGGGCAACGCCCCCGAACTTGCCCACCCCACCGCGCTGCGCCTCACCACCGGCGAGGCCGCACCCGTCATCGATGGACGCCTCGACGACACCGCCTGGCAACGCGCCCCGGTCTACGAACGCTTCGCGCAATTCCTGCCCGCCGACAAGCAGGCGGCGCGCTGGCGCACCACCGTGCAGGTCCTCGTCACCGAGGACGCCCTGGTCTTCGGCATCCGCGCCTGGGATCCCGAGCCGGGCCGCATCCGCGCGCCGCTGGCGCGGCGCGACCAGGTCAAGGCCGACCAGGACTTCATCGCCGTCTTCATCGACCCCGTGGGCCACCGGCGCACGGCGCAGTACGTGCGCGTCAGCGCGGCCGGCGGCGTCGAGGATGGGCTGTTCGCCGCCGAGGAGGACACCGAGGATTCGGCGCCCGACTTCGACATCAACGCCGCCGCCACTCGGCTGCCCGATGGCTACAGCATCGAATTGCGCTGGCCGCTCGCCGCGCTCAGGTTTCCGCATGCCGGTGGCGCGCCCTGGCGCGTCATGGTCGCGCGCAACATCCCGCGCGAGGACCGCACCCTCAACGTCAGCTCGCCCGCCCTGACCAAGGATGCGCTGAGCTTCATCGCGGAACTGCAGCCGCTGGACGCGCTGGGAGACCTCGTCGAACAGGTGCGCGAGCGCAGCTTCATCAGCTTTCGCCCCGAACTGACGCTGCGTAGCACGCGCGACAGCAGCGACGCTGACGGCACGCGCCGCTCGCGCAAGGCCTCGCTGGGTGCCGAGTTCAAGTGGCGGCCACGCGCCGACTGGGTCATCGACGCGACGCTGAACCCCGACTTCTCCCAGGTCGAGATCGACGCTCCCCAGCTCGCCGGCAACACCCGCTTTGCGCTGAGCGTGCCCGAGAAGCGCCCCTTCTTCCTGGAGAGCGCCGACGTCGTCGGTCCGACCCAGCCGGATGAATCGGGCGAGAACCGCAGCCTCGCGGCCTTCTACACGCGCGCCATCACCGACCCCGACTGGGGCCTGCGCGCCACCTGGCGCGGCGCCGGCGCCGAGGCCACGGCCCTGCACCTGCGTGACGCCGGCGGCGGGACCCTGCTGCGTGCCGGTGCCTTCGCGACGCGCAGTGGCGTGCAACCGCGCGGCTCCCAGGCCAGCTTCGCGCGCGGCCGCACGCAGCTTGGTGGCCTGGGCCTGGCGGGCCTGGTGTCGCTGCGCGACTTCGGCAACGGCTTGACGACCCGCGTCGTCGGCAGCGACGGCGTCTGGCGCGCCGGCGACAGCGACCAATGGCGCGGCCACCTGCTGCTGTCGGACACGACCTTGGGCCTCGACGCCAATGGCCAGGTGCTGCGCGTGGCCCCCGAGCGCGGCCACCGCGCCTGGGCGGCCTGGCGCCACCGCGACGCGAACTGGGTCGCCAACGTCAACGTCGAGGAGATCAGCCCGCGCTTCGCCAACGACAACGGCTTCGTCAGCCAGAGCGGCGTGCGCCGCGCGTCGGCCTTCGGCTATCTGCGCATGGGCCCGCGGGAGTTCGCCGGCATCGACATGCACGACCACGAGATCCAGCTGAAAGCCCAGGAGACGCGCACCCTGGCCGACCCGCTGCTGGGCGTCGCCGCGGGTCAGGTCGTTGACCGGCTCTTTCAGCCGGGCTTCTGGTTCGCCAGCGCCCGCAACACCGGCGTCTGGGGCCATGTCGGCATGGACAGCCACCGCGCCAGGAGCGGCGGCCGCTTGCACCCGACGCGAACCCTGGTGCTCGGCATGGAATCCAACCCCGGCGAGGTGTTGAACTACGTCAACGCCGAGGTCGAATGGGGCCGGCGCCTGGACGTCGACGCCGATCGCGTCGGCCTCGGGGCCCAGGTTCAGACCCAGGCCCAGATGCGCCTGCCGCTGCCGTCATTCCTGGGTTCAGGGCTGTGGCTGGAGCTGGAGCAGCGCCTGGGGCTGGCCTGGGTCGACGCGCCCGACGGCCACCGCGCCTTCACCGACCGCAGCGCCCAGAGCCTGGTCGTGCTGCACCTGAGCCCCCGCGACTCGGTGCGCCTCATCCATCAGCAGACCCGCTTCAACCGCCGCGACGACGCGGGCACGCAACTGGCGGCCCAGGATGACAGGGGGCGGGTGCTGTCCCTGATGTTCCAGCACCGCGTCGGCCTGAGCCGCATCCTCAGCCTGGGCCTGAACCGGGCCCGCGAGCAGCCGGGCGGCGTGCGAGCGAACGAACTCTTCGCGAAAGCGACTCTCGGCTACTAGGGCCCGTGGCCTTAGTGCCACCAGGCCCTAGAGAGACAACCCTAGAAAAGACAAAGCGCCCGAAAGGGCGCTTTGCTCAATCTCTTGCGAGGCTGGGAGGATCAGTAGCCGCCCGAACGGCCACCGCCGCCGTAGCCACCACCGCCACCGCCGTAGCCGCCACCGCCGCCGCCGCCGGAACGGCCACCGCCGCCGTAGCCGCCACCACCGGAGCGGCCACCGCCGCCGCCGCCACCGTAGCCGCCGCCACCACCGTAGCCGCCACCGCCGCTACCGCCGCCGCCGTAGCCACCACCGCCACCGGAACGGCCACCGCCGCCACCGCCGTAGCCGCCGCCACCACCGAAGCCGCCGCCGCCGGAGCGGCCACCGCCACCACCGAAGCCGCCCGGACGCTCTTCACGAGGACGAGCCTCGTTAACGACGATGGCGCGGCCTTCAAGGGCCTGGCCATTCATGCCGTTGATGGCTGCTTGCGCCTCAGCGTCCGAACCCATTTCGACGAAACCGAAACCCTTGGAACGGCCCGTCTCGCGGTCCATCATGACCTTCGCAGAGGTCACCGTACCAAATTGACCGAACGATTCTTGCAGCGATTCGTCACGCACGCTGTAGGCCAGATTGCCCACATAAAGCTTGTTTCCCATGGGGAAGCCCTTCTCTTCTCAAAACCAAAAAACCATGTGGACTTTCAACCCATCGTGAACCATTCAAGCGAAGGTGCGGCGTCCAGACACAGGCAATTGATTATGGTGGCGGGGTCCTGCGATTGCGGAACGCCACTCCGGCAAGTGTTGTTTTTCAGAGCTAGCACAAACCCTGGCGCCTGGGAGCCATCACCGTTTCGTCATCGATACCATGCCGCCCGTGCCCGAATTCATGACGTCCAGCCTGCTCTCCGCCCTGTCCCGCGTCCTCGCCAGCGTCGACGCTTTGCGCAATCTGCGCGCCCTCTACGCCCTGCTGGCCAGCTTTTGCTTCGCCGGCCTGCTGGTGGCGATGGCCCAGTCGGCCTTGGTGCGCGAACAGAATCTGCTGAGCGCGGTCTGGCTGGGCCTGGGTTTGGCTGTCGCTTTTTTTGGCGTCAATGCGACGGGGCTGATGTTGATGGACCAGGCGCGCGGCCTGCCGGTGCGTGACCCCCAGGACGCGCTGGCCGATGCGCTGCGCAGCGGTCACCGCGTGCTGCTGGCCCTGCTGGCCTGCCTGGCACTGGCCGGCGCCGTGGTGCTCGTCCTGGCCGGCCTGCTGTGGGCGACCCGCTGGCCGCTGGTCGGCGCGCCGCTGCTGGCCGTGGTGCTGCCGGTGGGCGTGCTGGCACTGGGCGGCGTCAGTTTTGTGCTGGTCGTTCTCGTCGGACCGCTGGCCGGGCCGGCGGTCTGGGCCGGGCGGCGCAGCGCCGGCGTGCTGGGGTTTCTGCGCGAACGCCTGCGCCATGGCCTGCCCGAAACGGCCCTGCTGATGGCCGCCGTCTACCTGATGACGGCGCTGGCCACGGCGGCGATCAGCTTCGTCGTCGTCAGCGGTGGGCGGCTGGTGGCCGGTCTGGCCATCCTCGGTGCCGGCGTGGAGCTGCCCGCCAACCAGCTGCTGGCCGGTGTCATGGGCCTGGGGCCTCGTGGCTTGGGCGCCAGTGGTGTGCCGCTGCAGGGCGGGTCTCTCGGCCTGGCGGCGCTGATTGGCGGTGGCGTCGTCTTCGCCATCGCGCTGGTGCTGCCGACCCTGGTCTGGTTGCGCGGCTGCTGTGCCGTCTACCTGGCTGTGACCGAGGCTGAATGAAGCCGCGCATTGCCAGCCTGGTGCCCAGCGCGACCGAAACGCTGGTGGCCCTGGGACTCGGCCACCGCCTCGTCGCCAGGACCGGCTTCTGCATCCACCCAGCCGAGGCCGTCGCGGCCGTGCCCAAGGTGGGCGGCACCAAGGACGTCAATCTCGCCAAGCTGAAGAAGCTCGCGCCCACGCATGTGATCGTCAATGTGGACGAGAACCGGCTGGAGACGGCCGAAGCGCTGCGTGAGTTCGTGCCCGAGGTCATCGTGACCCACCCGAGCCGGCCCGAAGACAACCTGGCGCTGTTCGAGCAGTTGCGCGCGGCCTTTGCCGGGGAGCCGGGCGTCAACGAGAGCGCCGCCGCGCTGTCGGCCGAGTTCCGGGCGGCGCTGGCCCGCTGCCGTGGCCGAGCCTGGCCCGGCGAGAAGGTGCTCTATCTGATCTGGCGCGACCCGTGGATGACGGTGGCCCGCGACACCTACATCTCGACGCTGCTGGCCGAATGCCGCTGGCAGACCTGGCCGGCGGTGCTCGGGGGCGAACATGGCGCCGGCCGCTACCCAGCCCTGACCGGCGACGAAACCTGGCTTCTCGACATCGACAGGGTGCTGCTCAGCTCCGAGCCCTACCGCTTCGGCCCCGAGCATCTTGCGCAAGCTCTTGCCCTGTGCCCGCAGGCAAGCGTGCAGCTCGTCGACGGTGAACTGCTGAGCTGGTGGGGTTCACGCGGCGCCGCGGGGCTGGACTATCTGTGCAGCCTCAGCGCGACCAGTCGATGCGATCAAGCAGCGACTTGAGTTTTTCGGCCTTGACGGCATTGAGCTGAGCCGCCCAGGCCACGCGGCCCTGCAGATCGGCGCGCCAATCGGCATGGCCGTCGCGGTTCTGTGTCGCGGGTCCGTCGACGACGCAGCGGTGCAGCATGGCCTTGAGCCGATCGAACTCGTCGCGCGGCAGGTTGGGCCGCGCGTTGACGACGACGCCGCAGACCGCCTGGCGCTGCGCGGGGCCCAGGCTGCGGGTCTTGCGCGGGTTGATGACAAAGCCCTCGTCGGCCGCGATGGCAGCGACCCAGGCCGAGATGGCCCGCGTTGGCAGGCTTGCGGGTCCGGAGACGACGAGATCGTCCGCATAGCGGCTGTAGCGCGCGCCAAAGCTGCCGGCCAGACCGGTCAGGCGTGCGTCCAGGCCAAAGGCACAGAGATTGGCCAGGGCCGGTGAGGTGGGCGCGCCCTGGGGCAGATGGGCGTCGCGCAGGCGCTGCTTCTGCAACCAGCTCAGCCGCGTCTCGCTGCGCAACCAGGCCTCGGGCGCGGACGTGGTGCACAGCGCCGTCAACGAGCGGGCCACGGCCGTCGAATAACCCAGGGTCTTGAAGAGGGCATGGACGCGTGCGGCGCTCACCGTTGAGAAGAAGTCCCTCAGGTCGAAGCGCAGCACCCGCCCCTGGCCGGCATGCAGGGCCGCGTGCTGCACGACCGAGCGGCCGGGCGTGTAGCCGAAGGCCGCATCGTGGGGCGGCAGTCCGTCCAACAACTGCGTCAGCAGGCGGCGCTGCACGGCAAGCAGATACGGCGCGGGCACCTCCAGCAGCCGCCAGCCGGCGCTGTCGCCGCGCTTGGGGATCAGCGCCTGGCGATAGTGCTGCTGGATCAACGGCCGGCGGCGCTGCCAGTCGGCCGGCAGCGTCAACCGCCACAGGCCGGCCGGCGTCAGCCCCAGGCCACGGGCCAGTGCACCGACGGTGGGCCAATGCGGGCGCTCCAGGCCGGCGGGCGCTGGCGTCAACCCGTCGGGCGAACGTAGCAGCCAGCGGCGGGCCTCGGGTCTTGCCTTGCTGGCCCAGGCCCTGGCAAAGCCCGTGTGCGCTTCGACGCGCTGACCCAGGGCCTGCACGTCCAGCTGCCGCCAGACCTCGCCCGGCACACGCGCCATCGCGTGCGCCAGCGCCGCGAGCCAAGGCGGACGCCCCGCCAGGCAAACAGCCATGCGCGCCGCCAACCCGTCCTCGTGACGAGGGCCGGCAAGCATCGCGCGGGCCAAGGCCCGAGCCGTCATCGTGCGGGCGTGATCCACCCTTTGGGGTCTCCCTGCGAAAAGGCGCGGCGCGCTGCCCGAGCGACGGGTGATGCGTGAGCGGGCTGGCGCCTGCGCGCCATGAGGCTCACGCCCTGCTGGACGAGAGATTCAAGACCCCCGGGGTTGCCCCGGAGTGCTTGCCCTGGAAGGCTTGCAAAGACCTCGGACTGCGGCCGCGGGCGGATGATAAGGAGCTGACTCACAATCGCCCGCCATGGACATCTACAAGCCCCTCGTCGCGCTGCTGGCCATCGTGAATCCGGTCGGCGTGGTGCCTTTCTTCATCCACTTCACGTCCGCCTTCTCGCGCACGCAGCGGCGCAAGACCATCCTGGTCAGCGCCAGCACCGCCGGCATCGTCATCGCGCTGAGCGCACTGTTCGGGCTGAAGATCATCGAGTTCTTCGGCATCTCCCTGGCCAGCTTCCAGGTCGGCGGCGGCTGCCTGCTGTTGATCAGTTCGCTGCAGATGCTGAACGCCCAGCCGGCCGAGGCGCGCAAGGAGGACGTGTCGGAGGGCAACACCAAGGCCGACGCCGGCGCCAGCATCGCCGTCGTGCCACTGGCCATCCCGCTGCTGACCGGCCCGGCCACCATCTCCACCATGGTCATCTATGCCGACAAGACGCGCGTCTGGTGGGAGCTGGCCGTGCTGTGCGGCTATGGCGTCGTCGTCGCGCTGGTGACCTTCATCGTCTTCTCGGCCAGCAGCAAGATCGCCAAGGTGCTGGGCCAGACCGGCATCAACATCATGACGCGGTTGATGGGCCTCATCCTGGCCGCGCTGGCGGTGGAACTGCTGGCCGACGGCCTCATCAAGCTCTTCCCCGTGCTGGCCGCGCGAACCGTGGGGTGATCGTGAAGCCCCTCGTCCAAGGACTACCTTGGCCGGTCCCCCGAGGGGACGGCGATGCTTGCGGCGTTGAGCCGCAAGCACATCGCCCAAGGCGGGTCGGCTAGGGAGCGGCCCGGCGCTCGGCCCGCGCAAACGCAACGGAAGGCTGTCATGACCCTCTTCAATCTGCCGCCGATCTGGACGGCACCAATGGCCAGCGAGGCGTCCAGCGCGGCATCGTCGAAAGGCTGGCGCGCTTGATCCTGCTGCTGGAAGACGATCCCGCCATCGCGGACACGGTCGCCTTCGCGCTGAGGCGCGAGGGCTTCGTCGTCGAGCACCGCGCGTGGCTGGCCGAAGCCCGCGAGCGCCTCAGGCAGGCGCCCGCACCCGAGCTGCTCATCCTCGACATCGGCCTGCCCGACGGTCATGGCCTGGACCTGTGCCGCGAGCTGCGCAGCGGGCCGCTGGCCCAGCTGCCCGTCATCGTGCTGAGCGCCCGCAGCGAGGAGATGGATCGCGTGCTCGGCCTGGAGCTGGGGGCCGACGACTATCTCGCCAAGCCCTTCAGCCCGCGCGAGCTGGTCGCCCGCGTGCGCGCCTTGCTGCGCCGCGTGCCGCCACCGCCGCGGGCCACGGCGGGCTTCGTGGTCGATGGCTCACGCATCAGCCTGGACGGCGTGCTGCTCAACCTCACCAAGCTGGAACTCGGCCTGCTGACGCATCTGCTGCGCGCACCCCGGCGCATCCACAGTCGCGACACGCTGCTGGACGCCGTCTGGGGCAGCAGCGCCGAGAGCACCGACCGCACCGTTGACACCCACATCAAGACGCTGCGCGCCAAGCTGCGTGAGGCCGCGCCGGGCCGCGACCCGATCAAGACGCACCGCGGTCTCGGCTATTCCCTGGAGCTCTGATGAGACTGGGGCTCCGCGTCTTCTTCGGCTTCTTCCTGATCGCCGGCCTCAGCGCCGTGCTGCTGCTCAAGGTCTTCCTGGCCGAGGTCAAGCCCAGCGTGCGCGAGGTCATGGAAGACCTGATGGTGGACACGGCCCATCTGCTGGCCGAAACCGCCGCCGACGAGATGGACTCGAACGGTCTCAAACCAGGCAGCCAGCTCACCGCGCAATTGCAGCGCTATGTGAAGCGCGAGGTCGACGTGCCGATCTGGGGGCTGCGCAAGCAGAGCCTGGACCTGCGCCTGTACGTGACCGACGCGCGGGGCCAGGTGGTGGCGGACTCCGGCCAGCCCTCGGCCGTGGGCCAGGACTACTCGCAATGGCGCGACGTGGCGCTGACGCTGCGCGGCGACTACGGCGCCCGTGCGACGCGCTACTCGGCCGACGACCGCAGCACCATCCTGGTCGTCGCGGCACCCATCCTCAAGGACGGCCGCGCCCTGGGCGTCGTCAGTGTCGCCAAGCCGGCGGCCAGCGTGCAGCGCTTCATCGACCGCGCCGAACGCCGCGTCTTCTGGGCCGGCGCCGCCCTGCTGGCCACCAGCCTCATCGTCGGCGTGGCCGTCACGCTGTGGCTGGTGGCCTCGGTGCGGCGGCTGCGCCTTTATGCGCAGCAAGCCCAGGCCGGCCAGGCCTTCGCGCCACCGTCCATGCCCGGCGAGCTGGGCGACCTGGCGCATGCGATGGACGACATGCGCCGCCGGCTGGAGGGGCGCGAGCAGCTCGAGCACGATGTGCGCGCGCTGACCCACGAGCTCAAGAGCCCGCTGGCCGCGCTGCGCGCCAGCGGCGAACTGCTGCAGGACGAACTGCCCGCCGCCGACCGCCAACGCTTCGCCGCCCAGGTGCTGGACCAGACGGCCCGCCTGCAGACGCTGGTGGAGCGGGTGCTCGCGCTGTCGCAGCTGGAAGCCCAGGTGGGCCTGGGTGAACGCCAGCACGTCGCACTGGCCGGCTGGGCCGAAAGCCAGCTGGAGCGGCAGGCCCCACGCATTGCGCAGAAGGGCTTGCGCGTTGTCTGGATGGCGCGCGAGGACGTGGCCGTCGACGCCGACCTGGCGCTGCTGGAGCTTGCCTTCGGCAATCTGCTCGTCAACGCCATCGACTTCGCGCCCGCCGGCTCGGCGCTGGAGGTGGCCGTCAGCACGACGCCGACCACCGCCCGGCTGACGCTGCGCGACCACGGCCCCGGCGTGCCGCCCGCCGGTTTTCCGCAACTCGGCCAGCGCTTCTTCTCGACGGCCCGGCCGGGCAGCCTGGTCAAGGGCTCGGGCCTGGGCCTGGCCATCGCACGCCGGGTGGCCGAGCTGCATGGCGGCTGGCTGGCGTTCGAGGCGGTCGAGCCCGGCCTGCGCGTGTCGCTCACCCTCCCGCGCTGACTTCACGCACGCTTCACAGACTTCGTCATGCCCTCACCACCGCTGGCGATGCTGGCGGCATGAACAAGCACCCCCTTCTTCTCAAGCTGGTCATCCTGGCTGTCATCACCCTGCTGCTGATCGTCGTGCTGGGCGAAATTCGCGGCCTCGCGCATGAACGCCAGGCCCGGCAGCAGGAGGCCGAGCAGAACGTCGAGCAGTCACTCGCGGGGCCGCAGACCCTGCTCGGCCCCATCCTCGTCCGCCAATGCTCCGAGATCTTGAATGGCTATCAAAACCGGACCTTCACACACAGGTTGCCGCCCGCCCAGCTGCAGGTGAGCGGCGACCTCGTCCCCGACCCACGCCACCGCGGCCTGTTCAAGGTCAACACCTACGCCGGCAAGCTGACGCTGCTGGCGCGCTGGGAGGAAACCTCCGGCCTGACACCGCGGCCCGACAACGCCGGTGGCCGCATCGAATGCGGGGACGTCATCGCGATGTTCTCGGCCCGGGATGCGCGCGGCCTGCGCAAGGTCACGCTGACACGCGATGRCCGTGCCCTGACCGTCAAGCCCGGCACCATGGACTCCGCCTACACCTCGGGTCTGCATGCCATGCTGCAGGCCCCGCAAGCGGGCGAGCGCCTGGAGTTGAAGCTGGTCGTGGACCTGGCCGGCACGCGGAGCCTGGCTGTCGTGCCCGCTGCCAGCGACACCACCATGACGCTGGAATCCAGCTGGCCGCACCCGAGCTTCGGCGGTCGCTTCCTGCCGACGAGCAGCGACGTCAGCGACGACGGCTTCAAGGCGCGTTGGCAGGTCAACGAGCTGGCCAGCAGCGGCGTCGCCGACGTGGTGGCCGGCAAGGGCAATCTCGACACCTTTGCCGTCGACCTGATCGACCCCGTGAACCCCTATGTGATGAGCGACCGCGCCATCAAGTACGGCCTGATGTTCATCGCACTGACCTTCGTCACCGTCGGCCTGACCGAGCTGCTGACGGGCCGGCGCGTGCACCCGGTGCAGTACCTGCTCGTCGGCCTGGCTTTGAGCCTGTTCTTCCTGCTGCTGCTCAGCCTGTCCGAGCATCTGCCCTTCCTGGTGGCCTATCTGGTCGCCTCGGCCGCGGCCGCCGCGGTGCTGACGCAGTACGCCGCAGCCATGCTGGGCGGCTGGCTGCGCGGCGCGGCCTTCGGTGGCGGCATCGCGCTGCTCTATGGCGCCCTCTATGTGCTGCTGAGCCGCGAGCAGGCGGCGCTGGCCATCGGCGCCATCCTGCTGTTCAGCGTGCTCGCAACCGTGATGACACTCACGCGCAAGCTTGACTGGTATCGACTGAGCAACGCCAGCGCCGGGTAACGTACGCTAGGGGCTGCATCCCGCAGTCCCCCTCGCACGCCCCGTTAGCGCTCCATGGCCCGTCAAGGTTTCGACTACATCATCGTGGGTGCCGGCACCGCCGGCTGCCTGCTCGCGAACCGGCTCAGCGCCAATCCGGACAAGCGCATCCTGCTCATCGAGGCCGGCGGCAAGGACGACTACCACTGGATCCACATCCCGGTCGGTTATCTCTACTGCATCGGCAACCCGCGCACCGACTGGTGCTTCAACACGGAGGCCGAGGCGGGGCTGAACGGCCGCAGCCTGCGCTACCCGCGCGGCAAGGTGCTGGGCGGCAGCTCCAGCATCAACGGCATGATCTATATGCGCGGCCAGAGCCGCGACTACGAGCACTGGGCCGAGGTAACCGGTGACGACACCTGGCGCTGGGAGCGCGTGCTGCGCGCCTTCCGCAAGCATGAGAACCACTGGCGGCTGGATAACCCCAAGACCGCGCCCGAAGGCTTTGCCGCCGTGCATGGCAACAAGGGCGAGTGGCGGGTCGAGCAGCAGCGCCTGCGCTGGCCCATCCTCGACGCCTTCGCCGCCGCGGCGGCGCAAGCCGGCATCCCGGCCACGAGCGACTTCAACGCCGGCAACAACGAGGGCGTGGGTTATTTCGAGGTCAACCAGAAGAAGGGCCTGCGCTGGAACACGGCCAAGGCCTTCCTGCGCCCCACCACCTTTGGCCGCCCCAATTTCGAGCTGTGGACCGGTGCCCAGGTGCGCAAGCTGCGGCTGATGCGCGACGACATTGGCCTGCGCTGCAGCGGCGTCGAGGTGCTGACGCCGCATGGCGTCGAGCAGCCCTGGCTCAATGCGGGCGGCGAGGTCATCCTGGCCGCGGGCTCGGTAGGTTCGCCGCAGATTCTGCAGCTCAGTGGCCTCGGCCCGGCCGACCTGCTGCAAAGCCTCGGCATCACGGTCGAGCAGCACCTGCCCGGCGTGGGTGCCAACCTGCAGGACCATCTGCAGATCCGCAGCGTCTACAAGGTGGAGGGCGCCAGGACGCTGAACACCCGCTCGGCTTCGCTGATGGGCAAGGCCATGATCGGCCTCGAATACGCGCTGCGCCGCAGCGGCCCAATGAGCATGGCGCCGTCGCAGCTCGGCGCCTTCACGCGCAGCAACCCCGAGAAGGTCTGGCCCGACCTGGAATACCACGTGCAGCCGCTGTCGCTGGACGCCTTTGGCGAACCGCTGCACGGCTTCAACGCCTTCACGGCCAGCGTCTGCAACCTCAACCCGACCAGCCGCGGCACGGTGCACGCCACCTCGCCCGACGCGTCGGTGGCACCGGCCATCCGGCCCAATTACCTGTCCACCGAGGCGGACCGCCATGTCGCCGCCCAAAGCCTGAAGCTGACGCGCCGCATCGTGTCCCAACCGGCCCTGGCCGGCTTCAAGCCCGAGGAATACAAGCCAGGGTCGCAATACCAGACCGACGAGGAGCTGGCCCGCCTGGCGGGCGACATCGCGACGACCATCTTCCATCCCGTCGGCACCTGCCGCATGGGTCGCAGGGAAGACCCCGGCGCCGTCGTCGACTCGCGGCTGCGCGTCTTGGGCGTGGCCGGCCTGCGCATCGCGGACGCGAGCGTGATGCCGACGATCACGAGCGGCAACACGAATTCGCCGACCTTGATGATTGCGGAGAAGTTGTCGGGCTGGCTGACCGCGTGATGCAGGCCTTGCGGCGTTTCATGCGGGCTCTTGGCCTCAGCACCGAGTCTGCCGCGGAACCCGTCGGCAGCGCCCCAGGGCTGGACCCCTTCCTGCAGCGCCACCCGCCCACCGCCGGCCTGACCCGCGCCAGCGCCGGCCAGCTCGCCCGTTACGCCCAGCACCTGCCCGCCCCGCTGCTGACGCTGTGGCAGCAGCACGGTTTCGGCTTCTACGGCAAGGGGCTGGTGCAGCTGATCAACCCTGACGTCTACAGCGAGAACCTGTGGGGTTGGCTGATGCGCGAGGAACCCGACATGGACCGCCTGCCCATCGCGATCAGCGCGATGGGCACGATCTTCTACTACCGCAAGCTCAGCGAGGACGGCGACGAGGACGTGTCCTTCCTGAACCCTCACACCTCGGAGGCCGGCTGCACGGTCTGGTCGCTGGCGCAATTCTTCAACGAATGGCTCTGTGAAGACGAGAACCTCGTCGACCAGCTACATGCCGAGCAGTTCGATGCAATGGTGGCCAAGGCCGGGCCACTGCAGTGCGACGAGATGTACTTCCACGAGCCGGCGCTACGGCTGGGCGGTGATGGCGGCCTGGACGGCATTGCTCGCGGCAACGCGCCGGTGCACTTGAGCCTGCTGCTGGAGCTGGCCCTGGGCTAGGCATCCGCGTCGGGCGGTCCATCGCGTCCATCGCGCATGCCCGCGACAATCGGATCTATGTCGTCCCCGTCCCCTCGCGTGCTCGCCGTCATCCCCCCGATGACGCAGCTGAACACGCCCTACCCGTCCACCGCCTATCTGACCGGCTTTCTGCGCTCGCGCGGCGTCGAGGCGCGGCAGGTGGACCTGGCGCTGACGCTGGTGCTGGAACTGTTCTCCCCCGCCGGCATGCCCCGGATCCACGAAGCCGTGCTGGCCCTGCCCGAAGCCAGGCGCACGCCGCAGACCGCCTGGTTTGACGCCGAGTTCGCGGCCATCGCCGCCGCCACGCCGCGCGTCCTCGGTTTTCTGCAGGGCAGCGACCCGACGCTGGCGCATCGCATCAACACGCGCAGCTTCCTGCCGGAGGGCGCGCGTTTCGCCTCGCTGGACAACTATGTCGACGAGGACGGCGGCGACCCGCTGGCCTGGGCCTTTGGCGCCCTCGGCCTGCAGGACCGCGCTCGCCATCTCGCCACGCTGTTCCTGAACGACCTCGCCGACGTGCTGCGCGACGCCGTCGACGAGCGCTTCGAGTTCGTCCGCTACGCCGAGTCGCTGGCTGCAGCGCAGGCGCATTTCGATCCGCTGGCCCAGGCCCTGGCCGCGCCGCCCAATCTCGTCGACGACACGCTGCACGCGCTGACGCTGGCCGCGCTGGAGCAGCACCAACCCGACGTCGTGCTGCTGTCCGTGCCCTTCCCCGGCTCGGTCTATGCGGCACTGCGCATCGCGCAGACGATCAAGGCCGCACGGCCGAACGTCGTCTGCGTGCTGGGCGGCGGCTATGTGAACACCGAGCTGCGCGAACTGGCCGAGCCGCGTGTGTTTGACTTCGTCGACTACGTGACGCTGGACGCCGGCGAGCGCCCGTTGCTGGCGCTGCTGGAGCACGTGGCCGGCAAACGCTCCAAGACTCGGCTCGTGCGCACCTTCTGGCGCGATGAGGGTGCGGTCAGGTACACCAACTTCGTCGAGCCCGACATTCCCTTCGACGACGTCGGCACGCCGACCTGGGATGGCCTGCCGCTGGACCGCTATCTGTCGCTGCTGGACATGCTCAACCCCATGAACCGGCTGTGGAGTGACGGGCGCTGGAACAAGCTGACGGTGGCGCATGGCTGCTACTGGAAGAAATGCAGCTTCTGCGACGTGTCACTGGACTACATCTCGCGCTACGAGGCCGCCTCGGCCGAAGTGCTGGTGGACCGCATCGAGGCCATCGTCAGGGAGACCGGCCAGACGGGCTTCCACTTCGTCGACGAAGCGGCGCCTCCGAAAGCCCTCAAGGCCCTGGCGGAAGAACTCATCCGCCGGGGCTTGGCGATCTCGTGGTGGGGCAATATCCGCTTCGAGAAAACCTTCACGCCCGAGCTCTGCCAGCTGCTGGCCGACAGCGGCTGCATCGCCATCTCGGGCGGGCTGGAGGTGGCGTCCGACCGGCTGCTGAAGCTGATGAAGAAGGGCGTCAGCATCGAGCAGGTGGCGCGCGTGACCAAGGCCTTCGCCGACGCCGGCGTGCTGGTGCACGCCTACCTGATGTACGGCTTCCCCACGCAGACGACGCAGGACACCGTCGACGCGCTCGAATACGTGCGCCAGCTGTTCGAGAACGGCTGCATCCACAGCGGCTTCTTCCACCGCTTCGCCTGCACCGTGCATTCACCCGTCGGCCTGAACCCGGCGGAGTACGGTGTCACGCTGCAACCCCTGCCCGCCGACGGCCGCTTTGCGAAGAACGACATCGCCTTCGTCGACCCCACGCCCACCGACCACGACGGTCTCGGCCAGGGGCTGAAGAAGGGCCTCTACAACTTCATGCACGGCATCGGCATCGAGCAGGACATCCGCAGCTGGTTCCCGGTGCGCGTGCCCAAGACCACCGTGCCGCGCCGCTTCGTCGAGCGCGCGCTGTCGACAATCAGCTGATGTACACCGCCACCTTCACCTTCGCCAAGGGCGACTACGACGCCGACTTCTTCGCGCTGGACGAGCGCATTGCCGCCGTGGCCCGCGGCATTCCCGGCTACCTCGGCGAGGAGGCCTGGGAGAACGCCGCCACGGGCCTGATCTCCAACGTCTACTACTGGGACTCGATGGAGGCCCTGCAGCAGCTGATGGGCCACCCCGACCACCGCGAGGCCAAACAGGCCCAGGCGCGCTGGCTGAAGGGCTACCAGGTCGTCGTCGCCGAAGTCGTCGGCAGCTATGGCGACGGCGGCATCGCCCATCCGCTGGCCGGCCGGGGCAGCTTCAAAATGCCCGGATGAGCACATCCGCGTCCGTTCACGTCGTCGGCGCCAGCGTCCAGACCGAGCTGCCCGTCATCATTGCCGAACTGGGCCCCATCGCGGACCGCCTGCAGCTCGCGCGCGAGGCCATCGACGAGTTGCGCATCAGCCATCCGCAGTCGCCGGCCTCGAACGTGAAGGCGGCCTATATGAGCCCGTGGAAGAGCCACATGCTCAACGACAAACTGATGCCGCTGTGCGCCAGCGTCGTCGAGATCGCCAAGGCCGCGGCGCCCAAGGCCTGGTCTGGCGACCTGGACTCCCTGGGGCTGGACCTGCTCGTCACCCACTGCTGGGGCGCCATCTACGAACAGGCCGACTACACGGCGCCGCACAACCATTGGCCGGCCGACCTGAGCTGCGTCGTCTACCTGGAGGCTGAAGCCGGCTGCGCGCCGCTGGTGTTCTCCAAGACCAGTGCCTTCCAGCCACGGCCGGGCACGCTGATCATGTTCCCGGGCATCACCATGCACGAGGTGCCGGCCACGCCGGGGCGGCGCGTCGTCGTCGCGATGAATCTCTTCAAGCAGCTGGGGCTGGATCCGGTGGCAGCGRCCGCAGGCTGAGCCGCGCGCGCAGGCCCGGGCCGGCGTGGGCGTCCAGCAGTTCCAGCCGGCCGCCGTGGCGGGCCGCGATGTCGGCCGCGATGGCCAGGCCCAGGCCGCTGCCCGTGCCGCTGGCGCTGCTGCCGCGCCGAAAGCGCTGCATGGCCGCTGGTCGCTCGGCGACCGGAATGCCGGGGCCGTTGTCCTCCACCTCCAGCCACGAGCCGCCCGGCCCGCTGCCGCAACGCACCGTGATGCGCGCCCCCGCGCCGGCGTAGCTGACGGCGTTGTGGATGAGGTTCTCGAGCAGTTCGCGCAGCAGGAAGGAATGCCCCAGGGCCGGCGCCTCGGCCAGCTCGAAGCCCAGGTCGACGCCGATGGGCAGGTCGCGGTGGGCCCAGTCCTGGCCGCTTTCGGTGGCGATGTCGCGCAGGTCCAGCGCATTGCCGACGTCGACGCTGCGGTCCTCGGCGCGCGCCAGTGACAACAGCTGCTGGGCCAGGCGGGCGCTGCGCACGACGCGCTGGCGCAGCCGCTCCAGCAGCGGGTCGACGCGCTGGTCGTGCGGCTCCAGCATGGCCAGTTCGATCTCGGTCTGCAGTGAGGTCAGCGGTGTGCGCAGCTGGTGGGCCGCATCGGCCAGGAATTCGCGCTGCGCCCCGGCCGCACGGGCCAGGCGCTCAAACAGCCGGTTGAAGGCGGCCTGCAGCGGCACGAGTTCGCGCGGCAGGCTGGCCGCCAACGGCGCGAGGCGATGCAGGTCGCGGTGTTCCAGTTCGGCGCTCAGGTCGGTCAGCGGCGCCAGACCCTGGCGGATGGCCCACCAGCCGGCCAGAGCCAGCAGCAGAGCCAGCGCGGCGCCGTTCAGGGCCACCGAACTGCCGATCTCGCGCTGCAGTGCGTCGCGCTTGTGCAGGGTCTCGGCGACGAGGATCTGGCAGACGCCGGTGCCGCAGTCCTGGCCGAGCTGGACGAGGCGCAGCTCGCGCCCGCGCAGCTTCACGTCGCCGTAATAGGTGTGGCCGGCGGCCTGCAGGGCGGGCCGGGGTTGCAGCTCCGCCAGGCCCGCGTCGCCCTGCAGCGCCTCGCCTTGCGGCGACAGCACCAGGTAGAAGACGTCATCCTGGCGGTCGAAGCGCAGGGCGCGGTCCATGGTCGCGCTGACGTCGATGCGGGGAGCGCCGCTGCGCACGTCGATCTGGCCGGCCAGCGTCAGGGCGGTGTCTTCCAGGCCCTCGTCGAGCCAGCTCTGGGCACTGTGCCTGACCTGCTCGTACAGCGCCGTGCCCAGCACCGGCAGGGCCACGAGCAGCGGCAGCATCAGCCAGCCGAACAGCCGCCGCTGCAGGCTGGAGCGCGGCGCTTCAGCCACTACCGAACCCCTCGTCCAAGGAGTACCTTGGCCGGTCCCCCGAGGGGACGGCGATGCTTGCCGGCCCGACCGGCAAGCACATCGCCATGACGGGCCGGCTAGGGAGCGGCCCGGCGCTCGGCCCGAAAGACGCCGGCTTCATGGGTTGAGCCAACTCAGCCTATTTCTTCCAAAAGGTAGCCCAGGCCACGCACAGTGCGCAGCTGCACGCCGCCGGGCTCGATCTTGGCGCGCAGGCGCGACAGGCAGACCTCGATGGCGTTGTCGCTGACGCCCTGGTCCCAGGCATTGCTGGCCAGCGCGATGTGTTCCTTGGGCACGACCTTGCCGGAGCGCGCCATCAGGAAGCCCAGCACATCCCATTCCCGAGCCGACAGGGCCAGCGGCTCGTCGTCGATGTAGGCGCGGCGCGCCTCCTGGTCGATGCGCAGGCGCGCCAGTTGCAGCTGGTTGCTGGTGCGCGCCTGGCTGCGCCGCACCAGCGCGCGGGCGCGGGCGACGAGTTCGGTCAAGGCGAAAGGCTTGACGAGGTAGTCGTCGGCGCCGCCTTCCAGGCCGCGCACGCGGTCCTCGACGGCGTCACGGGCGGTCAGGATCAGCACCGGCACGGCGATGCTCTCGGCGCGCACGCGGCGCAGCGTCTCGAAGCCGTCGATGCCGGCCAGGCCGATATCGAGGATGAGCAGGTCGTAGGCGTCCTCGCGCAGCGAACGGGGCACGGGCTCGCCGCGGGCGGTGCAGTCCACGACCCAGCCCTGGGAGCGCAGGGCGCGGGCGGTGGTTTCGACGAGTTGATCGTCGTCTTCGACGAGCAGGATGCGCATGGTGGCGGCAGTATGGCGCGAGAGCGGCCCAAGTGCTGACTCAGGGCTGTCACGGCGCGACAGTTCGCGGCAAGCCGTCGCGGCAACGCGGCATTAGTCACCATCCCGGCCGGGGTGGGCGCTGGCTATGCTGCCCGCCAACCCGACTCCCCCTGTCAGCCATGCGATTGCCCGCCCGCGCCACCGCCCTTTTCCTCGCCCTGCCGCTGCTGGCGCTGGCGGCCCCGGTCCGCGAGGCCGAAGGCATCAGCGAGTACCGACTGGCCAACGGCCTGCAGCTGCTGCTGATCCCCGATGCGACCAAGCCCACCGTCACCGTCAACGTGACCTACCGCGTCGGCAGCCGCCACGAGGGCTATGGCGAGACCGGCATGGCCCATCTGCTCGAACACCTGCTGTTCAAGACGACGAAGCAGTTCGCCAACGTCGGCGCCGAGCTGTCCAAGCGCGGCATGCAGTTCAACGGCTCGACCAATGTCGACCGCACCAACTACTTCGAGACCTTCCCGGCCAATGCCGAGGCGCTGAGCTGGGCGCTGCGCATGGAAGCCGACCGCATGACCGGCGCCAAGGTGCTGAAGAGCGACCTCGACACCGAGATGAGCGTCGTGCGCAACGAGATGGAGGCGGGCGAGAACAACGCCCTTGGCATCCTCGTGCAGCGCACCCAGGCCGCCGCCTACCAGTGGCATGCCTATGGCCGCAGCACCATCGGCGCGCGCTCGGACGTCGAGAACGTCGACATCCCCAACCTGCAGGCCTTCTACAAGCGCCACTACCAGCCGGACAACGCGACGCTGATCGTCGCCGGCGCCTTCGACGCCACCAAGACACTGGCAGAGGTGCAGCGCGTCTTCGGCGCCCTGCCCAAGCCCACGCGCAAGCTGAGCGCCACCTACACCGTCGAGCCCGTGCAGGAGGGCGAGCGCCTCGTCACGCTGCGCCGCCCCTCGGGCAACCAGGGCCTGCTCGTCAGCTATCACATCCCGCCGCTCGCCAGCGCCGAGTACGCGGCCTTCGACGTCGCCGTGACCGCCCTGGCCGACACACCGAGCGGCCGCCTGCACAAGCGCCTCGTCGAGCCCGGCCTGGCGGCCCAGAGCTTCGGCTGGCCCGGCCGCAATGCCGAGCCGGGGCTGCTGAACTTTGGCCTGGTGTTGAAGGAAGACAACGACGTCGAGCGCGCCCAGCAGCTGCTGGTCGACACCGTGGAAGGCCTGGCCAAGGAGCCCATCACCGCCGAGGAGCTGCAGCGCGCCAAGACGCAGTGGACGCAGCGCTTCGACGACCTGATGGCCAACCCGCAGCAGCTGTGCGTGACCTTGTCCGAAGCGATTGCAGCGGGCGACTGGCGCCTGCTCTTCCTGATGCGCAACCGCATCGAGGCCGCAACGCTGGACGACGTCAACGCGACGCTGGGCAAATGGCTGCTGCCGAGCAACCGCTCGCTCGGCCGCCTCTTCGCCACCGCCGCACCGGCGCGCTCGCCACTGGCCCTGGCCGTGCCGGCCGCCGACGCGCTGAAGGACTACACGCCGAAGGCCGCCGTCGCCGCCGGCGAGGTCTTCGACACCAGCCCCGCCAACTTCGACCGCCGCACCGAGCGCTACCAGCTGCCCAACGGCCTCAAGGTCGCCCTGGTGCCCAAGCGCTCGCGCGGCGAGACGGTGGAGGTGGCGCTGAACCTGCAGTACGGCACGCTGGAGGCCCTGCGCGGCCGGCGCACCGAGGCCAACCTCGTCGGCGAGGCGCTGGCCCTGGGCACCAGGCAGCACACGCGGGCCCAGCTCAGCGACGGCTTCGACCGCCTCAAGACCCGCTTCTCGTCCAACAGCGGCGCGACCGACGGTGCACGCCTGACGCTGGGCAGCCGCCGCGGCCAGCTCGCCGAGGCCCTGGGCCTGATGGCCGAGGTGCTGCGGGACCCCATCTTCCCGGCCACCGAGGTCGAGCAGATGGTGCGCCAGCAGGTCGCCAATCTGGAGGAGATGGCCCAGCAGCCCCAAGGCATCGCGCCGCAGGCCCTGCAGCAGGCCCTGGCCGCCGCCTACCCGGCCGACGACCCACGCGCCTTCCTCGCCTTCCCCGACTACATCGCCGCCGTGAAGGCCGTGACGCCGGCGAAGCTGCAGGCCTTCCATCGCGACTTCTTCGGCGCCGCCCACGGCGAGCTGGTGCTGGTGGGCGACTTCGACGCCGCCGAGGTCAAGCCGCTGATCGCGCGCCTGTTCGGCAGCTGGACGGCGCCCCAGGCCTATGCCCGCCTCGCCCAGCCCCTGCCGCCCGTGCAAGGGCTCAAGCTCAGCGCGACGCTGAAGGACAAGGCCAATGCGATGGTGCTGGGCGGCCTGCTGCTGCCCATGAACGACGACCACGCCGACTACGCCGCCCTGCGCGTCGCCGCCCATGTGCTGGGCGCCAGCGGCTTCGACTCACGGCTGCTGACCCGGCTGCGCCAGAAGGAAGGCGTTTCCTACGGCGCCGGCGCCTGGCTGAACGCGTCCAGCTTCGAGCCGCGCGCCCAGCTCGACATCTTTGCCATCTTTGCGCCGGAGAACCGCGCCCGCGTGGAGGCGGCGCTGAACGACGAGCTGGCCCGCTTTGCGCACGACGGCCTGACCCAGGCCGAGCTGGACACCGCCAAGCGCGCGATGAAGGCCCAGAGCGACACCTGGCGCAGCGAAGACGGCGCCGTGGCCGGTGCCATCGCCGGCCACCTGGAGCGCGGCCGCCAGTTCAAGTGGAATGCCGAGCTGGATGCGCGCGGCGAGGCGCTGACGCTTGAGCAGGTGAATGCCGCCATCAAGCGCTGGATAGACCCCGCCAAGGCCAACTGGTCCTGGGCGGGCGACTTCGACAAGAAGGCGGCTGCTAAGTAAGCGCCACGGCTGCTCGGGCGGCCTCGAAGCATTCGTTCGCGATCTGCCACAGGCGCGCCGCGTCGTCGTAGCGGTCGCTGGGCTCGCCGCCCAACGCGTCGCCGACGAGTTCGCGGCGCGGCTGGGCGTAGTGCAGCCAGAAATCGGCGCCCATCTTCTGCGGCAGCAGCTCGGCGTTGAAGCTCAAGTAGTCACCAGGCCCCGCCTCGCGCAGAAATCCCTCGAAGCAACGCTGCCACATCCAGCGGAAATGGCTCAGATAGTCGCCCGGGTCGTCCAGCCCGGTCTGGATGCAGCCCGGGTTGCCGACGCGCGCATGCAGGAAGCGCACGCGCTCGAACACCGGCTGCAGGCGGCCGGCGCGCTCGAAGAACTCGCCGCCATAGGTCAGCTCGTGGCCGGTGTACCAGTGCGACAGGTCGGCGTTGAAGCGCAGGTTCGGCCAGCGTTCGACAAGATCCAACGTGCGGCGCAGGTCCTGGGTCATGGTGCCGCGATGGGTCTCGACGTAGACCGGGTGGGAATGGCGCGCCAAAGTCTCCAGCACGGCCGCGGCCAGGGCATCCATCTCGGCATCGGTCTCGAAGGAGTTGCCGACGTGCAGCGTCGTGATCTCGCAACCGAGGTCACGCTGCTCGCGCACGATGGCGTCCACATCGGGCGGTGTCAGCGCGCGGCAGATGCCGGTGACGGCCAGGCCGGCATCGCGTGCGGCCTGAACCGCCTCGGCGCCGGGCTGCCAGATCTGCACCGCCTCGTGGCCGTCGGCTTTCAGCAGCGCGAGCTGTTCGGCATGGCTTGCACGCCAGCCGGTCGAGCCCCGCGGCAGCTCGGCCAGGGTGCCGAGGTTGATGTCGCGACGCAGCCGCGGCGGGCGCGGGCTGCCGTCGTTGCAGCGGTCAATGGATTTCATGGACGGCATCATGCCGCGCGGCCAAGTTGCTGAGCGCCGCCTGCAAGGTCGCGTGGCGGAAGCGATAGCCGGCGGCCAGCGCGGCGGCGGGCACGACGTTCTGGCCATCGAGCAGCAGGGTCGACATCTCGCCGGCCAGCAGGCGCAACGGCCAGGCCGGCGCGCGCAGCCAGGCGCGGCGACCGAAGGAAGCGGCCAGCGCTTGCGCAAACCCGGCCTGGTGCGGCGTGTCGGGCGCGACGGCGTTGACGGCGCCCGACAGCTCGCCGTGATCCAGCGCAAAGCGGATCAAGCCGACGGCATCGTCGCGGTGCAGCCAGGGCGCGGGTTGCCGGCCATTGCCGAGCACCGCACCCAGGCCCAGGCGCGCCGCCAGGGCCTGCATGGGATAGGCGCCATCCTCGCGCCCCAGCACGACGCCAAAGCGCAGCCGCACGACGCGCACGCCCAGGGCCTCGGCGCGGCGCGCCTCGTGCTCGATGGCGGCGCAGAGGTCGGACTGGAATTCGCCCGGCCGGGGCAGGCCGGCCTCGGTGCAGGGCGAGCCGTCATTGACCGCGCCATAGAAGCCCACGGCCGAGGCGCTGACCAGCACGCGAGGGCGCTGTTCCAGGCGGCGCATCAGCGCCACCAGCCGCTGCGTGATGCCCACGCGGCTGGCCAGCAGCGTGCGCCGGCGCGCCGCCGTCCAGGGCATGCCGAGCACGCGGGCGCCGGCCAGGTTGACGATGGCGTCGATACGCGTCTCGGAGGGGATGGCATCCAGCTCGTCGACCACCCAGACGCCAGGCCCGAACAGACCGCGCGCCTGGCGCAGGTCGCGGGACAGCGCGATGACGCGGCGGCCCTCGCGGCACAGCTCGGCCACTACCGCCTGGCCAACGAAGCCGGTCGCACCGGTGACGAGGATGGCGCCCTGGCGGCGCATCGAAGCCGGTTGCGCTGTCGGCGTCGTCATGCCTGCCAACCGGCGCACGGCGATCAGGTTGCGCACGCTCCAGGCCAGCACGCCCAGACCGTAGACCGTCAGCAGCGGCGCCCACCAGCCGTTGTCGACCGTCAGCAGCCGCGTTGGCTCCTGGCCCCAACGCCACAGCACCGGCGCCAGGACGGCCAGGAAGAGGCCGTAGCTGATGGTCAGCAGCGTGTGCAGCACGCGCTCGAAAGGCGGCAGGCTGCGGCTGCGGTCTTCTTCCAGGAAGTCGGCCAGCGTGATGACGACCTCGACGCCCAGCAGCGCCGCCAGCAGCGCGGCGAACAGGCCCTGCCATTGCCACCAGGCCAGGCCGATGAAGACGACACCGTAGATGGCCTCGCGGGCCGTGTGCAGGGCCAGCTCACGCCGCGCCGAAGGCCGCTGCGGCAGCTTGGCTTGAAGCTCGTGGTGCCAGAGGTTGTCGAAAGCGCCCATGACGGCCTGGACGCTGAGCAGGGTGAAGAGGGTGTTCATGTCGTTTGTCCTTGGTGATGTGAATTCGCGGGCCGAGCGCCGGGCCGCTCCCTAGCCGGCCCGCGTGGGGCGATGTGCCTGCCGGTCGATCCGGCAGGCATCGCCATCCCCTCGGGGGCTGAGGCCGGACACGGCAAGTCCTGTGGACTTGTCGTGCCTGCCGAAGGGCTGCGGCACTGCCGCAGCGCGGTCTGCAAGACCGACCGGACTCGCCTGCGTTCAGCCGGCGAGGGTGGGCGAGGGGTCAACAAACACGCCGGTTTGGTGGAAGGTTTCGCCCCAGACGGGGTGAGTCATGGAAAGCGTGAAACGGAACAGGCCGTCGCCCAGGTCGCGGTGCTCGACGCGGCAGGTGCCGGGGCTGAGCAGGCGGGGCATGACGAGGCGCAGGGCACCCAGGTCGAGGAAGTAGCGATGGCTCTGGAACACCAGCGCGCCGTCGTGCTCGAAGACATTCAGCGCCATGCCCAGGCCGCCGCGGGTGCGCTCCTGCAGGCGGCCGTGCTCGTCCAACTCCTTGGTGGAGAACACGCGGCCGACGCCGCCCTCGAAGCTGCGCTCCCAGACGACGCCACCGCCGACGGCCCGCACGCGCACCGTCGTCGGCACGCCGTTCGCATTCGCGGCGGCCAGCGGGCTGCGCAGCGGCTTGACCAGCCAGGCCAGCACGCGGCCCAGCGCCGAGCAGCGCATGTCCATCAGGCCGCGGTAGGTTGCTTCCGGGTGGCCGGCAGCAAAGCGACGCTGCACGGCGGCGGGCAGGCGGGCCCAGGCAGCGGGGCCGATGAGGGCGGAGAGGTCGAGGGGCTTGGCGGCGTTCATACCCCCTCTATCGCGACAAGCGTGCCAGGCCCGATTCAGCTTCTAAGTGATTGATTTCATTGAAATCACATCCGCAATGCGCATACCTCGGATACAGTGCCGACGACCCCATCTGTCAACTTCGTTAACACCCCATGCTGCTGATCCGTTTCGCCCTGGGCTTCTCGCTGTTCGAGACCCTGGTGCTGGCCGGCGTGCTGCTCTGGTGGTCGGACCGGGTGGCCGGCGGGCGCTTGCTGGCGACCTTTTTGGTTGGCATCGCGGTCTGGATCACGGGCAACGAGCTGCCCAACTGGTGGGGTCAGGCCGCCGAACCCCTGGCCTTGCGGCTGGTGTCGATGGCGCCCTTCGTCTCGACCTTCTTCTTCCACTTCTGCGTGGTGTTCTGCCGCGTGCCGCTGGGGCGCGTCGGCGTGGCAACGGCCTATGGGCTCGGCGCCCTGGCATCGGTGAGCGCCTTGCTGGGCCAGCCCGGCCATCTGGCGTGGAGCGACACCGTCGGCTGGATCTTCATTGCCGGCCGCCTGGGCTGGGCGGCCAGCTTCGCCTGGATCCTCCTGGGCATCGCCGGCGTGGCGGTGCTGCTGCGTGGCCTCGCGCTCGCCAAGCCGCCGGCGCGGCAGCAGATCGCGGCCGTCACCGCCTCCTGCCTGTGGGGGCTGCTGTGCCTGAGCGGCTACGGCCTGGTGCTGCTGGAAGTGCCGGTCTTCCCGGTGCCGCTGCTGCTGCTGCCGCTCTATCCCGTCATCCTGGTCTACGGCGTGCTGCGCTGGGGCGTGTTCGTCGCCAATGCCTGGGCCGGCCGCGCCCTGGTGTGGACGCTGCTGCTGGCCGTCGGCGTCGGCATCGTCGGGCTGATGCCGCTGCTGCTGCCCTTCGAGTCGCGCTGGCTCAGCGGTGTGGCCGTGGCGGCAGGCTGCCTCGCGCTGAGCGGGCCGGTGCGGCGTTTTGTGCAACGCCTGATCTACCCGGGCGGGGAAGCGTCTGCCGCGGACCTGCAGGCCTGGCGCGAGGCGCTGCTGCCGGCCGAAAACCTGCCCGAACTGGGCGAACTGGCCGGCCGCCTGCTGAGCCAGCGCCTGGGCACGCCGGTCGAGGTCGTGTTCGACGCGGCGTCCGAACCGGCCCTGCCCCGGCTCAACTGCCGGCATTCACCGTGGCGGCTGGAACTGCAGGGCTGGGCCGCCGCGCCACCGGGCCAGCGCCATCTGGCCGAACTCTTTGGCAGCCTGGTGCTGGAAGCCGCCATGCGCGTGGAGCAGGCCCAGCAGCTCGCGGCGCGTGAACGCGAGCGGCAGTTGCAGGCCCGCCTGGCCGAACTGGGCGCGCTGGCCGCCACCGTGGCCCACGACATCCGCAACCCGCTGAACATCATCTCCATGGCCGTCGCGATGGCGCCCGGCGACACGCGCCGCGAGGTGGCCGAGCAGGTCGACCGCATCGCCCACCTGACGCGCGACCTGCTGGACTACGCCAAGCCCTGGAAACTCAGCACCGCTGAGGTCGATGTCACCGCCCTCGCGCAGACGGTGGCGCGTCGCCAGCCCGAGGTCGAGCTCGGCCCCGGCCTGCAGCAGCCGCTGCCGGCGCTGCTGGACGCGCGCCGCGTCGAACAGGCGCTGACCAATCTCGTCGAGAACGGCCGCACGGCCGGCGGCGGCGCGGTCCATGTCGACGCCGAGCGCGACGCCGCGGGCCTGCGCCTGCATGTCTGCGACAACGGCCCCGGCGTGCCCGACAGCATCCGCGAGCGCCTGTTCGAACCCTTCGCCTCGCGCAGCCCGGGCGGCACCGGCCTGGGCCTGGCCATCGTCGCCCGCGTGATGGCCGCGCATGGCGGCACGGCCGCATTGACCGAGCGTCCCGGCTGGCGCACCTGCTTCACGCTGAGCTTCCCTCATGACTCAACCCAATCCTGAAACGGGCCGCGTGCTGCTCGTCGACGACGAAGCAGCCTTCCAGCGCCTGGGCGGCAATTTCCTGCGCAGCCTCGGGCACGAAGTCGACATCGCCGGCGACGGCGACGCGGCCCTGGCCCGCTTCGCCGAGCAGCGGCCCGAGCTGGTGCTGCTGGACCTGGCCATGCCGCCCCACATGGACCCCGAGCGCGGCCTGGAGCTGATCCCGCGCCTGGCCGGCGTGCCCGTCGTCGTGCTGACCGGCCACGGTGAGCATGAGCTGGCCCTGCGCGCCGCCGAGCTGGGCGCCTGGGACTTCATTACCAAGCCCATCGACCCCGACCTGCTTCGCTTCGTCGTGGCCCGCGCGCTGCGCAAGTCGCGCCTGGACGGTGAACTGGTTCGGCTGCGTGCCGAGCAAGGTGCAGACGACCTCGGCCTCGTCGGCCAGACGCCGCCCATGCAGCAGCTGCGCGCCATGGTGCGGCGGGTCGCGCCAACGCGTGTCAGCGTGCTGGTGCTGGGCCCCACCGGTACCGGCAAGGAGCTGGTGGCCCGTGCGCTGCACGAGGGCAGCCCGCGCCGCGACGGACCCTTCATCGTCGTGCACTGCGGTGCGCTGTCGGCCGAGCTGCTGGAGAGCGAACTCTTCGGTCACCTGAAGGGCAGCTTCACCGGCGCCTACCGCGACCAGCCCGGCCTCGTCGAAGCGGCGCATGGCGGCACGCTCTTCCTCGACGAGGTCGGCGAGATGCCGCCGGCCATGCAGGTCAAGCTGCTGCGCTTTCTGCAGGAAGGCACTTTCGTGCCCGTGGGCGGCCGCGTGCAGAAGCAGGCCGAGGCGCGCGTCATCGCTGCCACGCATCGCGATCTGGAGGCCATGGTCCGTGAGGGCAGCTTCCGCGAGGACCTCTACTACCGCCTCAAGGGCGTCGTGCTGCGCACGCCGGCGCTGTCCGAGCGCATGGCCGATGTGCCGGTGCTGGCAGCGCGCTTTCTGCAGCGCGGCGCACCGCAGGCACGCTTCTCGGCCGGCGCCCTGGCCTGGGTCACGGCGCGGGACTGGCCCGGCAATGTGCGCGAACTCAAGGCCATTGTCGAATCGGCCGGCGCGCTGCTGCTGCCGGAGCAGCACGAAGTCGACACCGAGCTGCTGCGCCTGGCGGCGGGCGACAGCACCGAGCCCCAGCGCAGCGCCGAACCCGCGGCCGGCACCGGCGTGCTCGACGCGGCAATGAACGAACTGGAGCGCCGCCTGATCCAGGACGCGATGAGCGCTGCGGGCGGCAACCAATCCGAAGCCGCTCGCCAGTTGGGCGTGTCCCGCGTCGGCCTCATCAAGAAGCTGTCGCGCCTGGGCCTGCGCTAGTTGCCGAATTCCTTCAGCCAGTGGCGCAGCTTCTTGCGCCCGTCGCTGTTGGTGCTCCGATAGGTCCTCAGCGCCTGCGCCAGGAACTGCTGCTCGGCCGGCGTCAGGCCGGTGGGTTCGCGTTCGTCGTCGAGCCAGCCAGCCTCCTTGCCGCAGAGGTGCTCGATCTGCCGCGCCAGCTTGTCTCCCAGCGGCCGCGCACCGCTCTTGGCCATCGACCAGGTCGCACCGCTGACGCCGATGCGAGCGGCCCACGCCGCCTCCAGCCCCTTGGGCGGATCGCCCGCGGCGATGCGCTCCTCGGCAAAGGACTGGAAAAGCGAGATGGCGTTGAGCCGGCGGATGGTGGCGGGGCTGGACACGTGGGAAGCAAAGCAACGCGGTGTTGTGAAAACACTTCACAGGCATTCTAGGTGTTGACGAGAAAGTGAAGATTCTTAACAATGCGCATATTCGCTCAGCACAACTGAGCTTTTTTACCAACCCCAACCGACGACCGAACCGCTTTCCGCCATGAACCGCCATCTCGTCACCGCCATCACCCTCGCCGGCTCGCAGAGCCGGTGCGATGCCGTGCAGATGCCTCTGGCGGGCTTGCATGCCCCGGTCGCCTATGCCTATGACTTCGGTCGTGACAGTGATGACAACAACCTATCGGGTGAAGGACCCGGCTGACGCCGACCTTCCAAGCTCATTCGAGGCCCGGTCTCCGCAAGGAACCGGGCCTTTTCCTTTTCCACTGTTCAAACGAACACAGCGCCGGGGCTGCCCCGACGCCGCTGCGCATGCGCAGCGCCCGCTCATTGACAACTCGCACCGAGTGCCGCGCCAGCTTGACCTGGCACAGCGCTCACAACTGGCAGGCGCCGAGGCTCGTCCTCGGCTGCCCTGCCCCATCTCGGGTGTGCCCACGCACAAGCACCGGCCGGCCCGGTGTGCATGTGCGCTCGGGCGGCCGCCTGTCGCGTGCAGCGACGCACCTCTGGCTTGCGCAAGCCAGCCGCGTCGCGTGTGGACACAGCCGAGATGGATCTTTTTGCCTCGTTAGCTCAATGGAGTAGAGCGCCGGTCTACGAAGCCGGAGGTTGGACGTTCAAGTCGTCCACGAGGCACCAAACATCTCGACCTAGCCAAGCGGTCGAAGGCGGCGGCCTGCAAGGCCGCTGGCGTCATGTCCACCTCGGTTCGAATCCGAGCGTCGAGTCCATTCCTTCACCAACGCCCCGTTGGACTTCCGGTGAGGTCCTCGGCCCTTCAAGCCGAAGAGGCGGGTTCAACTCCCGCACGGGGTACCACTCAACCCGAAGCCCGTCGTCGAGCTCACGCTTCGATGGGCGCAAACCGGCCGCAATGATTGGGCGGCGTCGGAACCCGTTACCGACAACCTTTTTCTTGAACATCCGGGTGTAGCTCAACCAGGTAGAGCGCCTGCTTCTGCGAAGGTGGCTGCACGTTCAACTCGTGCCGCCCGGACCAATGTCGCCATAGCTCAGTTGGCAGAGCGCCGGTCTGTCGAACCGGAGGTCGCGGGGTCAGAGCCCGCTGGTGACGCCATTTCATTCGTGCATTTGGGTGTGGCCGTCGCCTAGCGGCCCAAGGCTCGAGGTTGTGATCCTCGCATCGCCGGTTCGAATCCGGCCGGTCACCCCCAAGTGCATGCCGCCTCGGTAGCTCAGCAGGTAGAGCACCGGTTTGAAAAGCCGGGTGGGCAGGTTCGATTCCTGCCTGAGGCACCACGACACCACCGCCGACATGCACCGGCCCTTATCCACCGTGCCCAGCCAAAGAAAGGAGGCGCCCATGCACGACGTTTTGCAGTTGGACATCACCGGCCTCCCGCAGGCCTGGATCTCGGTGGAGCAGGCCGCCTGCCTGGTCGCGACCGATTCGGTCGTGTGGTCGGCGGGCGAACAGCCGTTGGCCGTGCTGCGCGGCGGCTTCAACGCCGTCACCGGCAAGCCGTCGGTGCTGGCCGTGCCCCCCATCGTCGCGCTGCGTGGCGCCTCAAGGCTCAACCTCTTCGACGTGGCGCCGACCTACGGCAAGGCGAAGGTCATCAAGCGTGACCGCTGCACCTGCGCCTATTGCGGCGCGGTGTTCGACGCTCGCGCGTTGACCATCGACCACATCGTGCCCGCCAGCCGTGGCGGCGCCTTGAGCTGGATGAACACGGTCGCGGCCTGCCGCGGGTGCAACTCGCGCAAGGCCGACCGCACGCCGGACGAGGCCCGTATGCCGCTGCTGTTCGCGCCCTTCGTGCCGAGCCGCTTCGAGGACTTCATCCTCAAGGGCCGGCACATCCGCGCGGACGTGCACGACTGGCTGGCTGCGCGCCTGCCCAAAGGATCACGCCTCAGCTGAGGCGTCAAAGAGTCTGCCGAGGAAGGCAAAGGCTCACAGGCCGGGGTTCCCACGCCCCGCCGGTGCGCCGCAGCCGGGTCCGCCCGTCGCTGCGCCGTATGCCGCCCTGCCGGAATCGGTTGATCCTGGAATGACATGGTGTCCCGCAAGGGTTGGGTTCGAGTCCCTTCATTTCCGCCATTTGGATAGCTCAAACGGTAGAGCAACGAACTCGTAATTCGTCTGTCGTGGGTTCGACTCCCACTCCAAACCACAACGGTCGCAAGACCACCCGCCGAACGTGCGCCCCGGCCCCGGCCGGACCGCGCATCAGCGGCCCGCGCTCGCACGTCGGGCAAGCGGGGCTCTGCTTCCACGGCCAGCCGCGGACGTCTTCAGGGAGGAGGCGTTCAACGCGCACCGTGGCGCCAAGCCTTGGCATCCGACGTCCGCACGGGTTGCTGTAACGGCACCCTCAGGAAGCGCTGGCCCAGTCACTTGTGATGCAGCGCGCCCTGGTTTGGGATGGGCCGCCAGTCGCAAACCACAGCCATAGCTCGCCTATGGCGCGGATTTGCGACGCAGCGGACCGCCCAAAGCAGGGATGCGCTGCGCACAAGGTGACTGGGTCAGCGCTTCCCGTACACGCGTCACCACAAGGAGAACACCATGACGATCAAGCGTGTGACTGTGAAGAAGAACGAGCGCGGCCTGCTGCTGCGCAATGGCGATTTCGAACGCGTGCTGCAACCGGGCACGCACTGGCTGTTCGCCGGCCTGGACGAGCTGAAGGTCGAGCTCTTCAACATCGGCGCACCGGCCTTCGTGCACCCGCTGGCCGACTACCTGATGGCCAAGGAGCCCGAGGTCGTCGCCGCCGAGTTCATGCGCGTCGAACTGGGCGAGCACGAAGTCGGCCTGCGGACCGAGAACGGTGTGCTGGTCGAGCTGCTGCCGCCCGCCACGCGGCGCCTGTACTGGCGCGGCCATGTGGACGTGCAGGTCGAGGTGCTCGACATCCGCGCGTCCGCCGAGCTGCCGGCTGCCGTCGCCGCTCGCCTGGCGCAGCCGCAGCTGCGGCCGCGCACGGTGACCGGCCTGGCCGGCCTGCTGCAGGTCGAGGTGCCCGAGCACGGCGCCGGGCTGCTGCGCGTGGACGGCAAGGTGGAGCGGTTGCTCGAACCCGGCGCTCACGCGTTCTGGAAGTTCGGCCGCAACGTGGCCGTGGAGCTGGTGGACCTGCGGCTGCAGGCGCTGGAGGTGACGGGCCAGGAGATCCTGACCCGTGACAAGGTTGCGCTGCGGCTCAACCTCTCCGCGAACTGGCGTTATGCGAGCTCGGCGGACGTGCTGCGTGCCTTTCAGGCCCTTCCGAAGCCGGCGGACCACCTCTACCGCGAGCTGCAGTTCGGGCTCCGCGCGGCGGTGGGCACCCGCACGCTGGACGAGTTGCTGGAGAACAAGTCGGTCATCGACGAGGTCGTGACCGCCCAGGTCACTGCGAAGCTGGCTGGCTACGGCCTGCAGCTCGACGGTGTGGGCGTGAAGGACATCGTGCTGCCGGGCGAGATGAAGACCATCCTCGCCCAGGTGGTGGAGGCCGGCAAGGCCGCCGAAGCCAACGTGATCCGGCGCCGCGAGGAAACCGCGGCGACGCGCTCCCTGCTCAACACGGCCAAGGTGATGGAGGACAACCCCGTCGCCCTGCGCCTGAAGGAGCTGGAAACGCTGGAACGCGTGGCCGAGCGCATCGACAAGATCTCCGTGTTCGGAGGTCTGGACCAGGTGCTCAACGGGCTGGTGAAGCTGCAGAAATAGACCACCCCGAAGCGGCTACGCCGCTCCCCTCAAGGGGCGACACCAGCGGCCCGGCAAAGCCGGTTCCGCGGTGTCCGCTCGACAATTCCCAAGGAACAGATCATGGAACCCCAACATATCCACGAAGACGTCCCCGGCGGCGTGCCGCTGAAGATGTGGACGCAGGGCGTGCCTGTCGAGCAGCAGGCCATGCGCCAGCTGCAGAACGCGGCCCGCCTGCCCATCGTCTTCAAGCACATCGCCGCGATGCCGGACGTGCACTTCGGCATCGGCGCGACCGTCGGCTCGGTCATCCCCACCGTCAAGGCCATCATTCCGGCCGCGGTCGGTGTGGACATCGGCTGCGGCATGATGGCCTGCAAGACCACGCTGACTGCCGAGGACCTGCCCGACAATCTGGGCCCGCTGCGCGCGGCCATCGAACGCGCCGTGCCCCACGGCCGCCAGCCTGGCAACCGTGACCCGGGCGCGTGGCAGAAGCCTCCCGGCTCGGTCAACACGGCCTGGGCGCAGCTGGAGCCCGAGTTCACCGAGCTGTGCCGCGACTACCCCAAGCTCGCCAAGACCAACCACATCCAGCACCTGGGCACGCTGGGAGGGGGCAACCACTTCATCGAGGTCTGCCTTGACGAGGCGGGTGCCGTGTGGTTCATGCTGCACTCGGGCTCGCGCGGCGTGGGCAACTCCATCGGCACGATGTTCATCGAGCTGGCCAAGCAGGACGCGATGCGCCACCAGGCGAATCTGCCGGACCGTGACCTGGCCTATTTCGAGGAAGGCAGCCGCTATTTCGGCGACTACGTGCGCAGCGTCAGCTGGGCGCAGAAGTTCGCGGCGCTGAACCGCGAGCTGATGATGAAGCGCGTCATCGAGGCCGCGAAGACGGTCATCCGCAAGAACTTCCAGAGCCACATCGAGGCGGTGAACTGCCACCACAACTATGTGCAGAAGGAAACCCATTTCGGCCAGCAGGTCTGGCTGACCCGCAAGGGCGCCGTGAGCGCCAAGCAGGGCCAGCTGGGCATCATTCCGGGCAGCATGGGGGCGCGCAGCTACATCGTGCGCGGCAAGGGCAACGCGGACAGCTTCGAGAGCTGCTCCCACGGTGCCGGCCGCGTCATGAGCCGCGGCGACGCCAAGCGCCACTTCACGCTGGCCGACCACCGCGCCGCGACCGAGGGCGTCGAATGCCGCAAGGACAAGGATGTCATTGACGAGACGCCCGCGGCCTACAAGGACATCGACGCCGTCATGGCCGCCCAGCGCGAGCTGGTGGACGTAGTGCACACGCTCAAGCAGGTGGTCTGCGTGAAGGGTTGATGACGCCCCCAAGCCTTCAAAGGGCGCCCGATTTCGGTCGGGCGCCCTTTTCTTTTGTGGATTTGCACCGGGAACCGCTAGCAAGCACGCAGCCACTCAGCCATGTCAGCGCACTACCATTGCTGCCCTCGGGGGAAAATTCACCATGAAACTGCTCGCCAAATTCAATCTCGTCTACCTGCTCGTGATGAGCCTGGGCATCGCGCTCAGCGGCTACATCGCCCGCAATCTGCTGCAGAACAACGCCCAGCAGGAGGTCGTCGAGAGCGCGCGCATGCTGATGGAGAAGGCGCTGGCCGTGCGCGCCTACACGAACACGCAGATCAAGCCGCTGCTCGTGTCCCAGATGGCGAATGAATTCCTGCCCCAGACGGTGCCGAGCTACTCGGCCACGGAAGTGCTGGGCACGCTGCTGTCCAAGCACCCCGAGTTCGCCTACAAGGAGGCGACGCTGAACCCGACCAATCCGCGTGACCGTGCCACCAGCTGGGAGGTCGACATCGTCGGCCAGTTCCGCAGCGCGGCCGACCTGAAGGAGACGACGGGCGTGCGCGACACGCCCGCCGGCCCGTCGCTCTACATCGCCCGCCCGCTGCGCATCACCGACCCCGCCTGCCTGGCCTGCCACAGCAGCGTCGAGGCCGCGCCGGCCACCATGGTCGCCAAGTACGGCCCCGCCAACGGCTTCGGCTGGAACCTGAACGAGGTCATCGGCGCCCAGATCGTCTCCGTGCCCCTGGGCGTGCCGCTGCAGCGTGCCGACCAGACCTTCAAGGTCTTCATCACTTCGCTGATCGGCGTCTTCGTCGCCGTCGGCATCGTGCTGAACCTGATGGTGTGGATGCTGGTCGTGCGCCCCGTCACCCGCCTGTCGGCGCTGGCCGACCGCGTCAGCCAGGGCGAGCTGGACGCGCCGGAATTCCAGTCCAGCAGCAAGGACGAGATCGCCACCCTGTCCGATTCCTTCTCCCGCATGCGCGCCAGCGTCGTGCAGGCCATGAAGTTGCTCGATGCCTGACCCCTCCAAGCACCCGCAGAAACTCGGCAAATACCGCATCACCGAGGTCCTCGGTGAAGGCGCGATGGGTGTCGTCTACAAGGGCTTCGACCCCGACATCCAGCGCACCGTCGCGCTGAAGACCATCCGCACCCAGCTCGACGCCGACGACGACAGCCCCGGCGCACCGGCCTCGCGCTTTCGCAACGAGGCGCAGGCCGCAGGCCGTCTGCACCACCCCGGCATCGTGGCCGTCTACGACTTCGGCCGCGACGAGAACGTGGCCTATATCGCGATGGAATTCGTCGAGGGGCGCTCGCTGGCGAGCTATCTGAGCGCCAAGGTCAGGTTCACGGACAACGACATCCCCGGCATCATGAGCCAGCTGCTCGATGCCCTCGGCCACGCGCACGAGAAAGGTGTCTGGCACCGCGACATCAAACCCGCCAACATCATCATGACGACGGCCGGGCGGCTCAAGGTGGCCGACTTCGGCATCGCCCGCATCGAGAGCACCAACCTCACCCAGACCCACTACATGGTGGGCACGCCCAGCCACATGGCGCCGGAGCAGTTCCTCGGCAAGCCCATGGACAGGCGCGTGGACATCTACGGCGCCGGCGTCGTGCTGTACCAGCTGCTGACCGGCCGCGCACCCTTCGCCGGCACGACCGAGGCGCTGATGTACAAGGTCGTGAACGACATGCCCCAGCCGCCGTCGACCATCGAGGGCGTCGAGCGCCCGGGCTGGTTCGACGCCATCATCGCCCGGGCCCTGGCCAAGCGCCCCGACGAGCGCTTCGACACCGCCGAGGAATTCAAGCAGGCGCTGACCCACGGCATCGGCCAGGACATCGACGAGTCGTCCTGGGAAAAGACCGTCATGCTGGCGCCGGCGCGCGCCAAGCCCACCCAGCCACTGGTCACGCCGACGCATGCACCGCCGTCCCTGGCCGGCACCTCGCTGGGCGGCTCGGTGGGCTCAGCCGGCACCGCCAGCGCCCCCACGCCCTCGCACTGGGACAAGGCCCAGCTCACGCAGGCCGAGCTGACGCTGGCCAAGCATGTCGGCCCGCTTGCCAGCGTGCTGGTGCGCCGCGCTGCGCGCGAGTGCCACGACATCAACGAGCTCTACAACAAGCTGGCCGAGCAGGTCACCGACCCGCGCGCACGCGACGCCTTCCTGGGCCAGGCCAGCCTGGTCACCGGTGGCCACCACCACCGCACGGCGGGCGGCGTCACGGCGGGTTCGCCCTCGGCGGGTGGCTCCAAGGGCGCGACGGCGGGATCCGGCGGCGGCACGATGATTGGCGGCCCGTTGAACGAAGCCGTCATGGACAAGGCCCAGGCCCTGCTGGCCCAGCATGTCGGGCCCATCGCCAAGGTGCTGATCAAGCGCGCGGCCACCGGCACGGACAGCCGCGCGGTGTTCTTCAACCGGCTGGCGGAAGCCGTCAACGACCCGGCGGCACGTGCCAAGCTGCTGGCGGAGCTGGGACGGTTGGGCTGAGGCGCGGCCGCCCCGGGTTCAGGGCAGGCGGTAGGCCAGCACCTTGAGTCCCCGGTCTTCCGACACGTCTGCAAACGCCGGCGGGTTCACGACCCTCTCGACGAACTCGAGCTCCGGTGCGTGCTCGGCCATCACGTCGCGCAGGAAGTTCAGGCCCAGCTTGGGCGTGTTCAGGCACAGCAGCGCATGGCCCCCCGGCGCCAACAGCCCGGGCAGCCGCCGGGCGAGCCGCGCGTAGTCCTTGGTGGCGACGAAGCTGCCCTTCTGGAAGCTCGGCGGGTCGCAGATGACAAGGTCGTAAGGTCCCCCGCGGGTCAGCTTGCCCCAGGAGTTGAAGATGTCGTGGGCCAGGAACCTGGCGCTGGCCTTCACACCGTTGAGTTCATGGTTGCTGCGGCCGATGGCGAGCGCGCCTGACGCCATGTCCACGTTGACCACTTCGGCCGCGCCGGCCTGCAGCGCCACGACCGAGAAGGCGCAGGTGTAGGCGAACAGGTTGAGCACCTTGTCGCCGGGCGCCACCCGCTCGCGCACCCAGCGCCGGCCCTCCGCCATATCGAGGAAAAGGCCATGGTTTTGGCCGCGCAGCAGGTGCACGAGATAGCTTGTACCCAGCTCGGTGACGACGTGAGGCTCGGGCAGCACATCGGCCATCAACCGCGTCTCGACGCGGCCACCTTCCTGCCGGCACTGGAAGACCCATGGCGCCTCGGGCCAGCGCGCGGCGATCGCCGCACCGATGGCAGCGAGGGCGTCATCGGCCAGCGGCTCGAAGCTGGTCAGCAGCAGCGCAGGCGGGTAGGCGTCCAGCGTCAGGTGTTCGCAGCCGGGGTGCAGGCCGCCGCGGCCATGAAAGAGACGTCGGGCATCCTGGGGAAGGGCCGCCATCGCGGCGATGGCATCGAGCAGGGCTTGCATGGTGGTGCGATTGTCCCGGGCCAGAATGGCCGCCATGGACTTCCAGCTCATCCTCGACGAGATCAACGCCGAACTGCGCCCGCAGTTGGCCGCGGCCGGTGGCAAGGTCGCCACCTACATCCCGGCCCTGGCGCGCGTGTCGCCGCTGCAGTTCGGCATCGCGCTGCGCACGGTGGGCGGCAAGACGGCGCATGCAGGCGACAGCGCGGTGCCTTTCTCCATCCAGAGCATGTCCAAGATGTTCTCGCTGACGCTGGCCATCCGCGCGCTGGACGAGGCCCTGTGGGATCGCATCGGCCGCGAACCGTCCGGCAGCCCCTTCAACTCGCTGGTGCAGCTGGAGACGGAGCGCGGCATTCCGCGCAACCCCTTCATCAATGCCGGCGCGATCGCGGTCGCGGACCGGCTGGTCTCACAGGGTGACGCCAAGACCGAACTGCTGGCGCTGCTGGGCCGGCTTTGCGGCGAGCCCGTCACCATCGACTCGGAGGTCGCGCAGTCCGAAGCGGACACCGGCTTTCGCAACACCGCGCTGGCCAATTTCATGAAGGGCTTCGGCACGCTGGACAACGACGTGGCCACGGTGCTGGACGTCTACTTCAACCAGTGCGCTATTCGCATGAGCTGCGAGCAGGTGGCCTGCGCCGCGGGCTATCTGTGTCGCGACGGCCGCCACCCGCTGGCCGGCACGCCCGTGCTCAGCGAAGCGCAGACCCGCCGCGTCAACGCGCTGATGCTGACCTGCGGCACCTACGACGCAGCGGGCGAGTTCGCCTTCCGCATCGGCCTGCCCTGCAAGAGCGGTGTGGGTGGCGGCATCGTCGCCGTGGTGCCCGACGAGCTCAGCCTGTGCGTCTGGTCGCCCGCGCTGGACTCGACAGGCAACTCCCTGCTGGGCCGCCGGGCGCTGGAGCTCTTCGTCGCGAAGACGGGGCTGTCTGTCTTCTGATCAACTCAGCTTTTGATTGCGCTGAGCGCTGCCCACGCCCTACGAAACCGGGGTCTTCCGGGCCGAGCGCTGGGCCGCTCCCGAGCCGGCCCGTCTGGCGATGTGCTCGCGGCTCGATGCCGCGAGCATCGCCGTCCCCTCGGGGGACCGGTCAGACGCACCGCGTCCAGCGGTGTGCGACTGGCCGAGGGGCTTCATCTCAGCTCGCGTACTTGACGCTGCAGCCATAGGGCCGCGTCGACGCCTTCTCCACCTTGCGGCCGGCGGCCACGGCGGCCAGGGCCTCGGTCACATAGGGCTCGGCCTTGGCGATGTCGGCCTTGTCGGACGTCGCCAGGCTGTCGATGCCGCCTTTGTAGGCCAGCGTGCCATCGGCCTTGATGACGTACATATGCGGTGTCGTCTGCGCGCCGTAGAGCTTGCCCAGCTCACCCTTGGGGTCCAGCAGCGTCGCGGCGGGCGCGGCACCGCGGTCGGCATTGAGCTTCTGCGCGGCGGCGCCGTCAACGAAGCCTTGCTGGCCGGGCGCGGAGGAGATGACCTGCAACCAGACGACGCCTTGAGCAGCAGCGGCCTTCTGCTGGGTCTGCATATTGCCGGCGCCGTAGTGCTTCTTCACGTAGGGGCAGTCATGGTTGGTCCACTCCAGCACCACCGTCTTGCCCTTGTAGTCGGCCAGGGAGACCGTCTTGCCATCGGCCGTGGTGGCGGAGAAGGTCGGCGCCGGTGCGTCGACATTGGCGGTGGCGTGAGCCAGCGCGGGCAGGATCAGGGCGGCGAGCAGGCTGCGGCGAAGCAAGGTCATGTCGAACTCCTGGAAGCGGTGGGGGGCGTGGAGACAGCCTCGACGATGAGGCCGGGGGTGAGGATTTGCGGCAGCACCTGGGCCTCGGCGGCACCCGGCGCGTAGTAGAGGTAGAGGGGCACGCCCGAGCGGCCATGGGCCTTGAGCACGGCGGTGATGTGGGGGTCCTCGCGCGTCCAGTCGCCCTTCAGATAGGCCACGCCGGCCTTGGCGAAGGCTTCCTTGACCTCGGGGCGCGACAGGGCCACGCGTTCATTGACGAGGCAGGAGATGCACCAGGCCGCCGTCATGTTGACGAAGACCGGCTTGTTCTGAGCGCGCAACTCGGCCAGGCGCTCGGCGTTGTAGGCCTCGACGTTGGATTCAGCGCGCACCTCGGTCAACTCGACCGGCTTGATCCAATGCACCACGCCCAGCGCCAGCGCAAAGCTGGCCACCATGGCCACGCCACTGACGACGCCCTGGCCAGCTCGGCGCACCCACAGCGCGAAGGCGATCAGCACCAGGCCGCCAAGGGCCATGGCCACGCCATCCGGCCCGGCCTGCTGCGCCAGCACCCACAGCAGCCAGACGACAGCGGCATACATCGGGAAGGCCAGGAACTGCTTGAACTTGTCCATCCACGCGCCGGGCCGCGGCAGCCAGCGCTGGGCGGCAGGCCAGAAGGCGAGGATCAGGAAGGGCAGGGCCAGGCCCAGGCCCAGGGCGAGAAAGACGGCCAGCATCACCGCGGCCGGCTGGGCCAGCGCGAAGGCCAGCGCCGCGCCCATGAAGGGCGCCGTGCAGGGCGTGGCGACGACGGCCGCCAGCACGCCGGTGAAGAAGCTGCCGGCCAACCCTTGGCGAGCGGCCAGGTTGGAGCCCACGCCGGTGAAGCTGCCGCCGAAGTCGAAGACCCCCGACAGGTTCAGGCCGACGAGGAAGAGCAGATAGCTGACGATGAGGACGAAGACCGGCGAATGGAACTGGAAGCCCCAGCCCACCTGCTGGCCGCCGGCGCGCAGCGCGACCAGCACGGCCGCCAGGGCGGCAAAGCTGAGCAGCACGCCAGCCGTGTAGGCCAGGCCCTCCGCCTTGTGGTTGCCCTCGCGCACCAGGGCCAGGGCCTTGATGGACAGCACCGGGAAGACGCAGGGCATCAGGTTCAGGATCAGGCCGCCCACCAAGGCCAGCGCGAGCGCGGGCAGCAGGCCGAGGTCGCTTTCGGGGCTGGGCGTGGGCGCGGCGGCCGCGGTCGGTGCGCTCAGGTCGGCCGGGCCGGGGCCTTTGCCGGCGCCTTGCGGCATGGGCGCGGAGACGGTCCAGGCCTGCTCGCCGGCCGCCGTCGTCAGCACGAGGACGCCGGACAGCGGCTTGCCCGCCGGCACAGGTTCGTCACCGGCCGGAATATCCAGCGCCCAGCCGCCGCCCTGCGCCTTCAGCGCCTGCGGTGCGCTGTGCGCGACGGCACCCCAGGTGTCGGCGAAGAAATACGCTTTGGTGACGCCAGTGGCCGGCCCGCTGAGCTGCACGCCCTGGGCGGCCGCCTTCAATTGCACGGCAAAGGGGGCGGGCTTGGGAATGGCAGCGCGCCACTCCTCGACCTGGGCCGCGTCGGCGCCGGCCTTGGCCTCGGCGCCCACCGGCAGGTCCAGGCCCAGCGACACCTGCTCGGGAATGCAGACATCCTTGCAGACCAGCCAGCGCACCTCGGCCGTCGGCTTGAATCGGCTGCCCGGCTTGGCGTCGGCCGGCACGGTCAGGTCGACCAGCAGCGCGGGCTTGCCCTCGTAGCCGTAGTTGACGATGGGGCCGATGGCCTGGATGGACGGCGTGGGCCACTGGATGGCGCCGGCCTCGGTGCCCTGCCAGTCGATGCTGGTGGCTTGGCCCGAATCGCCCGGATTCAGCCAGTAGGTGTGCCAGTGCGGCTTGATGTTCTGCGCCAGCGCCACCGTGAAGCGCTGGCCCGGCGCCACCGTGGCCTGGCTGGCAACGAGGCGCGCCTGCACATGCTCGGTGGCTGCCTCGGGCGGTGCGGCGAGCGCGAGCAGCGGAGCGGCCAGAAGGGCCGAAAGGAAGGGGCGCGGGAACGAGAACATCCTGAAATCCTAGGCCAAACTGCTTTCACCGCGCCGGGACAGGCCCGCATGAACAAATGCGTCGAACGCAGACCATAGCGGCGCGAAGCGTTCCGGCCCGCCTTCCAGCAGGTCCAAGGCATGCAAACCGGCCTCGAAAGTCGACAGCTGGCCGGGCCGGTGCGCGCGGCGTATCGCGTAGCGGCCGGGCTGCTCCGGCAGGCTCAGCCGCGGCAACGCGGCCAGCCAGGGGTTGGCCGCCAACAGGCGGCGGCTCTGGCGCCAGCTGCCGTCCAGCAGGATGAGTCGGTCGACGTCGCCTGGCCTGGCCGGCTCGCCCTCGCCCGGGTAAAGAAGTGCCGTGGTCGGGCCGCCCAGCGCCGGGTCGAAGGCCTCGCCCCGCAGCAGCCGCGCAGCCGGGTACAGGCCCAGCGTCAGGAAAACGGCGGTGCTCTTGGCATGGCCGGCCTCGGCCGGGTGCTGCAGGATCAGCAGCTCGGTGCTCACGGCCAGCGGCGCCGGCAGCGTCGCACACAGGCAGGTGGAGGCGGGGCGCTCGCAGCGCGGGCAGACCGCGCGCGGCATGGTGTCGCGGCTCAGTTCGCCGGTGGCGACACGGAATGCGGCGCGATGGTCGACACCGTGCTGTCGGCGCCCGCATCGGCGGCCGCCGCCTCCTCGCTGGCACGACGCCGCGAGCGCGTGCTCGGCAGGCCTTCCTGGCGCCGCTTGGCCAGGCGGCCGGCCAGCCAGACGCCGCCGACGACACCGAAGATGTTGAGCGCCCCGAACAGCGGCGCCGCGTTGGACGACAGCAGCATGTTCTGCAGCGGCGCCGAATAGGCACGCGGCTTCAGCGCAAAGCTGAAGGCGCCGAAGATCAGCCAGCCCGCCCAGGCCACGCCGATGCCCGACATCATCCAGGCGACATAGGGGCGATGGCGGCGGCGCTGCGGCCGCAGCGTCAGGTATCCCCAGGTCAGCGAGACGAGGAAAAGCAGTACCGCAATGGCGACGGCCTCGCCGAGCATCACCGGCAGGCTGTTGCGGCCACCCAGCTGGGCATAGACCTGGCGCGGCAGACCGGTGCTGGCGTACTTCATGGCGGCGCCCGCGCCGAAGCAGTAAAGCAGGAGGCCGGAAAAGAAGGCGATGGAGCGGCGGGCGGCTTTCATGGGGGCGCATTCTCGGCGTTGTCGGCGCTCCGGATTCGGGAGGATTTCCCGATCGGCCCAAAACAAAGCCCGCCGTCCGGGGCCGGACGGCGGGCTGGGAAGTGGATCGCTGGGGGTGTCAGCGCTTGCGGTCGAAGCGCATGGCGCGGGCCAGGCCGCGGCGCTCGCCGCTGTAGAAGCCGGTGTCGAAGGCCTCGTGCTTGCGGCCCTTTTCGACGGATTCCTCGGCGCTCCAGGCCGCCTCGGGGAGGGGCAGGCGGCGCGGCTGGTGTTCGGTGCGGGGCTGGATCTTCATGATGGCTGGTGGCCCTTGGGGGCCGTCTCACGCCGATTGCGGCGCGATTGGGAGGCACAACGCCAGCCCGGCGGGGGTGGTTGACAGGCCAAACACACTTCTTTGCACTTGTGGCCTGCGGTCACCCGGTGTGAAGACAATGTCGGTTTTGGAACCCAGGATTCCCGCGATGACCGTCCAGCTCAAAAAGACCCTCCCGGCCAAGGCCACCCCCATCACCGTCGTCGACCGGGCTGCCTTCCAGGCCCTGGCCCCCAGCCTGCCCGAGGCCACCCGCGCCTGGCTGGCGACGGTCGGCTTCGTCGGTGCCGCCGACAGCCACGCCCTGCTGCCCGGCGCCGACGGCCGCCTCGCCCAGGTGTTTGCCGGCGTGGCGCACACGGCCCACCCCTTTGCGCTGAGCCATCTGCCGCTGGCCCTGCCGGAAGGGCTCTACAAGCTGGATGACGCCGGCCTGGCCCTGCTGCCCGAGGCGGCGGCCATGTCCTGGGAGCTGGGCGGCTACCGCTTCGACCTTTACAAGCCGGCCAAGCGGGCGCCGGCGACGCTCGCGCTGAAGCAAGGCAGCGACGCCGAGCGCGGCATCGCGCTGGCGACGGCCATGACCGCCACGCGCGACCTCGTCAACACGCCCGCCGAGCACATGGGCCCGGCCGAGCTGTCCGCCGCCGCCAAGGCCTTGGCCAAGCAGTACGACGCGACCTTCACCGAAACCGTCGGGGACGCGCTGCTGAAGAAGAACTTCCCCAGCATTCACGCCGTTGGCCGCGCAAGCACGCGCTCACCTCGCCTGATCGAGGTGAACTGGGGCAATCCCAAGCACCCCAAGCTGGCCCTGGTCGGCAAGGGCGTCTGCTTCGACACCGGCGGCCTGAACATCAAGCCCGGCGAAGGCATGCGCCAGATGAAGAAGGACATGGGCGGTGCGGCCAATGCGCTGGGCCTGGCCGGCCTCATCATGGCCTTCAAGCTGCCGGTGCGGCTGCAGTTGCTGATCCCGGCGGTCGAGAACTCGATCTCGGGCAACGCCTACCGGCCCGGCGACGTCATCAAGACCCGCAAGGGCCTGCACATCGAGATTGGCAACACCGATGCCGAAGGCCGCGTCATCCTCTGCGACGCGCTGGCCTATGCCGCCGAAGGCAAGCCCGACCTCGTCATCGACCTGGCGACGCTGACCGGTGCCGCGCGGGTGGCGTTGGGCGCCCAGTTGCCGGCGCTGTTCGCCAAGCACATGGACACGGCCCGCGACCTCGTCGACCTGGGCCTGAAGCTGGACGACCCGCTTTGGCATATGCCGCTGTGGGCGCCGTATCACTCGGGCATCGAGAGCACCATCGGCGACATCGTCAACACCGGCAAGAGCCCGCTGGCCGGCGCCATCAACGCCGCGCTGTTCCTCGAAGACTTCCTGCCGGCCCAGCAGGATTGGCTGCACGTCGACCTGTTCGCCTGGAACGACGCGCCGCGCCCTGGCCGCCCGGTGGGCGGCGAGGCGCAGACGATCCGCACCTTGCTCGCCTACCTGGAGCAGCGGTATTCGGCCTGATTACTCGGTCGCCTGATCCTTGCCAGGCGGCTGAGCCTCCTGGGCCGGAGCGGCCTCGGGAGCCTTGGGCTTGGCGGCCTGATCACGACGCGGCTGGTCGGGCTTCCTGCCCTGCCCCTGGCGCTGGGGCGGGCGGCCGCCTTCACGACGATCATCGCGGCGGCCTTCCGGTCGACCACCACCGCCGGGACGTCGGTCATCACGTCGCGGCGGGGGGCCGTCGCGACGCGCCTCACGCGGCGGTGCCGGCGGGGCCTCGGCGCGCTCCTTGCGGGCGATCTCCAGCAGGCCTGGCAGCTCTTCGGGCACGACGCCCTTGAGCACGCAGAAGTTGGCCTCGGTCAGCGTCGTGCGCTCGAAGTCCCACAGCAGCTGGCCGCGGTTGCGGCGCTGCTGCGCTTCCAGCTGGTGGCGCTCCTGCTCCACCTGCTCGCGTTCCTGCTTCAGGCCGCGGCGGCGGGCCAGCTCTTCCTGGGCCGCCTTGAGGTGTTCCTCGGTGATCTCGCCGGCCGGCTGGCCGTCGAGGTCGAAACGGGTCTTGGCCTGGGTCAGCGCGATCAGATAGCCGGTGCTACCGGTGTAGCGGCGCAGGAAGGCGCTGAGCTGGGCCTTGCTGAACTTGCCGGGCGCACGCTCCTGGATGTCGGCCTGCACGCGCAGCTTGACCGGCTTCGGCCTCCCGGTGAACAGCGCCGGGAACAGGGCCTTCAGCTCGGCCGTGGCGTCTGCCGCCGATGCAGCGGGCGCGGCCTCGGCAACAGCCGGCGCAGCGTCGGCGGGCGTCTCGGACACGCTCTCGGTGGCGGGCGTCGCCTCTGGCGCGGACACGGGCGCAGCCGCAGCGGCTGCCG
Source organism: Roseateles sp. P2_H4 (assembly GCF_056403315.1). NCBI lineage: Bacteria > Pseudomonadati > Pseudomonadota > Betaproteobacteria > Burkholderiales > Sphaerotilaceae > Roseateles > Roseateles sp. P2_H4. Next base: position 8,103 of record NZ_JBFUFR010000001.1, on the reverse strand, counting down.
GTTCTTCGGACGGGGTGACGGGATCGGGAAGATCGGAATTCATCGCAAAGCCGCCGAAGCGGCAGCAAACAGGCAAGGGCCGGGATTGTCGGCCATCATGGCCACCTGCACGCCATCTCTTGGAAAGGCCAGCCCAATGCACCTCGAAGGCTCATGCCATTGCGGCCAGATCAGGTTCTCCGTCGAAGCGGATTCGCCCGTCCCTTTCATGCGCTGCTACTGCTCCATCTGCCGCAAGACGGCCGGTGCGGGCGGCTATGCGATCAACCTCGGAGCGAAGACGCTGTCGATGAAGGTCAAGGGCAAGCGGCATCTGCGCATCTACCGCGCCAAGCTGCCCGACAAGTCGGGCAAGGGCAAGCACAAGAGCAGCGCGCGACGCTATTTCTGCATGAAATGCGGCAGCGCCCTGTGGCTGTGGGACCCGACCTGGCCCGAGCTCGTGCACCCGCACGCCAGCGCCATCGACACGCCGCTGCCGACGCCACCTGAGCATGTGCACTGCATGGTGGGCTCCAAGGCGGACTGGGTCGAGGTGGAAGGCTCGCCAAAGGACCCGCGTTTCGATGCGTACCCGGACCACTCGCTGGCCGAGTGGCACCAGGCACACGGCCTCTAGCCAAGGCCGCCGAAGACCTTCTTGAGGATGGCGCTGCCGGTGCCGACCGGGTCCTGGCGGATCTTCTTCTCCTCTTCGGCAATCATGCGATAGAGGCCGTCCAGCGCCTTGGCGGTCACGTACTGCTGGATGTTGGCCTCGTCGCCCTTCACCAGGCCGAAGCCGCCGGCCTTCTTGGCGACGGCGTTGTACTTGTCGGCCAGCGACACCTTCTCGGTCGCCTTGGTCACGATGGGCAGGAACTGCTGGCCCAGCGGCTCACGCGTCTTGCCGGCAAAGAACTGCGTCACCGAGTCGTCCCCGCCTTTCAGGATCTTCAGCCCGTCGTCGACGCTCATGTCCTTGACGGCCTTGACGAGCAGGGGCTTGGCGGCCGGCACCGCCGCCTCGGCGGCGCGGTTCATCGCGGTGACGAGTTCGTCCAGCTTCTTGCCCTGGCCGGTGGCCTTCAGCAGCTTGGCGGCGTCCTTCAGATAGCCGGGCAGCTCGATCTTGACGAGGGGATTGCCGAGGAAGCCGTCCTGCTTGCCAAGCAAGGCCACGGCCGAGTTGGCGCCGCGCTCCAGGGCCGTGCGGATGCCGGCGTTGGCGTCCCCCTCGCTGAGGTTGAGTGCCCAGGCCGGACGCAGCAGCAGGAGAGCGGGCGCACTGACGATGACGAGGCGGCGTTGCATGGTGACAGGCTCCGGACGGGGGAGCCCCATCTTGCCATCGCCCGTTCTAGGCTGCGACGACGTGCTGCAGCGCGCGTTGGATCTCGCGCTTCTGGCGGTACATGCGCTGGTCGGCCAGTTCCAGCAGCTGCACGACATCGCTGCCATCTTCGGGGAAGCAGGCCGCACCCAGGCTGGCCGCCAGCGGCAGGTTGCGGCCTTCGAAGTGGAAGTCGCCGTTGAGTTGCTGGCGCAGGCGGGCGATCGTCGCCTCCAGCCCGCCTTCAGGGGCCAGGGGCCGCAACAGAATGCCGAACTCGTCACCGCCCAGGCGAGCCGCCGTGTCGGACTGACGCACGCTGGCGTTCAGCCGTCCGGCGAACTCCAAAAGGGCCGCGTCACCCACGCGATGGCCATGGTTGTCGTTGATGGGCTTGAGGCCGTTCAGGTCCAGCATCAGCACAGCCAAGGGCTGACCATCGCGCCCAGCCTGGGACAGGGAGGAGCGCAGCCGGTCGAGGAAGAGGGAGCGGTTGGGCAGGTTGGTCAGACCGTCGTGCGTCGCCTTGTGGAAGAGCTCGCCGGGGGCATACCGGGTGGCGAAATACATGGCTGCGGCGACCAGGTCGGACAGCAGCTCCAGCAATGCGAAATGGCGGTCATTGAAATGAGCCACCTGGCTGGACATGGCCTTGAGCACGCCCACCGTCTCGCCCTGATGGCGCAGCGGCACGACGACCATGGAGCGCAGGCCCAGCTTCTCGCAGGCCGCGCGGTCGGTGCGGGGGTCGGCCAGCGCGTCGTCACAGTGCAGGGCATGGCCCTCGCGCACGCACAGGCCCGACAGGCTGGCGCCACGCTTGAGCCGCAGGCCCAGGCTGCCACGGGCCATGCCGGCCGCGGCGCGGTAGACCATGTCGTCGCCCTCGGCCAGCTCGACGGCCGCCCCGTCGGCGCCCACCAGGCTCAATGTGCGCTGCACGACCAGGCTCATCAGCCCGCCCAGATCCAGGCCCAGACGAGCCACCTCGGTCTGGATGGCGATCACTTCGAGCAATTTTTCGCGGCTTGGCACCGGCATCTCCTGGCTGCATCCGCTGCGAATGCGGTCCGTGGCGCTACGCGCTCTGTCGGCAAGCCCCTGTCGACGCGATTTTGCACTGAGGCATAAATGATGTCGACACGCAGATTTCACCACCAAAGTCAGAGGCGATTCCGCGCGGCTTGCGTTGAGTCAACACCGCGCCGGCCAGCCTGCCTAGCATGGCCGCCAGAGCCGGATGACAGACGCCGCGCCGGAGACAAGCCATGCTGCCCGCCTACATCAGCCATCCCGATTGCCTCCGTCACGACATGGGCAAAGGCCACCCCGAATGCCCCGAGCGCCTGAACGCCATCGCCGACACCCTGCTGGCACGCGGCCTGCTGGACTACATGCTGCCCCATGACGCGCCCCAGGCCACCCAGGCCCAGTTGGAGCGGGCGCATACGGCCCTGCACGTGCGGCGCATGTTCGACGCAGCGCCCACCCAGGGCTATGTGCAGGTGGACCCGGACACCTGCATGAACCCTTACACCCTGCCCGCCGCCCTGCGCGCCGCCGGCGCCGCCGTGCTGGCGACGGACCTGGTGCTGGGCGGCCAGGTGCCGGCCGCCTTCTGTGCCGTTCGCCCGCCCGGCCACCATGCCGAACATGACGCGGCCATGGGCTTTTGCTTCTTCAACAACGTCGCCGTCGGCATCCGCCACGCGCTGGACGTGCATGGCCTCACGCGCGTGGCCCTGGTCGACTTCGACGTCCACCACGGCAACGGCAGCGAGGACATCCTGGCCCGCGACGAGCGCGTGCTGATGTGCAGCATCTTCGAGATCGGCCTCTACCCCTTCAACGGCGCCGACGCCCGCTCGCTGAAGGACGCAGCCAACATGGTCAACGTCGGCCTGCCGCCGCGCAGCGGCAGCGAGGCCTTCCGCGCCGCCGTCACCCAGCACTGGCTGCCGGCGCTGGAACGCTTCCGGCCCGAGTTGATCTACATCAGCGCCGGCTTCGATGCCCATCGCGAGGACGACATGGGCAACTTGGGCCTTGTCGACGCCGACTACGCCTGGGTCACGCGCCAGCTGATGGACGTCGCCGAGCACCACTGCCGCGGCCGCGTCATCTCCTGCCTCGAAGGCGGTTACGTCCTCAGCCCGCTGGCGCGCAGCGTCGCGGCCCATGTCCAGGTGCTGATCGGCGCCGACTAGAGTTCCTCGAATGGATCACCACTTCCTCACGCCGCTGTTCATGCCGGGCTCGGTGGTGGTCTTCGCCGGCCCACCGGATGATCCCGAGCGCCAGACCCGCCAGGCGCGCGTGCTGCGCGCCGCGCTGGCGGCCGCCCCCGGCGCCTACCCGCCGCAGTTCCTGCACGGCGACACGACGGGTACGCTGGGCGATCTGGCGCGCTCGCGGGCCGACCTGGCCATCATCGCGCTGCCGCCCGAGGAGATCGCCGCGGCATTGGAGGTGGCCGGTCGCATCGCCTGCCGCTCGGCGCTCATCGTCAGCGACGGCGTGGAGCCCGAGCAGGCCGCCCAGCTCAAGCGCATCGCAAGGCGTGAGGGCATGCATCTGCTGGGTCCCAACTGCCTGGGCTTCCAGCGCCCCCACCTCAAGCTCAACGCGAGTGCCGCCGGYCCGCTGGCGGCCGAGGGGTCGCTGGCGCTGGTGTCGCAGTCCGGCGCGCTGACCTCGGCCATGCTGGACTGGGCGCAGCAGAACCACGTCGGCTTCAGCCAGGTCGTGTCGCTGGGCCCGAACGCAGCGGTGGACCTGGCCCAGGTGCTGGACTTCCTGGCCAGCGACAGCCGCACGCAGAGCATCGTCGTCTACCTGGAAGGCATCTCCAGCGCACGCCGCTTCATGAGTGCACTGCGCTCGGCGGCCCACGCCAAGCCGGTCGTTGTGCTCAAGGCGGGCCGGCGCAGCGCCGGCAACGAGGCCGCGCTGACGCATTGCCGCGCCATCGTCGGCAGTGATGACGTCTTCGACGCCGCCCTGCGTCGCGCCGGCGCGGTGCGTGTGCGCAGCTTCGTGGAGCTGTTCTCGGCCGCCAAATGCCTGGCCGCGCGCTACCGGCCTGTCGGCAGGCGCCTGGCCATCGTCACCAACGGGGGTGGTCCGGGCGTGTTGGCGGCGGACTGGGTCAGCGAGATCGGCTTGCAGCTTGGCCGGCTGTCGCCCGATGGCGCACGCGCCCTCTCGCCACAGCTGCCCAGGCGCGCCTCGCTGGCCGACCTGCTCGACCTGTCGGCCGAAGCCACGCCGGAGCACTTCCGCCTCGCGCTGGAGGCTGCTGCGGCCGACCCGGCCATCGACGGCGTGCTGGCCGTCTACGCGCCACAGATCGGCTCCGACGCCGCCGACGTGGCGCGCGCCGTCGTCGCGGCCAAGGCCGCCACGGCCAAGCCGATGCTGGGCTGCTGGATGGGCGACGMCTCCGTGCAGGAAGCCCGCCGCGTGCTCAACGATGGCGGCATCGCCAACTTCCGCACCCCCGAGGCGGCCGTGGGCGCCTTCGGCAACATCGCATCGTTCTACGCCAACCAGCAGTTGCTGCTGCAGACACCGCCGCCGATGTCCAACCTGGCCTTGCCCGACGTCGAGGCCGCGCGGCTGCTGATCGAGAGCGTGCTGGCCGAGCGCCGCCGCACGCTGACCGAGATGGAGAGCAAGGCGCTGCTGGCGGCCTTCCACATCCCGGTCACGCAGACGGTGCTGGCGCGCAGCGCCAACGAGGCCATGATGCTGGCCACGCAAATGGGCTTTCCTGTCGCGTTGAAGATCGACTCGCCCGACATCTCGCACAAGACCGACGTGCAGGGCGTGGCGCTGAACATCCAGAGCGGCGCCGCAGCGCGCGACACCTTCAACGAGATGGTGGCGCGCGTGAAGCGGCTGCAGCCGCAGGCGCGCATCAACGGCGTGACGGTGCAGAAGATGGCCCGCGCGCACAGAGGCCGAGGAGGCCACGAGGTCTGCGTCGGCCTGGTGACCGACGAGGCCTTCGGGCCGACCATCGTCTTCGGCGCCGGCGGCACGATGATCGAACTGATTGCCGACCGCGCCATGGAACTGCCGCCGCTGAACCAGTTCCTGGCCCGCCGCCTCATCGAGCGCGCCCGCATCGCCGAGACCTTGACGGCGGGCTGGCAAGGCGGCCCTCCGGCCGACCTGGAGGCGCTGGAGCGCGTGCTGCTGCGCGTCAGCGAAATGGTCTGCGAGTTCCCGCAACTGCGCGAGATGGACATCAACCCGCTGATCGTCGACGAGACCGGCGCCGTCGCGGTGGATGCGCGCATCGTGCTGCAGCCAGGCCAACAGGCCGGCAGCCCGCGCGCCTTCGACTACCCGCACCTGGCCATCCTGCCCTACCCGGCGCGCTTCGAGCAGGTCTGGCCGCTGGCCGGCGGTGGCGAGGTGACGGTGCGCCCCGTGCGGCCGGACGACGCGCAGATGCTGCAGGACCTGGTGCGCGGCCTGAAGCCCGAGAGCCGCTACTTCCGCTTCGCCAGCGCGATCCGGGAGCTGCCGCCGGGGCTGCTGGCGCGCCTCACGCTGATCGACTACGACCGCGAGATGGCGCTGGTGGCCGTCTTCACGGAGCGCACGGCACGCGACGACGGCGGTTTCGACGAGGCCGAGCGCATCGTCGGTGTGTCGCGCATCATCACCAACCCCGACCAGACCAGCTGCGAGTTCAGCCTGCTGGTGGCCGACGATTTCGGCGGCAAGGGCCTGGGCTCGCGGCTGATGGAAGGCATCACCGACGCCGCGCGCGAGAAGGGCCTGGCCGACATCGAAGGGCTGGTGCTGACGAACAACAGCGACATGCTCAAGCTGATGCGCGGCCTCGGGTTCACGGTCAAGCCCTTCCCGGAAGACCCGGACTTCAAGCTGGTGGCTCGCTCACTGCAAGGCTGACAGGCGCTCCGTCAGCAGCGCGAAAAAGCCGTCCGCGTCGACATGACGCAACACCTGGGCGTTGGCCGGCAGGCCGGTCACGGCCCACCAGTCGATGACAGTCATGCCGCGCGTGAGTTCGCTCTGCGTCTCGACGCGCACATTGCAGTCACGGCCGCTGAACAGCTCGGGCTTGAGCAGCCAGGCGATCACGCAGGGGTCGTGCAGCGGGCCGCCGTCCTGGCCGTATTTCTCTTCGTCGAAGCGCTCGAAGAACTCCATCCACGCGGCAACGACGCCGCCGACGCGGTTGCCCAGGTGGCGGATGGCTTCGATGCGGGCCGCCGTCGTCAGCGCTTCGTGGGTCACGTCCAGCGGCGCCATCGTGATGGGCACGCCGCTGGTGAAGACCTCATGCGCGGCCTGGGGATCGACGTAGATGTTGAACTCGGCCGCCGGCGTGACGTTGCCGCCCTCGAAGAAGCCGCCGCCCATCAGCACGATGCGGCGGATGCGCGCCGCGATGTCGGGGGCCTGGCGCAGGGCCAGCGCGATATTCGTCAGCGGGCCGAGCGGGCACAGCATCACCGTGCCGGCCTCGCGCTCGCGCAGGGTCTGGATGATGAAGTCCACCGCATGGCGCGGGTCGAGGCCAAGAGTCGGCTCGGGCAGCTCGACGCCGTTCAGGCCGGTATCGCCATGCACATGCTCGGCGGTCACCAGCGGCACGTCCAGCGGCCGGTCGGCGCCGGCGCAGATGGGCACGTCGCGGCGGCCGGCCAGTTCCATGACCTTGCGGGCGTTCAGTGTCGTCAGCGCCAGCGGCACGTTGCCGGCCACCGTCGTCACGCCGAGCAGCTCCAACTCGGGGCTGGCGGCGGCCAGCAGCAGGGCGATGGCGTCGTCCTGGCCGGGGTCGGTGTCGATGATGATGGCTTGGCTCATACGAGGGCGGGCGGGGGTGCGAGGTCGAGGTCGATGGCGCCGAAGAGGCTGGCGCCCTCGGCGGACTTGAGGTCCAGACGCAGGCTGTCGCCGGCGGCGAGCGGCAGTTCCAGGCTGCCGAGGGTCGCGCCGGCGAGCTGGCCGGCACGCAGCGAACGCAGGCGGGCCAGCCGCGCGAGCACTTCACCGGGCGCTGCAGCCACATCACGCGGGTCGAGCTTGGCGCCGTTGTGCAGCACGTTCAGCCGGGCCTGCAGGCGGCCGCCCGCCCAGGCCTCGCCCAGCTCATCGGGTGTGACGGCCAGCGGCGCGCAGTGGGTGGCGATCAATTCGCCGTCCAGGCGCCAGTCCACGGCGAAAGTCAGCAGGCGCAGCGCGTCCAGTGCGGCAGCGGTGTCGCTGGCGGCAGCCAGGTCGCCGCTGATGGCGGCCAGCACCGGCTCGCAGGCTGCGGGCGCCTTCAGGGGCTGGTGCGAGGCCTGGAACTGGCCGGCTTCGCGCCGCACGCCGCCATCGGCATCGACCACCGCCCAGCCAAAGGCGCGTGGCAGCGGCGCCACGCATTTCTCGGGCTCGAAGGCGAAGGCGTGGCGCAGCTTGCCGTGGTTGAGCTGCACGGCCAGGTCTTCGAGCTGGGGAGCGAGGAAGCCCCAGTCGTCGAGGACCTGCTGCAGGCGCGTGGCGATGCCGGTGGCGTAATGCGCCTGGGTCAGGTCGCGCGACACGACGACGAGATGGCCGTCGCGCGAGCCGTCGGCGTAGCTGGCGAGTTTCATGGGCGGAGATCCGGGGTGATGGCAGCATTGTGCGATGCGCGCCGGCCTGCTCTTCCCCCGCGCCGCCCTGCTCGCGCTGGCGGCCAGCCTGCTCGCCCACCTGGCGCTGCTGGGGGGCGAGCGCGTGCGCGACGACGGCGCCACCCGGCCGGCACGGGCCGTCAG